>CAMDDX010000323.1 GCA_945893075.1 Planctomyces sp. SH-PL62 | reverse complement strand
CGTGCTGATCGTGCCGTCCCTCGGTTCGGGCTTTCGATTCGAGAGGCCGCGAAGTCGATCGGACTGAGCGAAGGGGCCTTCCGCGAACTGCTGCCAACGATACCGCATATCCGAGCCGGACGCCGTGTCATCGTCCCGGTCGATGGCTTCAAGGCGTGGTTGGAGCAGCGATCAACACAAGTTGCGAGCAGCGAGGCTTGACCGGTGAGGTTAAAAGGCCGATATTAACTTTTGGAGTAAATACAGTGAAATCAGTTCTCGATCAGATCCGCGCTGCCATCGAAGCGAGCGACGCTACCCGCTATCGCATCGCGAAGGATGTCGAGATTCCACACTCTCAAATGAGCCGGCTGATGGCCGGTCAAAGCGGACTGAGCTTGGAAGCGTTAGAGCGACTCTGCAAATACCTCAACCTGGAAATCGTCATTCAGCCGAAGGCGAAGAACTCGCGCGGCAAGAAACGGGGGAGCTGATCGTGGCAAGCCTCAAATACGACCAACCGAGCCGCACGGGAATCATCCAATTCATGGACCGTGACGAAGAGCGGCGCACGTTTCGACTGTCGAACGTCAGCAAGACGACTGCTGATCGGTACTTCGTTCACATCGCGCATCTCAATGAGGCACGCCGCACGAACTCGACCGTCCGCGGTGAGACGGTCGAATTCCTCAACGCGCTGGGAAAGCGGGACTACAAGCGGCTGGCGAAGCTGGGTCTTGTCGAACCTCGCGAACCGGATGAAAAGGAGAAACAACCAACGACGTTGGGCGCATGGCTCGACGAATTCGAGCGGATGAAGTCACCGGACTGGAAACCCGCCAGCAAAGTCGTCTTCGGTCACACTCGCCGCAATCTGCTGGATTGCTTTTCGGCCGAGACGCTGTTGGCTGATGTCACTGTGCTGGATGCCGAGAATTTCGAGCGTCACTTGAAGACGGAAGAACTCGCACGAGCCACGATGGCGAAACGCTGCTCAATTGCCAGAACTGTCTTTGAAGCCGCGAGAAAACATCGCTTGATCGGGGCCAACCCTTTCAAAGATGCCGACATCAAGGTCGTGACGAAGGGCAACAAGAAGAGACAGGTGATGATCGGCCGAGAAGACACTCAACGGGTCATCAACGTGTGCCCGGATGCTGAATGGCGTTTGCTCGTTGGATTGGCTCGTTACGGTGGCCTGCGCGTTCCCAGTGAGGCATTAAGCCTGCGTTGGGAGCACATCAATTGGGAGCGCGGCGAGTTGTTCGTCCCGTCGCCGAAGACGGAACATCACGAAGGACACGAAAGCCGGCTGGTGCCGCTCTTCGCGGAACTGCGACCGCTTTTGCAAGAGGCGTTTGAGCAAGCGGAACCAGGGGCGGTGTGGGTCATCAATCGGCACCGCAGCAAATTCAAAGAAGGCGTCCCCGATTGGCAAGGGGTCAACCTGCGAACTCAATTCCAGCGAATCATCCGTCGTTCTGGTGTGAAGCCGTGGCCGCGCTTGTGGGTCAACTTGCGCAGCAGCCGAGATACCGAACTCGCTGACCAATTCCCATCGCATGTCGTCAACAGTTGGCTTGGGCACACCGAGCGAGTCGCCAACGAGCACTATCGCCAAACAACTCAGGAACATTTCGAGCGAGCCATCAAAGGTGACGGCGGCGCGCTGCTCGTGGCGCTGCACTGTGGAGCATCACCGGACATCACCGAGCAAGAGTCGCCAAAATCGAGACTCTCAAAACGCTCGGAAAACGCCGAGAAACCCAAAAAAGAAGCGGTTTCGCAGCGAACCGCGAAACCGCCAAGGTGGACGATACAAGACTCGAACTTGTGACCTCCACGATGTCAACGTGGCGCTCTAACCAACTGAGCTAATCGTCCTGGATGAAGGGGGCGAAGGGTAAAAGTCGCTCGGCGCTTCGTCAAGCAGCCTCAGAGCGTGCTCAAGGCGATCGTTAGTGGCCGTCCGGTGAATGAAAAGATCATCGTCGAAAGATGACTGCCACGGTGAATTCGTGGTCGAAGAAACGGTGGTTGCCGTCGCGGAGCGGCGTGACGTATCCGACGCGGATGATGGTCGAGCGGGCGATTTCGGTGTGGAGTGCGAAGGTCATGTTGACGGCGTCGAGGCGGCCCGAGTTCGCGCCGAACGTCACGAACTGATTGTTGTCAGAGACGACGTCAGCGCGATTGAGCGCGGTCGTGTAATGCAATTCGAGCAGGCCGGCGAGTCCGGTCAGAAAGTCCGCTTCGGGGTCGCGGAACATCCAGTAGCCGAACGATGTGTCGAGGTACAGCAGCGTTTGATCGGTCAGTTTGAAGTTTTCTCGGCTCTGGTTTTGTCCCAGGCTGCGAAACTGAACCGAATTGTCGTTGGCCGGCGTGTCGATTTGCAGGAAGCCGTTGAAGAAGAAGTCATCGTTCGGAGCCGCTTGGTATGCGAGGAAGGGAATCAGGTGGACGGCGTTGTTGCTGACGGTCAATTCGGCACCGTCGTCACCGGAGTTCGGGAGTGAGACACGCAGGCCGTTGCCCGTTGGCGTGTTGATCGCCAAGCCGAGCGAGACGGCTTGAGACTCGTCGGAATACAACAGGCCCTTCAGTGTCACCACCAAGTCCCCGACGGCGTTCGTGCGATACATGGCATCTTGTGTCGAAAGAGAAACGGGGACGCTCAACGGCAAACGGAATTCGATCGAGGCGTTGCCATCGGCGAACGTTTTTTCAACGCCGAGTGTGAAGCGATCAACGTTGGCGTCCGTTGAGCGGAAGCCAGGGGTCAGGCTCGTGGCTTCGAGGGCATTTTGGAAATGATGATACGTGCCGAAGACTCGATCGGTGGGCATCGCGCGGGAGTGTTCGTTCTTGAATCGTCGGCTGCCCCCGGCCAACGGCAAGTCGAGCACCGTCTCTCGTGAGCTGCCCGTCGTGTCTGATGTGAAAGCGGAAATCGTTGCGGTCAGCGGTATGAAGGAATCGCCAAACATATCGGGGGCTCGGGACAACCGCGCCAAGAACGGTTGGTTGGGCTGAGCATTCGCGAATGGATTGAACTGCGGCTGCGGCTGGGCTGGTGACGGCGGTGGTGGTGTCGGCGGAGCGGGACGAGGTGCCGGACGTTGTGGTGATGCCGGCGGTCGAGCCGGTGGGGGTGCGGGGATGGTTGGTTTCGGAGGGGCTATGTCTTGAAACGCGAATTCTCCACGGTCGGAGGACTCCGACTCGCGGACGATTTCTCCGGTCAAGTTCGCGGCGGGAGATTGCCACGCCTCGGCATTGACGGGAATCCACAGGCCGCTGGCGATGAACGAGTAGAATGTCAGCGTACGAGTCAGCGACATGAACAATTCCCTTGGAGCTTCTCCGTCACACAACCCATTTTCCACCGATTGGTGTGCTTCCCGTTTCTATCGGCTACGACCTGGGTCGCGGTTGCACCGGATGGAGGATCAGGCTGTGTCGAAGAATGACGACTCGCAGAATGTCGGGATCGCAACGGTCCGGCAAGCGGAGTCGCGCGTTTCGCAGGCTGATCACTCGTTTGAAAAGGATTCCCGTGAGTCTGGCGGCAATTGCTGCCGGTGCCGGCTCTTGGCGACTGCGGTGTCCTGAGCAAGAATGCCTGCCGGCGAAAGGTTATCGACCGGCGAAGGTCTAACGATCACCACCGGCAGGGCCGCTAAAATTCAGAGCGAAAACGGGTTTCGTGCAGTCCAGGCGCTTGTCGGTGGCTTTCTGCGTGGGATATTTTGTGTCCGTGGAGCCCGAGAGAGGAAAGTCGGATGGCGGAACTCGTCGTTTGCGGTCCTGAGCCGATGCAACGGTGGCGTCGTCCGATCCCACTCGGCGAAGTCATTCGTGTGGGGCGAGCGCCTCGCATCGGTTGGGCCGTGTCGTGGGACGCTCTGATTTCTCGCGAGCATGCCGAGTTGCAATTGGTGAATTCGCAACTGCGAGTTCGTCGACTCGATACCGCACGCAACCCAATCTACTACCAGGATGCAGAAAATTCCGATTTTCTGGTGAAGGCGGGAGAGCAGTTCCGCATTGGTCGCACTGTCTTTCAATTAGTCGCGGCGGAAATGGAAGAGGACGCGCCGTCGCCATCCACCGAGCGTTCATTCCATCCCGATGAACTGCGCAAGGTCGCTTTCCAAAATGCGGACCAGCGTTTGGAAGTGCTCGCCAAGTTGCCGAAGGCGATCATGCAAACGACGTCCGACGAGGACTTGGCCAGCCGAGTGGTCAGTCTCGTTCTGGAAGCCATCCCCACGGCCGAAGCTGCCTCGGTCGTTGTGTTCGATGACTTCTCCCCGACTGCGAACCCCAAGATGACCCGTTGGGATAACCGTGGCGATTCGCCGGGGCGATTCACTCCGAGTCGCCGCCTGATGCTCAAAGCACTGCAACTGGGGCAAGGGCAGTTGCACATCTGGGCCGACCGCGACGAATCGAACCCGGCATTCACGGTCAGCGGATCGCTGGACTGGGCGTTCTGTATGCCCTTTCGGGGCGAGGCATGTCACGGCTGGTGTTTGTACGTGTCCGGGCAAAAGGATGGCTTGCCCGGCAGTTCGATTGGCGAGGAGCAACTCAAGGGGGACTTGCGGTTCGCGGAACTTCTCAGCGAGTTCATCGGTTCCATCCGACAGGTCCGCATGCTCTCGAAACAACAAGCCAGCCTCAGTCAATTCTTCTCGCCGCAGGTGCTCGAGACGTTGCGGAATAGTGATTCTGAACAGCAACTGGAGCCCAGAGAGAGCGACATCACCGTGTTGTTTTGCGACGTGCGCGGCTTCTCGAAGAAGTCCGAGCAGGCGCAAGAAAACCTGCGCGAGCTGCTGAACCGGGTCAGCGATGCGTTGGGAGTCATGACCTGTGGGATCATCAAATATGACGGAGTGATCGCGGACTTCCAGGGTGATGCGGCGCTCGGCTTCTGGGGCTGGCCGGCTCCGCGCGAGGACGATCGGCTGTCGGCGTGCCGGGCCGCGTTGCAAATCCAACAGGAATTCCAAAAAGCGCGGAATACTTCGGGGCACACTCTGTCGGGATTTCAGGTGGGGATTGGGATTGCTTACGGCCGAGCGATCGCCGGCAAGATCGGCACGACCGAACAAATCAAAGTCGGCGCATTCGGCCCGACCGTCAACCTCGGCGCGCGGCTGGAAAGTCTGACAAAAACCCTGAATGCGTCGATCTTGATGGACGAGGCGACCGCCGAATATGCGCGAGAAGCGTTACCGCTCGCCGAGGGACGGTTGCGTCGCATGGGCCGTTTCCGTCCCGCCGGCATGAACCAAGAACTGACGCTCACCCAATTGTTACCGCCCGCGGAATTGGATCCCACCGTCACAGATGAAGCGATTGTCCTCTACCAGTCAGCTTCGGAGTTGTTTGAGGCGGGAAAATGGCGAGCCGCACTGAACCAACTCAACCGCCTGCCCGAACAAGACCAAGGGAAGGATTTCCTGTCGGAGTACATCACCCAAAATCATGTTGAGCCGCCACCCAATTGGAATGGCGTTATCGTTATGCAATCGAAATGACGCTTCGCGGCGTCCGTGAGTTCGTCACTATGAAAGTCTACATCGTCCCCTCATCTGTCGGTGGATCGAATCGCAATCAGATTCTGGCAACGTGCATCGTCAATGACACGGTGGCCATCGACGCGGGCGTGCTGGGCATGCTTTCGCCGCTGGATGCTCAACGCCGCGTGAAGCACGTTTTTCTGTCGCATTCGCACCTCGATCATTTGGCGACGCTGCCGTTGTTTGTCGACAACGTTTACGTGCATGGCCCGGAGTGCCCGTCAGTCTGGGGGCATCCTCACGCTCTGGAAACTCTGCAACGCGACATCTTTAATGACCGCGTGTGGCCGGACATGATCCGCCTCGGTGGCGAGGAATCGCCCTTCTTGCATCTGCACCCCTTGGCGGCTGAGCAGGCAGTCGAAGTCGAAGGCTTGCGAATCACGCCCATCGAACTGAAGCACGTCGTCCCGGTTTACGGACATTTGGTCGAGGAGTTGGCGACGGGGGCGTCGGTACTGTTCGTTTCCGACACTGGCCCATCGGATCGAGTTTGGGAAATCGCCAATCAAACTCCCGGACTGAAATGCCTCTTTTTGGAAGCCAGTTTTCCGAACAATATGACTTGGCTGGCGGAGAAAGCCGCGCATCTGACCCCGGAGTTGTTCCGCAACGAACTGGCCAAGCTCAAGCGACCGGTCCCCGTGCAGGTCATCCACGTCAAGGTCGCCTTTGAGGCGAAAATCCACGAAGAGATCAAAGCGCTGAAACTCCCCAACGTGAGCATTGCGCAACCCGGCACGACCCTGGAATTCAATTGAGCCACTCAACCGCAATTTGGAAACTGTGATCGCGCCCCTCGCGACGGCAGCTTCTCGAACTGCCGCTCAATTTAGTCGCGCGTCGAATCGCAAAACGGCTTCAATGCGAGCCGCTTCTTTCAATCGCTGCCGCACTTGATCGAGCAGTCCCTGAGCATCCGCGCGCTCAAAACGTTTCGCGGCTTGCTGGAGCGTCCGGGTCATGCGCAGATACTTGCCTTGCAGCCGATAAAGTTCCGCAAGGTTCAGTAAGTCGGACCCGACTCCAAGGTCATCCAACATGAGCCGATGCAAACGCAACGACTCGCGGAGCCACCGCGTCCCCGATTCCAAGTCACCACGCGCCGCCGCCAGCAGGCCCAAGTTTCCGGAATCGGTCGCACAGCCTTCCCACGAACCGCGCCATTCTTCGATCGCCAGCGCACGCCGCCACAGCGACTCGGCGATGTCCCACTCGCGCTTCAGGAATGCGTCACACCCGCGGCCGGTCAGGTCACTCGCCAATCGAGCCAGTTCGTCATCCGATTGCCATGAGCTATTCACAGTCTTTCGCGATCGCCAAGCCAGTGACTGTTGCTGCCAAACTTCGGCGGCGAGCCAATGACCTGACTGTCGCAAAGCAGTCGCGAGGTTATGGCATGAGACCTCGGCCAGGACGACATCGTGGCCTGTCAGCGCGACTTGAAGCAGTCTGCGGAATTGATCCCCTGCGAGATCGAAGTCTCCACGAGCCAGCAAGCAACACGCCGCTTCAACTTGCTCTGTGAACTGATTTCTCGTGGCAAGGAGCTTGGCCCAGCCAGAGACGTGCGACAGGCTTTCAACCTGCCCTGAGGTACTTGGCAGGCTTGAAACCTGCTCCACCGAAATTCCAATTTTGTGGATCACTGGCGTAACGCTCCGCTACGAGGAAGGAAGATGAGAGCGAGCGTGCGTGGCGTTACGAGATCGGCGGCAGGATACAGACTTTACGGATTGTGTCAATTTTGAGGGTTGTGGCGATTGTGACGAATCGCGTCCCGGCAACGCGGCCTGCTTGCAGGCGGACTTCCAGCAGTCGTAACATCCGCCCCCAAGCCGGATCGCGGCAGCCGGCATTTGGTCGATCGAAAGGCGAGCTTATGTTTGACTTAAAAGACGACATCGACCCTGCAGAAAGCTTCCAAATCAAGTGGCAGGACAGTTGTGTCGTCGTGATCCCGGCGGCGAACATCGAGGGCATGCGCTGGGATCTGATCGAACCGGCTGCTGCGATTATCTTCGGGCCGTTGAAGTCTCAAAACGTGCCGATGGTCATTTTTGATTTGAGCCAAGTGAACTACTTCGGCTCCGTCTTTCTGGCCCTGCTGCTGCGCTGCCACAAGCTGGTAAAGAGCCGCGGTGGCGAGTTGGTCTTGTGCGGCCCCAGCGAGATGGCTCCCGAGCTTCTGCGGGTCACGTCGCTCGACACGCTCTGGGCAATCTACGATTCGCGCGAGGAAGCGCTGTCGGCATTGGCGGCGTGACAAGACGAGTTCGGACCGGCAGCGCCGCTCCGGCGACATGGAAGCAACGGAAGCACACATGACGGATCGACCGAACCCTCCCCATGAATTTGACCCTGCGCAGTCCTATCAAGAGATCCTGTCGACTCCACTCGAAGAGCTGTTGCGAGCATCCGCGCCGCAGGACTTGGCCGGACGCATGTCCGACGAGATTCCCGACGACGTCTTCGATCCAGACCCGATCGAATCCAATCGCCAACAGCGTGCGCCTGTCACGCTGGAGTCGCTGATCGCGGAGATCAAGCTGAACGCTGACAAGCTCAGTCGTGACAACGCGGCGCTGGGGGACGTCAAGATTCTGGCGCGTGCGCTGAAAGAGTTACGCTACGCCTTCAAGATCTTCACACCGTACCGCCATGTTCGCAAAGTGACGGTGTTTGGCTCGGCGCGGACTCGGCCCGATCATCCCAGCTATCAGCAATCGGTCGAATTTGGTCGCCGCATGGCCGCACTCGGATGGATGGTCGTCACGGGAGCGGGTGGCGGCATCATGGAGGGGGCTCACGTCGGAGCCGGTCGCGACATGGCGATGGGGGTCAACATCATGCTCCCCTTCGAACAAGCCGCGAACCCGATCATCGCCAAGGATCACAAGCTCATCAATTTGAAATACTTCTTCACACGCAAGCTGCTGTTCGTGAAAGAGGT
>CAMDDX010000322.1 GCA_945893075.1 Planctomyces sp. SH-PL62 | reverse complement strand
CGGGTGTTCGGTTTTTCGGAATTGGCGGCAAGCAAGCGTGGATTGCAATTGATGCTCAGTCCCGCCAATTCCGAAAAACCGAACACCCGACCCCGGATCACTGTCCAAACTCCGACGCCAACGACAGAGGCCTTCCAATGACCAACATCGCATCTCGCAGAACATTCCTCGCCGACTTCGGGCTCGGCTTCACCGGACTGGCGCTCGGCGCGATGCTCGCGCAGGACGGCATCCTCAAAGCCACCGAGCCGGAAGCCTGGCAGCCCCCGAATGGCCACCCGCACTTCGCTCCGAAAGCCAAGAGCGTCGTGTGGCTCTTCATGAACGGCGGCGTTTCGCACGCGGAGTCGTTCGATCCAAAACCGGAGATGACCAAGCACGCCGGCAAGTCCATCAGCGAGACTCAGTATGCCGACGCCCTGAAACCCGAACGGCTGAACCGGCGCGAAGTCGCCTTCAACGTCGAGTTGCGGCAGAAGCTGTATCCGTTGCAGGTCGGCTTCCGGAAGTACGGCGAGAGCGGCATCGAACTGAGTGACTGGGTGCCGCATGTCGGAAGCTGCATCGACGACATCGCGATCGTCCGTTCGATGTGGACGACCGATGACAATCACGGCGCTCAGACGCAGTTTCACTCGGGACGGCACATGCTCGATGGCGAGTTCCCGACGCTCGGCGCGTGGGTGCATTACGGATTGGGTTCCATCAACGAAAACCTGCCGCGGTTCATCTCGATGGGCAACCGCGAATACTGGAATGCCAAAGATGGCCATTACCTCGGCCCCGCTCACGATGCGGTGCCCCTGCGGATTGATGCCAATAACCCGCTCGACTACGGCAAACCGGCGAGCGGACTGGGTGCCGATGAGCAGGAACTCAGCTTCGAATTGGCAGGCCGATTGAACCGGCTGAAGTCGATCGAATATCCGAACGACCCCGCTCTGTTGGCACGCATCAAAGCGTATGAACTCGCCTTTCGCATGCAGACGTCGGTCCCCGAAGTGCTCGGCTTCAATGCTGAGACGCCGGCGACTCAGGAGATGTATGGTCTCAACGAACCAGCGACGCGCGAATTCGGTTCGCAGATGCTGGCGACGCGCCGGCTGATCGAGCGTGGCGTGCGGTTCATTCAAGTCCAACACGGAGCCGGTGGAGCCGGAGCCTGGGACGCACACGGCGGATTGAAGGCCAACCACGAGAAAAACTTCAAAGCGGTCGACAAACCCGTTGCCGGTTTACTGAGGGATCTCAAGCAGCGCGGTCTGCTTGATTCCACGATCGTCATCTTCGCGACCGAGTTTGGCCGAACCCCCGCGTCGCAAGGAACGGACGGTCGCGATCATCATCCCTATGGCTTCTCGGTGTGGATGGCCGGCGGCGGCATCAAAGGGGGGATCGCTCACGGAGCGACGGACGAAATCGGTTTCCACGCGGTCGAGCATCGGCACTATGTGACCGACATTCATGCCACGATTCTCAAGCAACTCGGCCTCGACTCCCGCAAGCTGGAAGTCCCCGGCCGCAAGCGACTCGACATCGACCACGGCCAGCCGATCGACGAGATCATCGCATGAATCATGTTCGTCGTTTTCTAGTCGTTGTGACCTGGCTGCTACTGACACGCGCACTGCGTGCGGACGAAGCGCCGCGATTTGTGGAAGACGTGCAGCCGCTGCTCGAAGCGAAGTGCGTGTCGTGTCACGGGCCGGAGAAGCAAGAAGGTGGCTTGCGATTGGATTCGTTCGCGGCGGCGAGGGCCGGGGGCGAGTCGGGGCCGGCGATCGTTTCGGGAGATGTCGCGAAGAGCTTGCTCGTGAAGGCGATCACGTTTCGCGATCCCGATTTGCAGATGCCGCCGAAGCAGAAACTGACCGACCACGAGATCGCCACGCTGACGCAGTGGGTCAAAGCCGGTGCCGCGTGGCCCGAACCGGTTGCCGTGCTCTTTGAAGATGAGCCGCAGTTTCTCGCGGCGCTGACCAGCGGGAATGGCAAGGGGCGGTTGATCACCGAAGGAATTTTTGCGGGTAAGGCCGCTTTGGGGATCACGCCATTGCAGCGCGATGGAGTGAAGATCCCCGGTTGGCAGTTCGTCATTCGCGAGAAGCCTCAGGCCAGTGAGTACCGTTTCTTGCGACTCGCCTGGAAGAAGCGCGGCGCGGGCAGCGTGATGATCGAACTCGCATCGAACGGCCAGTGGCCCGACGCGAAGGTTGCGAAAGGCCGTTATGTCGCCGGACCCAACACGACTGGCTGGGCGGCGATCTCAGTGAGTGACTCTGCTCCCGCCGAATGGACCGTCGTGACGTTCGACCTTTGGAAAGACATCGGCAACTTCACGCTGACGGGGATTGCTCCGACTTGCGATCGCGGTGACGAAGCGTTCTTCGATGCGATCATTCTGGGACCGACGATCGCGTCGCTGGATGCGTATCGTCCGGGTCGAATCGGGTCGCTCGGGACGGAGTCCCAAGCGACGGGGGATGCCTTCACGGACAAACGCAATCCGATTCGCAAACTGTTTCGCGGCGAGCGGCTCGATCTGTGGTCGTTGAAGAAGCCCCGTAGCTCGACTCTCCGAGTCGAGTCTACCGCGACGAACAAAGGACTCGACTCGGAGAGTCGAGCTACGGTGTCGATCGACACCTTTATTCGCGAGCGGCTGACGAAAGCTGGTCCGCAACCCGCCCCCGAAGCCGATCGTCGTACGCTGATTCGCCGGCTGACGTTCGATCTGACTGGCCTGCCGCCAACCGCCGATGACGTGAATGCGTTCGTTGCCGATAAGTCGCCCGATGCTTACGCCCAGCTCGTCAATCGGCTGCTCGATTCGCCGCGCTACGGTGAGCGACAGGCCCGGCTCTGGTTGGATGTCGTGCGCTATGCCGACACCAACGGCTACGAACGCGACGAGTTCCGGCCGCTCGCCTGGCAGTATCGCGACTACGTCATTCGAGCGTTCAATCAAGACAAGCCGTTCGACCAATTCATCCGCGAGCAGCTTGCCGGAGATGAACTCGTTGATGGTGCCCCGAAAACTCCCGCCGAAGCCGACATGCTGATCGCGACTGGCTTCTTGCGGCTCGGTCAGTGGGACAGCACGGCGGCGATCTTTCAGGAAGAAGTCCGTCTTCGCGCGGAGATGATGGCCGACCTGACGAACACAACCGCGTCGGCGTTTCTTGGACTGACGATGTCGTGCTGTCAGTGTCACGACCACAAATACGACCCGCTTTCACAAGCCGACCACTATCGACTGCGAGCGTTCTTCGCCGGCGTGACGCCGCGCGATGACCTCAGGATTTCGCTGGCCGACGAGCAAGCCGCGATCGACCAGCACAACGCCGAGTTGGATCAGCAAGCCGCGCCGCTGAAGGCCGAGCAAACCAAGCTCGACAAAGCCAACAAGACACGACACGAAGAACTCAAGACGAAGCTTGCCGAGATCGAATCAAAGAAACGCCAACCGCGCCGCGCAATGGGTGCCACCGACTCCGGCCCGAATGCTCCGGCAATTCATCTCTTCTATCAGGGGGACTTCTCTTCGCCGCGCGAGGAAGTCTCGCCAGGCTTCGTGTCGATCTTCACTCCTGGCCCTGCGGTCGTTCGGCCTCCGCGAGCGAATACGACTGGCCGGCGGTTGGCGCTCGCGAATTGGATTGCGTCACCCGACAACCCGTGGACCGCGCGAGTGATCGTCAATCGCATCTGGCAGCAGCATTTCGGCACGGGCCTCGTCGCGACGCCGAATGATTTCGGAGACAGCGGCGCGCGGCCCACGCATCCGGAGTTGCTCGATTGGCTGGCCGTCGAGTTCATGCAGCACGGCTGGTCGATCAAGGAGCTGCATCGGCTGATCGTGAAGTCGGCGACGTACCGGCAACGTAGCACAGGCGGCTCGCCTGTGTCTGATTTGCAGGCGAGCCGCCTGCACTACGGCACACAGAACGTTCGCCGCCTGGATGCAGAGACGCTGCGAGACAATCTGCTGGCGGTGTCGGGTCTGTTGAAGCCTCATGACACCGGCAAGCCGCTCTGGCCGCCGGTGCCGGACGAGTTGCTCAACGCGCAACCCGCGATCCTCGAAGCGATCGAGGGCAAGGACGGCGGCCGGATGCAAGGCTGGTACGCCGACCCGATCGAGCAGACCGATGTCCGCAGCGTGTTCCTCGTCCGCAAACGCTGCTTGCCGATTCCGTTTCTGCAAGCGTTCGATCTGCCGGACACGACGGTCTCGTGTGCTCGCCGAGATACGACCGTCGTCGCTCCGCAAGCGCTGATGTTGCTCAACAGTCCCGAGGGAATCCGTTACGCGCAGGCCTTCGCCGCACGAGTTCAAGGACCAAATACAAACCTGCGATTTGATGACGCAGTTCAAACCGTCCAGTTGATCGACACGCTCTTTCAGCAAGCGTTACAGCGCAGCGCGAGCACCGACGAAGTCGCACTGGCCAGCGAGTTCCTGCGGCGTCATCGCGACCAGCACGCCACCAAGGAGCCTGCTGATCGTGCCAAGAACTTGGCGATTGTCGACCTGTGCCGCGCGGTGTTGAATCTCAATGAGTTCGCCTACGTCGACTGATGGGGCATCCTGGCTAAGTGGCCAAATCTCTGTCCGAAGACTAGATTTGGCCACTTAAGAATGAACGGGCAAAGTGGGTCGAAGCTCCTCGCCGGGTCACGCGAGAGCCCACGTAACGGTTTTTGATAAGTGGCCAAATCTCATCTCGCGACCACGATTTGGCCGGATTGGCCGCAACTCTGAAAGTCTCCGAATGTCTCCGATTGCTGGCCGGCATCACGAACGGACGCTGTTCGACCGCAACCTCAAGTCGCGGAAACCGGAGTTGCTGGCGGTCTATGGCCGACGCCGAATTGGTAAGACGTTTCTTATTCGTGAGCACTTTGCCAAACACCTGTGCTTCGAGATGACGGGACTGCACGACGCCTCGCGAGCCTTACAACTCAAGAACTTTGCCCAACAGCTTGCGGCAGCCGCGCGGTCTCGAAAGATGCTGGAGATCCCGCCGACTTGGTTCGATGCGTTCGGAATGCTGAGAACGCATCTGCAGACATTGGCCAAACGAGATCCCACCCGGCGGCTCGTCGTCTTCTTTGATGAAATCCCGTGGCTCGCCTCGAAGCGATCGGGGTTCCTCGAAGCGGTGGAACACTTCTGGAATTCATGGGGCTCGAAGCAGCCGCAGCTCTTGCTGATCGTCTGCGGGTCGGCCGCCTCGTGGATGATCCACCATCTCATTCATAACCGCGGCGGCCTGCATAACCGAGTCACACACCGCATGCGGGTCGAGCCATTCACTCTGGGCGAGACCCGCGAGTTCCTCGTCAACAACGGCGTGAAGCTCAACGACAAACAAGTCATCGAACTCTACATGGCGATGGGGGGCGTGCCGTTTTACCTGGAGCGTGTCCGGCCGGGACTTTCGGCGGCGCAAGTCATTGATGACATCTGCTTCGCCAAGGACGGCCTGCTGCGCGATGAGTTCGAAAAACTCTACGCCTCGTTGTACGAGCACCACGAGCGGCACGTCGCGCTCGTGCGAGCACTCGCCGCCAGCCCGCAGGGATTGCCACGCAACGAACTGCTGTCGGCGGCCGAGCTTCCAACCGGTGGTCGAGCCACCGCAACGCTCGATGAGTTGATGGAGGCCGGCTTCGTCACGCGATTCGATCCCTGGGGCAAGACGAAGAAGGATTCGATCTATCGGCTGGCGGATGAGTATTCGCTGTTCTATCTCAAGTGGATTGAGCGGCGACGCACGTTGGGTTCGGGAACCTGGTTGAAGCTGCGATCGACGCCGGGCTGGAAGGCATGGAGCGGTTATGCGTTTGAGAATGTGTGCTTCCGGCACTTGCCGCAGCTCAAACACGCGCTGGGGATTTCGGGAGTCGAAACCACCACCGCGTCGTGGGTCTACCGAGCGACGGATGAGACCGACCAAGGAGCCCAGATCGACTTGCTGATCGACCGGCGTGACGACGTCCTCAACCTCTGCGAGATGAAGTTCTGCGACGCGCCGTTCGTCATCGACAAAGCCTACGCCGCCGAGCTGCGAACCAAAATCAATACATTTCGGCGAGTCACCGCCACTCGCAAAGCGAGTATGCTGACGATGGTCACCCCCTACGGTTCGCAGCCCAACCCATACCGCCTGGAACTGGTGGTCAACGACATCAAGGCGGACGTCCTGTTTGAATGACGGGAATCATGAATCAAACTTCGGCATCGAAGACCGATCCAGCGGTACCGCCGAATGTCCCGCCTCGAACGGGACGTACTGCGGCTGTTTGTCGTTGGTTGTTTCGACGATTGGCGATGGGGGCACTCGTTGGATTTCTGGTGGCCTTTGCGACCGCAGTCATATTGGACGATGGAACGTTGTGGTCGCTGCTGAGAAAACGAGAGTTGGTTCCAGGGGGGTGGCTGGTGAATCCTGATCTGACCATACGTTGGAGACGAGTCTGGGCATTCGGCATGTTGCTAGGATTCTGCGTACCCAACGTCAGGCTCCCGGAACAATTGAAGCGAGTCTTGCTGGCAGGTTTGATCGGAATGCCCATCGCACTTTTCGGTCTCTGGTTCATGGACGCGGTTCTGGCCGCTGGTGCCGTCGATCGCACGTACGCTCCGTTTACCAACGTCAAACTGGATGTGGCGTATGATCGTCCCCTGGCATATCAAAAGTTCTACCCGTCGGTTTATCGAGCCTTGTTTGATCGCACGCTGTTCGCGGGCTGCGGTTGCGGGTTGATTGCTGGCGCGGCTTGGGCGTCAGTGGGAATCAAACGGGGAGTGTTGACGGCAATCGCTGCGCTAGCTGTGATCGGTGTGACGGTCGAAACGTGGTCACAGGCCAGCCGCGAATTTGATTCATACGTTGAATCGCAGCAGAAATGGATTCGCGAAAGAATCGGAGGAACTCATGCTGAATAGCACGCGTCGTGACTTCCTCACCCGATCTGGCAGCGGCTTTGCGAGTGTCGCGCTGAGTGCATTGCTCGCTGAGGAACTGCGAGCGGCGACACCCAAGCTGGCGGCGATTGATCCGCTGCTGCCGCTGGCCGAGCGGGTTTCGCACTTCGCTCCGAAAGCCAAGCAGGTGATCTTTCTGTTTCAATACGGAGGGCCGTCGACCTTCGACTTGCTGGATTACAAGCCGGAGTTGCTCAAGCTAAACGGCAAACCGGTGCCGGAGTCATTCAAGAAGAACCCGGACAAAGTCGGCGGCGTCTTCAATCACTGCAAAGACGAGCTGATGGCTGGGCCGTGGAAGTGGGCGCAACATGGCGAGAGCGGCCAGTGGGTTTCGGAGTTGCTCCCGTATACGGCGAAGCACATCGACGAGTTGTGCCAGGTACGGTCGATGTTCAGCGAAAGCTCGAACCATGCGCCGGCAACTTACTTGATGAATACCGGCGCGATTCTCGGCGGCAAGCCGAGCCTTGGGTCGTGGGTCACGTATGGGCTCGGATCGCTCAATCAAAACTTGCCGGGATATGTGTTGCTCTACAAAGTCGGTGGTCTTGGAGGTTCGCAGAATTGGAGCAATGCGTTTCTACCGGCCGCGTTTCAGGGGACACAGTTCCGGCATGAAGGCTCGCCGGTGCTGAACCTGCAACCGCCCAGCGAACTCGCGGGAGTACAACGCTCGACGTTGGACTTCGCTCAGGCCCTCAATCGTAAGCACGCGGCTGAACGGCCGGGCGTACTCGATCTCGATGGCCGCATTGCTTCGTATGAGTTGGCCTATCGCATGCAATCGGCTGCGCTCGACATCGGCGAGTTGTCGTTGGAGACGAAGGAGACACAGAACGCTTACGGGTTGCACGACTCGAACAAGGACAAAGCGTTGTTCGGTCGGATGTGTTTGCTGTCGCGGCGGCTGGTCGAGAAAGGGGTGCGGTTCGTGCAGCTCTACAACGCGGTCGACAAGCTGGGCTGGGACGGACACGACAACAACACCGATTATCACAATCGCAACGCGGCTCAGACCGATCAGCCGATCGCCGCGCTGCTGACCGACTTGAAGCAGCGCGGATTGCTCGACACCACGCTGGTGATTTGGGCGGGCGAGTTCGGCCGCACGCCGATGATGCAGGGGAATAACGGACGCAATCACAACCCGTATGGCTTCACGATCTGGCTGGCTGGCGGAGGTGTGAAGGCGGGAAACGTGATTGGTTCGACAGACGACATCGGCCTGCGCGCCGCCGAGCAACCGCAGTCGGCGAAGAACCTGCACGCGACGATTCTGACCGCGCTGGGGCTGAATCCCGACGATCTGTTCTTCGAGCACGCCGGCCGGCAAGAACGGCTGACCGGAGTCGCTCAAAGTTGGAAGACGATTCCGGGAGTGCTGGGTTAGCGGTGCAACGACGCCGGGTTGCAAACAACGAGAAACCAGCGAGCGTCTACAAGCTCACGAGGCTGCACCTTATCCGCATTCCAAAAATTAGCCGCGCGGCGCTAGCCCCGGTTCATGCCGTGTAACCGGGGCTAGTGCTCTGTCAGGTCTCA
>CAMDDX010000321.1 GCA_945893075.1 Planctomyces sp. SH-PL62 | reverse complement strand
CGCCTAGCCATGTTTGCAGCAACCGGTCTGCTGGTCACCATGGCTTCCGCAGACGAACCGCAACCAGTGCCTAGCAACGCAGCGGCGACGGACCAGGGGGCTGACGCCGCCCCGCTCGCCAAGTCAGGTTCGGAGTCGGGTTCCGCTCGCGTCGTTGCGGAAACTCGCGAGACGTTGCTCTGGGATTTGGCGGGGCAGCCGGGGTATCGGCTGGTGCATCAACTGCATCTCAGCGAGGTGGCGGTGGCTCTGGTGTTGTTCGACGCTAAGAGCGAGATCGAACCGTTTAGTGGCGTGGCCTATTGGGCGCGTGCGCTGGACGATGCTCGCCGCCAGTTCCCGCTCAAGAAGTATCTGATCGCGGCACGCTGCGATCGGGGTGGAACGACCGTCAGTCAAGCTCGCATTGATGAAGTCTGCAAGAAGTATGAGTTCGACGGCTACTTCCAAACGAGTGCCAAGCGGGGGGACGGCATCGCCGAGCTACAAGCCGAGCTGTGCGAAGCCATCCAATGGGAGGAACTGCCAGCGGTCACGCGCACGGCTGAGTTCCAAGAGACGAAGAATTTCTTGATGGAGCAAAAGCGACGCGGGACGATCGTGGAAGAGCGGGAAGAATTGCTCGCCGGTTTGGGGCGGCGTCGCAAAAAACGGGCGGAGATCTCGGCCGATGTGTTCGACACCTGCTTGAAGCAACTGGAAGCGACCGGATTGATCCGCCACTTGCCGTTCGGCGATGGGGTGCTGCTGCAACCGGAACTGCTCGACGACTACAGCGGCTGGCTGACGCTGGCCGCTCGCGAGGAACCGGATGGCTTGGGGCACATCTCCGAGAAGACGGCCCGCAGCGGGAAGTTCCCGATGGACAAAGACCGGCCGCTCGCCAAACGCCCGAAGGAGGAGTCCATTCTGTTGCTGGCCGCGGTCGAAGAAGTGTTGGCTCGCGGCCTGGCGATTCGCGAACACGACGAGACACACCGCGAACCGGTGCTCGTCTTCCCCACGGAGTTAAAGAGTGAACTCCCCGACTACCCCAGCGGGTATTCGCAAGTCATGGCGTTCCGCTTCAGCGGCCCCGTGCGCGGGATCTATGCCTCGCTGGTCGTGAAACTGATCTATTCCATCCCGTTCCAGAAACATCAACTCCATAAGAACGCCGCGATCTTCACGAGCACGGGGGGAACCAAGTGCGGCATCGCCGTGGAGTTCCCGGATCAGGAAGACGATTCGCTCGGCCGCTTGATCGTCTTCTTTGACCACGACACGCATCGAGACATCCGCCACTTGTTCCTGCGCTACGTCAACAAGCAAATCGAAGATATGGCCTTTGCCGAGTCGGTGCAGCGCGAGCGGATTTATCACTGCGGCCCGTGCAATTACACGATCGACCCCAAGCTGGTTGTGTTGGCTCGCGAGCGGAAGAAGTCGCATGTCCCCTGCGGATTGTGCGACCGCAAATATCCGCTCGACGACCTCATCGAGCAGGCCATGCAGCCGGGCCAGGATCTGGAGGCCATCGACCAGCAAGCGGAAGCCGGCCAATCCCGCGAATCACGCCGCACGGTGCTCGACGAACGCCGCAAGCGGGGGGAGTTCCATGTCTTTCTGTGCCACAACTCGAAAGACAAGCCGGCGGTCCGCGAACTGGCGCAGGATCTCGCCGACGAAGGAGTGTTGGGCTGGATCGACGAGGAGAAACTGCTGCCCGGCGATGTGGTCCAAGAAAAGCTCGAACAAGCGATTCAAGAAGCCGGTGCGATCGCCGTCTGCATCGGCCCGCATAAACTCGGCCGCTGGCAAACGGTGGAATATCACACGGCCTATGAACGCTTCATTGATCTCAGTGAGTCCGACGATGAAGGCTTTCACGCTACCGAACGCTTCCGCGTGATCCCGGTCCTGCTCTCCGGCGCGACGAAAAACGACATCCCCGCATTCCTCCGTCGCCATCTGTATGTCGACCTCAGCGCATCGAATGCGAACCAGCGACGCGACGCCATGCAAAAGCTCGTCGCCGCGATCCTCCAGGAACCGGGGCGGATGAAATCGCTGCCTCGTGCCTGATCTGCGATTTCGTGATGATCAATGCGGCGATCTTCACTGCACGGGCGGACGGCAAGTGGGGCCTGTCGCTCTGCGAATTGTTCCCGTGGAATCCGCAGACGGACGACTCGACCGCGCGATCACTCGTCGCCCGACCCTTCCGGGACGCCTTGCTTCACGAGCGTGACTTGATTGCCTTGGTCGTTGAAGCTGATCTCGTCCATGAACGAGCGCATCAGCAGGATGCCTCGGCCGCTGGCCTTTTCGAGATTGGCGGGGTTGCAGGGGTCGGGCAGCGTTGTCGGATCGAAGCCGCGGCCCTCGTCGCGGATGACGAATCGCGCGGCGTCACGCGACACCAATGCGTCCACAAAGATGCGGCGGTTGCGGTACGGTTCTTCGAGGCCGCGTTGCCGAGCGGTCTCCTCGAACAAGTTCGGGTCGGACTCTTTCAAGTCGGAGCTGACTTCCAGATTGCCGTGATACAGCGCGTTGAGCAGTGCCTCTTCGACCGCGATGCCGACGCGCAAGCGATCGACTTCGTCGGCCAGACGCACGCAACGCAGCGTGTGTTGCAGGTACTTCACCAGCGAATGCACCAGCGACAGGTCGTTGTTCAGCACGAAGGAGAATTCATTGCGAGCCAAGCGGTGCATCAACCGCGACTGCAAACGATTCTCGTCCGAGTTGTCGATGACCTGTTGTACGATCTCCATCAAGTCCTGCTGCAAGCGGCGTTTGGCGACGTAGCTCGCGGCTCCTTTTTCGAGAGCCTTGACCGCGATCTCTTCGCTGCCCAGAGCGGTCATCAGGATGACCGGCGTGAGCGGAAAGTCGGCTCGCACCGCTTCCACGAGTTCCAGGCCATCCATCTCATCCATTTGCAGATCGGTCAGCACCAAGTCGATCGGCTGAGCCCGGAGCTCCACCAGGGCGTCTTTGCCACAGGTGGCGAGCAGGATTTGATAGCCGCCGTCACGTTCCAAGAGACCGGACGCCAAGCGGCGATCGATGGCGGAGTCATCCACGACAAGAATGGTGTGCATTGCAGGACGCATGACGGTTAGTTGCCTTTCAAGTAGCCTTGGACTTCGTCGAACACATTCTCAAGTTCTTGGCTGAACTTTTCAAACAGGACGCGGCTTTCTTCGATTTGCCCCAGTTTGCAGCGGCTCTCCAAAGCCACCGCCAGGTCCAGTGCCTCGCCGCCAAACAGCCGCAAGGCCGCCTGCAAGGTATGCGAGGTTTTCGCGACCGTCAGCCAATCGCCGGCGGCGGCTCCGGCTCGCAAACAAGCCTGTAATTCCGGGCCTTCTTCGAGAAAGGCGGTCAGGACATCCCGCAGTAATTGGGTGTCTTCGCCGACCGTCCGCAGAGCCTGTTTCCAGTTCAGCCGCTGGGGCGATGGAGCAGCGATTGTCGCCTCGATGCTGGTCATTTCCCCGACTGGCTCGCCGGTCAACGGTGACGGGTTCGCCGTTTTGGAGAGCGCCTGGCGTAGCACGGTGATGACTTCCTGCTGGCGAATCGGCTTCGCGATGTAACCGTCCATGCCGGCGGCGAGGCAGAGTTCGCGATCTCCTTTCATGGCGTGCGCGGTCATCGCAACGATCGGCGTGTGCTGGCCGAGTCCGTCCATGGCGGATTCGAGTTTGCGAATCGCCGCCGTCGCTTCGAAGCCGTCCATCTCGGGCATTTGCACATCCATCAGCACGACATCAAACGGCCGGCCTTCTGGTGGAGTGGCCCACATTTGCACTGCTTCGACTCCATCGTTGGCGACCGTGACCTGATGCCCCCACTTGGTCAGTAAGCCGACCGCCAGCTTTTGATTCGCCAGACTGTCCTCGGCCAGCAAGATTCGCAGCGGAGGCAATCCCTCCAGCGGCGCGGTCACGTCTGGCACCGCATGATCTTCAACGGCATTGATCCCCAAGGTCGCCACGAGAGCGTTGAACAACTCGGACTGCTTGATCGGCTTGAAGAGATACGCCGAGATGCCCAACTCGCGGCACTTCGCCGCATCGCCGGGACGGTCGCCGGAGGTCAGCATCAACACCATCGTGCGCGCCAGCGCCGGTTCGTGACGGATCGCGGCCGCCAGCATGAAGCCATCGGTGTCCGGCATGTGCAGGTCGGAGAGCACAATGGAAAACGGCCGCGCCGCCGCAGTTGCCGCACGCAGTTGCTCGACCGCCTGTTTAGCGCTGGAGGCGCAGATTGGTTCGAGGCCCCAGTTGTGGAGAATCTCTTCCAGGATCAGCCGGTTGGTGGCGTTGTCATCGACGATCAGCACGCGCGTGCCGTGCATCACCACGGACCGAGCCGTGATCGGCTCCAACGGCACCGGGGGCACCACGAATCGCGTCGTGAAATGAAACGTGCTGCCGATGCCCACTTCACTGTCCACCCAGATGCGGCCCCCCATCAGCGTCACGATCCGCTGCGAGATGGCCAGTCCCAAACCGGTGCCGCCGTATCGCCGAGTCGTCGAAGTATCCGCTTGCTCGAACGCCTCGAAGACCAGCGATTGCTTCTCCAGTTCGATGCCGATGCCGGTGTCGCGCACATAGAAGTGCAGCACGATCGTCGGCGTGAAAGTCGCGCCGCCGGGGTTCGTGTTCAGCAAATCTTCTTCCGCGTGGCTGACGTCCAGCACCACCTCGCCGCGCGGTGTGAACTTGATGGCATTGCCGACCAGGTTGACCACGACCTGCCGCAACCGGCCGGCATCGCCGACCAGCGTGTCGGGCACGTCGGTGGCCACGCGAAACGCCAGTTCCAATTGCTCGCGATGGGCACGCACCGCCAGCGATTTCATCGTATCGCCCAGCATCTCGCGCAGGCTGAACACATCCGGGACCAAGTCCAGCTTGCCCGCCTCGATCTTGGAGAAATCGAGGATGTCATTGATGACCCGCAGCAGCGATTCGCCAGACTCGCGGACTGTTGAAAGATATTCTCGCTGGGTCTCGGTCAGCGGCGTATCCAGCACCAATTCGGTCATGCCCAGGACGGCGTTCATCGGCGTGCGAATTTCGTGGCTCATGTTCGCCAGGAAATCACTCTTCGCGCGGCTGGCTGCTTCGGCCGACTCTTTCGCTTCGCGCAGCGCCGCCTCGGCCGCTTTTCGCTTCGTGATGTCGTGAATGAACGCCGCGAAGACCACGCTCTCTGTGGAGAGCGGCGAGCGTTCGAGCGTCGCCAAATCATTTTGCCCATTCAACGACCGCTCGCCGTTCTCCAAGCGTCGTTCATCCAAGCGCAGTGCAGAGACGGTCATCTCCACCGGGAACTCATGCCCGCCGCGATGCAGAGCCGTCAGTTCCAAACGCTGTCCCAAAATTGTCGGCTGCCAGGTGAGCAGGTAGCGCTCCAAGCCGGCCTGGTAAGCCGCGCGAAAGCGCGCGGGGATGATGATCTGCGCCATGGATTTGCCCAGCACTTCACGCTCGGACCAGCCGAACGTCGCCTCGGCCTGTGCGTTCCAGTCGATGATCATCCCCTCGCGGTCCATCGCGATGAACGCGTCCAACGCCGTTTCCACAATCATCCGCGTGCGGAATTCGCTGTCACGCAGGGCTTGCAACGCCTGCTTCTGCTCGGTGATGTCGTGCGAGATGCCGAACGTCCCAATGATGTTCCCTTGCTGACCGCGCAACGGCAGCTTGCTGGTCGCGACCCAACTGGTGCGGCCGTCCGGCCAAACGTGCATTTCTTCCTTGCCGACCAACGGCTGGCCCGAACGCATCACCTCTTGCTCGTCGGCGAAGGCATGCTGAGCATCTTCGGTCGCGAAAAAATCGAAATCGGTTTTGCCCACCGCTTCGGCCGCGTCACGCAGACCCGATCGCAACGCTTTGGATTTGCTGACTCTCAAAAACCGGCTGGAGGCATCCTTGAAGTAAATGCTGTCGGGCAGGTTTTCCATCAGTGCTCGCAGCAAGTCCCGCTCGGTGGCTAGTGCCGCCAGCAAGCGCTGCCGTTCCAAGGCGTACCGAATCGCTCGTTCCAACGCCGCCGCGTCATGCACTTCTTTGACGAGAAAGTCTGCCGCTCCAGCCTGCATCGCCGCGACATCGAGTTCCCGGTTTTCGTCACTGGCCGTCACGATCAGCGGAGCTTGGCAGCCCGCGGCAATCGCCGCCGCGACCAACTCGACACCGCTCCGTCCACCGATCTGATGATCGACGAGATACACGTCATGCCGCGCCTCTTGGATCGCCGCCAGACCGTCATCAAACGAGCCCGCCCGTTCCAACACGATCCGCCCTGGATCGCGTTCTTCGAAGAGCTTGCGCGTGATGACGAACGTGGTGGAGTCGTCGTCAATCAGCAGCACGCGCACTTGAGATTCGGCCATCTCGCTCGGTCCCCCAGGATGAGGGGGAGATTGTAGCTCTCTCGCGAGTCAAACGTCGCGTTCACAGGCGAGTTGTTCGGTAACGGTTCTCGCAAATCAGCCGCAGGGCGCTAGCCCCGGTTCTCGTCACACTAACCGGGGCTAGCGCCCTGCGGCTGATTTCATGAACCTCAATTTGTCGTCGTGATGCAAGACGAGCCTTTGAAATGCTCCCTCGCACGCCCGTGAATGCAAGAGGCGATCGGAGCAGCAACTGATGCCGCCCCGACCGCCACCTGAAGAAGCCCGGCAGTTTTGAAATGCCGGGCTTCTGGCCCCCAACTTCTGAGAGTCTCTAAGCCAGCGACTGCAAACCTTCCAACAAGCTGCCCCACGCCGCCGAATGGAACTGATGCGCCAACTCGGCGTGATGCGACGACGTCACATGATCGTCATCGTCGTGAGTATTCGACTGCGAAGAGGACTCACCCGCCTGAGACGAATCGACCTGCGCCAATTGTTCGCCCTGATTCACTGCCGCGACCAAGCCCGCGCTTTGTGAACCAATCTCCGCTGACAACCGCGTCGCTTCCTGCCGAGTGGCGACCGAGATGGCTACGGTGCGTCCCACGCCATGATCATGATGGTCGCCACCCGGATTGAAGCCTTCCTGAACCGGCAGATTGTGAGGCCGTTCGCCATAGCCCGCTCGGAGAATGTCGCGAACGGCTTCGGCGGACAACGGGTTCACACCATTGGTGCCGGAAGGATTACTTCCGTTGGCAGGAAACGCTTGCAGCATGGTCTGGTAGGAATTCTGCGGTCCTCGACCACCGCCGTGGCCCGGAAGTTCATTGAACGCTTGATCGACAAACCGCGTGTCCGTGACCCACTGACTTGACGGCGTGCTGTAACGCAGCCCCATGCTTTCCGGAGACGTCCCAGACTGAACGTGATACAGACCAAACGTGTGTCCCGCCTCGTGCAGCGCGACGTCGGACATCGCGATGGCCGTGTTCGACGCGGTGCCCCAATCCTCATCGCCCACGAAGGCGATGTCGGTGAGATTGTTGTTGCCGAAGTCGATATCGTTGGCCACATGGTAGTAATCATTCGAGAGCGTCGATCGTCCCAGGAACAGCGTCGTCACGCCTTGATTTTCCACAGCCCCACCGGTGGTCCGCATGACTCGAATGCCAAACGGATTCAAGTCGGTCTGGATCATGGTGAGCATCTGGCTGATGATCTGCTCGCGATCGGCACGGCTGCCTAAAAAGGCCTGCACGTTGATGCCGTTTTGGTCCGCGTCAAACTCATTGACCGAGTCAGACCAATCACTGCCGGCCCAACGGACCAAATCCGTGCGCGAAATGCTGGCTCCGTCAAAGTTGAGATACAGCACTCGGTTGTCTGATCCCGGAGGAGGTGGCGGATTATCAACGCCCGGCGAAACCTCCAACGTGTACTGCCCAGTGCTGCCGGTCGTATCACCGGCCCCTGATACCGCGTTGTAGTTGGAGTTGCCATAACCGGAAACGCCCAGGAAATAGCTGCCGCCATTGGTAAACGTGAATTCGAGATAGGACTGCAAACTCGCTGATTCTCCGGGCGTCGGGCCATCGTCGTTGCGAGCCAACTCAGTGCCGTTCGCGTCGAACAGTCGAATGTAGGAGTCGAACCCCTGGCTCGTTCCGTCGATGTCGAAGCGAACCGTTTGCCCGCTGGTCACCGTCACGCGAAACATGTCCACATCGGTGCCACCGTCAATCGCCCCAGCGCTAGTCACTGTGCCGGCAACGGCTCCCAGGTCGATCGCTTGCGAGATCTGATCATCCGGGTCCGTATCATTGGTCACGACAGTGGTCACGTTCAGCGAATAAGCCCCGGTGCTGCCTGACGTGTCGCCCGCTCCGGTCACGGCGTTGTACCCGCTATTTCCAAAACCGGAGATGCCGATGAAGTACGTTCCCGCGCTCAGGTTCAGATCGAGGTACGATTCCACGCTGGCGGCTTCACCAGGCGTTGGGCCGTCATCGTTGCGAGCGACTTCGGTTCCGTTGGCATCAAACAGGCGGAGGAAAGAATCCAAGCTCCCGCTGGGCCGATCGATGTCGATTTGCACGCGCCCCGCCGTGGTCAACGTGAAGCGGTACATGTCCACATCCGTGCCAAC
>CAMDDX010000320.1 GCA_945893075.1 Planctomyces sp. SH-PL62 | reverse complement strand
CTGCGCGAGTTGGCTTCGTACATCGGGTACTACAACGGAGAGCGGCTGCACTCATCGCTCGGGTACGTGAGCCCGATCGAGTTTGAACGCCAACAACCCGTCCAAAAATAAGCACTTGGACTGTCCGCGCAAACTGAAGCACCTCAATCTGCTCAACAAGTTCGCAAAGGGTTCAGGGGCCACAGTCTCCCTAATCTCGCTCCACTGGAGGGAAAATAATAACGGCCCTCATCACGGCCACGTGATGCTTGTCGTCGAGCGCTACCATCAGAAGTATTGGTTTGTCAATTCAACATTGGGCGTTGTTGGAGGCCCTGATTCAAGCATGGCCGATCTAACGCAGAGGATCAAAACCTATATTGCTGCGACTTACTTTGATGTCAATTCAGCCACGATCCAAATTACAGGGACTTACACCGACCATGCGGCTCTTGAAAAGGTGATCGGCGAGCCGCCTGCATGGTACAAAAGCCAACAAATTAGCCAGCGATTCATTGATTTTTATAAGAGTAAGAAGATCGACCCCAAACCCTTTTTCCCGCCAGGTTATTATCCGCAGCCTCGTCCCGGTCCTCACATAGACTGGGGAATTCAGCCGTAAGTTGATGCGGCGATGTTGACATCGGCTGGTAAAGATTAGCCGCGAAAGGCAGAATCCTAGCTAGCTGCGGGACAGTGTTCGGGTGCTTTAAGTTTCAAGCATCTTCCAAGACCGAATGGAGCTTGGATTTCCTGAATCGCTCAGAAGTTTCGATGCTGAGGAATCTAAAGATGGTCGGGAGCCGCATTCTAAAGTCTGCTGTGCTTCTCGTCGCCTTGGCGGGCGGAGGAATGCTCGTGCTTTCCAGCATCCGTTGTTCAGCAGTACCGCCGGATTCTGCCTACAAACAAGCACCTACATTCAGGCCTACCAGTCAATCAGAATCAGCAGTACCACCGGATTCTGCCTACAAACAAGTGATGACCCCGCGAGATACGGAGCGCCGTCAACAGCCGCTTGGAAATGCAACGCAGGACAACCTCCTTGACGTGACGGGATTTGTCGGGATGCCGGAACGTTATTCGGCGGTTGCGTCCAATTATATTGAGTCCGTGTTTTCTGCGATCAACGCCGTGCCAACCGCACGCCGACGGTTCTATCACCGAGCGTTAGACCGTGACCCAAAAGATCCAAAACTGACCGCTGTGCGTTACCCGGACGCTGTCAATCCAGTCTATGACAGGGATGCGGTCGTTCCGCTCGTCCTTCTGCCGCGGCCAGCCGCCGTCAGAACGTGGTCGGCGTCGGCTCAGGCGCGCTCCCTGGGCTGGCGAACGGAGAACGAAGTGAGTCAGCGTCGCGGTTCGGTTTATGGTCGCACGCTGATCTATGAACCAGGCAAACTGAGCAAAAACCCGATTTCGCTGCCGACAATTCCGTTTGAATCCGAGATGCGTTCTTGGCATGCATACGGTGACGAACATAGTCCCAAGTTCTTCCTCGATTTGGGAAAACTGGTCGATAAGCCACTTTATGATAGCCTGCATGAACCGATTTTGGATCGTTCCGCCGTTTTGCGACTTGGAGAAAAAGAGGGCGCAAAACTCTTGGGGGAATTTATTACTGTCCCGGCATCACTGAAAAACAGCCGACTCCGTTGGACTTCGATCCACAAGCCTTCGGGTGTCCATCGATTTCTCGCCTATTCGCTGGTTGACGGCAATGGAGCATTTAAGCGCCCACCCAACGGCTCTCGACCCCGATTTCATGAAACGGCCGACGGCCCCATCACCCCCTATGTGCGGCCGTTACGCTGTGAGCGGCATCAACCGAAAATCAAGCAACATGACGAGTTGCTCCTGCCCACTCCGTTAGGTTGGGCACCGAGATACTCGGAGAGGATCGTCGAACAAAAGACCAATGAGGAATGGTGCTTGGACGACTGGTTTCCGGCTCAAAAGGATGCGTGTTGGGTGATTCGCGAGGCGAAGGATTCCAAGCCGCTCCAGGAGTCGTTCCTGTTGATGCCCGCGAACGAACCGTCGGACCGGCCGGTGTTCTTCATCGCTCTGTTCGCCGAGACCGAACCGAAACAATTGGTCCAAGAACTGGCGACCCTCTACAAAGTCTCCCCGGACGCGGCCCTCAATTCCTCGGAAACGATGGAGCGGCTCAACGCTCTCTACGACAAGGTGCGAGATTTTCCACTCACCCAATGATCCGTCACTTCCGCTCGTCGCTCCGTGCTCAGCACTGCCAGTCACGTATGTTGCCTCAGCAATTTTGACCTTCCGAGTCTCGGAGGCCGAGCGAGCAATTCTTCGGCGGTTTTTACGTCGGGCAGCGCGCCCTCTGTGGGCACATAGCGCTGTTCAACGAATGTGTCATGCACGAGCAGCCGCAGGAACGCGAGGAGCGGACATCTTGAAATCGGATCGACGCGATTACTTTCCGAGAGACTTCAACGCTTCGGTGACTTCCGGCAGGTTCAGTTGCTTGTCGCCGTCGCGGTCGAATTGAGCGACTTTCTTTTCGAGGTCAGCGGCGGATTCGCGATTGCCGGTGGCGGCGATGATCTCGTCGAGGCTCAGTTTGCCGTCGCCGTTTTTGTCCGCCTTGCGGAGTGCTTCAGCCGCGCGCTGCGCCACGTCGGCGGGCGGTGCGGATTTCGAGGACTCCGATTGAATGACGAGTTTGATCGGTTGGTTCGGTATCGATTTCAACTGGCTCAAGTCGCTCTCGCGCACCGGGACGAGGTTGAGGAACGCGATCGACATTTCATCGAACGACTGTTCGCCCCAGCGGACGCGAGTCGGTGGCTGGCGTGGGTTCGCGGGGTTGTCGGCCGAGTTGTCGTGAACGCAATCCAGAGTCACCTTGGTGCCTTGCGGCAGACGAACCGGCGTGGCGTATTGATAGAAGTCTTGCCAATTGAAATCCCAATCGTTGATCCACAGTAGCGGCCGCGCGGTCCCGTCGGGGAGCGTCGCGGTCACTTTGATCTCTTTGCCGATCAGGTGCATGTGCGGGAAGACCGACAGCGCGTCCATGTCGATGGGCAGGACGCAACTGGCCTGCGTGCGAAACGCTTTCTCGCCCGCCGGGATGTCGATCTTCATGTCGATCAACGAGACATCCAACATCGAGCGGCGCGGCGGCTGATCGGTGAAGTAGAACCCGACCGAGGATTGCTCGACCTCCGGCTTGCCGCTGGGATGCAGGTGCAAGTTCAGCACAAGGTCGGCCTTCTTCGGCCACGGCATCGACAGTCCTTCGGGCAACGGCAGCGGAAATCGTCCCGGCACCCACACGGCCATTGTGCCCGGCAGCATGTTGCCCGGCGGCGTGATTGCGGTGAAGCCGAGACCGGCCGACGCTTCATCCCGTTCGCGAGACTTGCCGGTCGTGTCGCAGAACAGCACGGCGTGATGCACGACACGGCGATTGCTCGGCCGGAATTCGGCGGCCTTGAGATATTTTCCTTCCGGAATTTCCAGCGGCACGACCACGTTGAGATACCAGTCGCGGCCGTCGCTCGGAACCTGCACCGCTTCGGGCAACGTGACGATCAGATCGGGTGTCCCCATCTGCCAACCGTTCGCGAACGTGGGCGCGGGAGGCAGGTCCGCCGGATTCCCTTCGACCGCTCCGGCCGTCACCCATTGCTTCAGTAAGGCAATCTCGTCAGCGGTCAATCTTCGTCCGTTGGAAAACTCGCCGTGCCCGGCCTGCGGCTTCCAGGGCGGCATGACGTGCCGAGCGGTCACGTCCTGAATTTGCTCGGCCCGCTTGCTCACATCGCGATAGCTGAGCAATGAAAACGGAGCGACCTCGCCCGGCCGATGACAACCCGCGCAGTTCTTCCACACGATCGGCGCGATGTGTTTGTTAAACGTGATCTCGTCACCAAGGGCCACGACCGGGATAAACCACATCAAACCGAGAGCCAACCACAGACATTTCATCGGATCACTTCTCCTGTTTCAGCTTTGGCAGCGGGCAACCATACGTTTTCGTCTCGGCGGGTTCCGGCTTCTTGCCGGAGAGGACCGTCTCGATCGCTGTCTTCAAATCATGGGTCGTCGGTTCGAGCCGGCGTTTGCCTTGTTCCGTGTAGCGATCGTCGATGCGTCCCCGATAGACAACTTCACCGTCCGGCAAGAGCACCACTGCTGCGGACATCATGCGAACCCCGGCCGGCTTGGCCAGCTTCTGCTCCGGGTCCAGCAAGATCGGAAACGTCAGTTGATACTCGCGAGCGTGCTGAGTTGCGAGCTTGGCCGTCACATCGGGATCGCAATGCACGCCCACGAAGACCACACCACGATCCACAAATTCTTTGGACAGCCGCGTCATCTCCGGCGCGTAGCCGTTGGCCACGGGACATTCGATTCCCAGAAACAACAGCACGACGGCCGGAGCCGCTTGCCAGGTTTTCCGCGTGTGAGTCATCCCCTGCGCATCTTGCAATGAGAACTGCGCAATCCTTCCCAGCGAGACAGCCGGCTGACCAGCATCGTCCGCCGCGCGACTCGCGGAACAACATGTCAGGCCCAGCCAGGCCAAGGCCAAGATTCGCGGATGCTTCAAGGCCGTGAACTTCATCATTGCCCACAGTTCTCCAGACGTTTGACGGAACCGGCACTCGATCATTCCGGTTGATATCCTGTTCGATGCCCGCCTCGGCAACAACGGCTTGGCGTGAGGAATTACTCGACAATCACAACGTCACAAGCAGGAGACGACGATCATGCGACCGCTGTCACAGTCGTGCGTGGTGCTGGCGACTTTCGTACTGTCCGCACTGGCCGTGACCGCCCGTGCCGACGAATTCTCCGCGGTCGAACACCAACGGCAGACGATTTATCACTCGCCGCAGAAGCCGGGGTTCACGAGTTGGGTCGGTGCCTGGACGATGCCCGATGGCAGCTTGATGGTCAGCTTCACTCAGGCGACGGGGCCGGTGGAGGGTCGGTCGCAGGCTCCCGCAGACGTGCAGCACAAATTGACGTGGCCGCCTCCGGGACATCCGGGCTACGACATGACCGGGCTGGATCTGCGCAACGTCCACCTCCGCTCGATCGACGCGGGGAAGTCGTGGCAGCCGGTGAGTGCCGACGCATTCAAGTCGTGCATGAACGGCGTCACCAATGAGGCTCAGACGGCACTCGCGGATGGCACGATCTTGCGCGGCGTGTTTGGGTTCTATCTCCCCTACGACCCAGACTTGCCGCAGACCGGTTTCTTGCAGCGATCGAGTGACGGCACAAAGACGTGGGGCAAACCGGAAGTGCCGCTCGATGTGGCGAAGTTCTCGACCTGGCCGCGACGCATTCGCGTCTTGCGCGACGGCCGAGTCCTCTTGTTGGTCGGACTGTCGCCCGCTCCAGCCGGCAGCCAGACCCGTCAAGAATTCAGCGCCGCAGTAGAACCAGCGCTACTCGTCTCGTCCGATCAAGGCCGCACGTGGAAGGGACCGGTGGCTACAACTCTCGCCGAGCAGCGTGGCGGTTGGACCGAGGAGCTCGACGTCGCGGAACTCGCGAACGGCGATTTGCTGTGCATCTTCCGCCGCGCGAGCGACGCCAAACGCTGGCAAAGCACGCTCAAGAAAGCGGACAACACTTGGATCGCACAGCAGGCCGGCCCGTCGGTATTGCCGCACAGTGGCCAGCCGGAATTGATCGCGACGCGCGAAGGTCCGATCCTGCACGTCGCGACTAGCGGCATCCATTGGACCCGCGATGCGGGACAGACTTGGCACAAGCTCGACGTTCCAGGCACGGCCTATTATCCCCGCTCGGTGCAAACGAAAGACGGTCGGATCTTCGTCTTCGGCCACGTCGGTGGTGACGATGCCTATGGCAAGGCCGATCAGTCGATCGTGATGGACTCGTTCCGCTTGGCGAGCCACGACATCGCCGTCGCGGATCGCAAAGCGCTGACGACGGACAAGCTCGCTTGTGAACGGATTCCGCTGGGCGAAGCAGATGACTACAAGCCCTGCATCGCGCGGTTGCCGAGCGGCGAACTGCTGCTGACCGCGTTTCATCAGCACAAGCGCGAGGGCAACAAGGTTCTCGAACAGACGTTGTTGTTTCGCTCGCCAGTTGGCGGCCGAACGTGGACGGCACCGCAGCCGCTCAATTTGCTCGGCCGCGAGCCGTATCTGACCGTGCTCAAGAACGGCACGGTCTTCATCACCGGCCATCTGCTGGCCAACGATGTGCGGAACGAGTGGGGCTACACAACCGGCTTCCTGCATCGCTCGACCGACGGCGGTCGCACATGGCAATCGACGCGAGTCGAATCGGAGCAAATCAAACCGAAGGCCAGCAATCACACCACGCGCAATGTGCTGGAACTGGCCGACGGCTCGCTGCTGCTGGGCGTCGACTACGACGGCGGAGGCGGCCCGTATTTCGTTTGGCGCTCGACCGACGGCGGCCAGACGTGGGACAAGTCGCAGACGTGCGAGCCTCGTGACTTCAAGAGCCAGTACGGCTTCTTCGGCGGCGAGACGTGGCTGTGGCAGGCTCGATCGGGCAAGGTCTGGGCGTTGGTCCGTGTCGATAGCAACGAAATGCCGATCAAGGACCGGCCGATCAAAGCGGGGAACGATCAAGCCGACCACTTCATCTTGTTCTCGTCAGCCGACCGAGGAAAAACCTTCGACCGCATCCGTGACTTCGGCGACTACGGCGAGATGTACATGTCGCTGTTGCGGCTGCATGACAAGCGACTGCTGCTGACCTTCACGGTGCGCGATCTCAAGCCGCCGCTGGGAGTGCGAGCGATTGTCGGCAGTGAAACCGATGACAGATTTGAATTCGACTTCACGCATGACCGAATCCTGCTCGATACGAAGACTCCCGTCGGCCAACCTCAAGGGGGCGGCTTCGGGCCGACCGTGCAGCTCAACGATGGCACGCTCGTCACGTCGTATTCATTCCGAGGGGAAGACGGAAAGTCTCACTTGGAAGTCGTTCGCTGGAAAATGCCGTAGGTCGCGCTCAAGCCAGGATCGGCGTGACGACGTTGCCATGCACGTCGGTCAGGCGGTAGTCGCGGCCGGTGTGGCGGTAGGTGAGGCGTTCGTGGTCGAGGCCCATCAGGTGCAGGATCGTGGCATGGAAGTCATGGACGTGGACCGGGTCTTTGCCGACTTCGATGCCGTACTCGTCCGATTCGCCGTAGGTGATGCCGGGCTTCACGCCCGCACCGGCCAGCCATGACGAGAAGACCCAGTGATGATGTTCGCGGCCGGCGGCACCAGCGGCGGCGTTGAATGGCGTGCGGCCGAACTCGGTCGTCCAGACGACGAGCGTGTCCTCCAACATGCCGCGCTGTTTCAGATCGCGCAGCAGGCCGGCAATCGGTTGGTCGATGTTCTTCGCCAGCGGGGCGTGCGTGAGCATGTCGCCGTGTGCGTCCCAATTGCTCGATGAGCCGACGTCGATCAACTCGACGAACCGGACGCCATGTTCGGCGAGCCGGCGGGCGACGAGGCATTGCCAGGCGAAACCCTGCGTGCTGCCTCGTTCCAATCCATAGAGTTTCAGCGTGGCGTCGCTCTCTTTTGAGAGATCGAACACTTCGGGCATCTCGGCCTGCATTCCGAACGCGGTCTCGAACGATTTGATCCGCGCGGTGAGGAGCGGGTCGTCGGCACGCGAAGCGAGATGGCGTCGATTCATCTTGGCCATCGTGCCGAGTTCAATCTCCTGCAAGCGACTGCTGGCGGCACGGCGCTGGATGTTCGCGACCGGCTCCGGACCGGGAACCACGAGCGTCCCTTGATGCGCACCCGGCAGGAAGTCGCTGCCCCAGACTTGTCCCCCCGCGTACGGCGATTGTGGTGCGATCACGACGAACGACGGCAGGTTGCGATTCACCGTACCCAGACCGTAACTGACCCACGAACCGATGCTCGGCCGCGCGAACGTGAACGAACCGGTGTGGATGCCGAGCGTCGCCTCGTAGTGATTCGTGTGATCCGACTTCATCGAGCGGATCACGCATAGGTCATCGACACACTCGGCCATGTGCGGGAACAGCGAGCTGACTTCCGTGCCGCATTGTCCGTGCGGCGCGAACTCCCACTGCGGCCGCTTGAGGAACATCTTGTAGTCCCCCTTGCGCCCCTGAAACTCATTCACTGGAACCGTCTTGCCGGCGTCCGCGAAGAGTTTTGGTTTATGGTCCCACGAGTCGACGTGCGAAATGCCTCCGCTCATGTAGAGGAAGATGACGCGCTTGGCCTTCGGCGGGAAATGTGTCGGCTTCGGCGCGAGCGGATCCGGCGTGGCATCTTCCGCGAGCAACTGCGAGACAATCCCCGGCAGCAACATCGAACCGCCGATGAGCGAACGCAGCACGCCACGGCGAGAGGAATCAAACGTCATTGGGTCATTCATGAAAAAGTCCTCGAGTGAGGGGTCGGGTGTTCCCGTTCACTCCACATGCAGGAATTCGTTGCTGCCGATCAGCGTGCGGAGGTACGCGGCGAGCGATCGCACTACGACGTTGTCCATTTTCGCCGCCGCCAATTCGGTTCGATAGGCCGTTAGGAACTCGGTTGCCTCAACACGTTCG
>CAMDDX010000319.1 GCA_945893075.1 Planctomyces sp. SH-PL62 | reverse complement strand
CCGACACCACCTCGATCCATTCGCCTATCTCCGCGACGTGCTTCGCCGTCTTCCCACCACCGAGCCTGCCAACCTAACCAACCTGCTTCCCAATCGCTGGCGGCCTGAGTGACGCATCGGACCAATGTGATCCGCCGGACGCTTACGATGATCGTGCGGCGTTGGCTCAGCCCGAATTGGCGCTCAAGCCGCTGCGAGGATTGGTGGTGATCGACGAAGTCCAGCGTCGGCCGGAGTTGTTTCAGACTCTGCGTCCGCTGGCGGATCGACGTGGAAAGCCGGCTCGGTTTTTGATTCTCGGCAGTGCTTCGCCGGAGATCGTCAAGGGTGTCTCGGAGAGCTTGGCGGGGCGAGTGGGTTTCGTGGACCTGGGTGGTTTTCATCTGGGTGAAGTCGGCGTCGGCACGATCGACGGCCTGTGGTTGCGTGGGGGATTTCCGCGCTCATTCCTGGCCCCGAATGATGCTGCGAGTCAGCGGTGGCGTACGGACTTCATTCGCACCTTTCTGGAGCAAGATCTTCCGCAGCTCGGCATTCGCACGGCGGCCGAGACACTGCGCCGATTCTGGACGATGGTCGCGCACTACCACGGACAAATCTGGAACGCGGCGGAGCTGGCCCGCTCATTGGGAACGTCCGAGCCCACCGCGCGGCATTATCTCGACATTCTGTGTGGCACGTATCTCGCCAGACGCTTGCAGCCGTGGCATACGAATCTGGGAAAACGCGAGCTCAAAGCACCCAAGGTCTACCTGCGAGACTCCGGCTTGTTGCATAGTTTGCTGGGGATCAAGACGCGGTCCGAGTTGATGTCGCATCCTAAACTCGGAGCTTCGTGGGAAGGCTTCGCGTTGGAGCAGGTGCTGTCTCTGTTTGGCCAAGACGAAACTTACTATTGGGCGACTCACAACGGTGCGGAGTTGGACCTGCTGCTGTTTCGCAATGGCAAAGCGTGGGGCATCGAGTTCAAGGTGGGCGATGGTCCTCAGATGACGAAGTCGCTGCACATCGCTCTGGACGACCTGAAGCTCGAACGAGCCTGGATCATCCACCCCGGCGAGAAACGCTACCCGGTCCACGAGAAGGTCGAGGCTCTGCCCCTGCGACTGCTGCCCAGTCTGACCGAGTTGAAATGACCCCGTACCTCTCCGCACCGGCCCTGTGCGATGGGGGCGTTGCAAGATTGGGGCTTTGACTCGTTTGACATTCGACCCGCGTTCTGGCGAAGCGCGGCGACCACTACGGCTCATTCGCCGTCGCCGAGTGTCAGCTTGCGATAGCTTTCGTAGCGCATGGTCGAGATCAGGCCGCGGGCGACGGCGGATTGCACGCCGCAGTCGGACTCGTGGACGTGGCTGCAATTCGGAAACTTGCAGAAGCGGACGAAGGGGCGGAACTCGACGAAGTAACCTTCGATCTCTTCCGGATGCACGTCCCACAACTCCATCTGCCGGATGCCGGGTGTGTCCACGACCCAGCCGCCAAAGGTGAGCTCATACAATACGGCGTTGCGAGTCGTGTGCTTGCCCTTCTTGGTCCAGTCGCTGACCTCGCCGGTGGGGAGGCTCAAGCCGGGCTGAATCACGTTGAGCAGCGATGACTTGCCGACACCGCTCTGCCCGGCCACGACCGTTTGCCGGTTGCGCAACACGGCACGCAACCGATCGAGGCCGAGACGGCGCTCGGCGCTGACGAGGACAACTTCGTTGCCGAGCTGCGCGTAGATGCCGCAGAGGTTTTGCAAATCGGCGGGATCAACCAGGTCGATCTTGTTGAGGAAGATGACCGCGGCGACCTTCCCCTTGGCGGCGCTGACCAGGAAGCGATCGACTAGATGCGGCTTGATGACCGGCTCCTCGGCGGAGACGACGATGGCGACTTGGTCGATGTTCGCGACCAGGATGTGCTCGCGGTGCTGGCTGCCGCGCGCGAGCACACCGTGACGAGGTTGGACTCGCTCGATCACACCTTTGTCGGGGCTGTTCGGCAGAAACAAGACTTCATCGCCGGCGATGACGATGCTCCGTTCGTCGCGCGACATCGTTCGCAGGACTTTGCGAATCGTGCATTCAAAGCGGCGACCGTCCGGACATCTCACGACTGTTGTGAGTCCGGCGGAGCTGAGGACTCGGCCGGTTAAACATTTCGAGACGTCGATGTCGCGCTGCGGGCTGTCTCCGGCGGACGCACCGTCGGACGCGATGATCGTGCGGCGACGGCTGAGTCGGCCTTTGCCGGAAATCCGCTCACCGCCGGCGAGTTGATCGCTGGGTTGCTCGGAAGCTGTCTCGTCGCCCATTTGCCGCGCGAGGTTACCGAGGCGCGTGGTCTTCTCACGGTTTTTGCGAAAGTCGACGCGAATTTTTTGTTTGTCACGCATGGCGGCCTACATCGTTCATGCCGGAGTCGTGTTTTTTTAGCCACAAATCCGAAGAACCAAATCCGAAATCCAAAATAAATCCGAAGCCCGAAATCTCAATTCCGAATCGGCGCAAATCCACCGTGCAGTGTTTGATTGCCCCTTCGGATTTCGGACCTCTTTGGGATTTCGACATTCGGATTTCAGATTTGCGGCTCCGCCACGCTACAGCTCTGACAACCACTTCATCGTGTTATCATCATCATCCGGCGAAGCCTGCTGAGATGGTGGCGTCGGCGTGGTTGGAGGAGGGGACGGTGAGGCGGGTGGACGGCGCGGGGCCTCGTGAGGGCGTTCCAATCCCGCTTTCTCCAGCAAACCGCGAGCGATCACATCCTCTTGATTTTCGGGCGGACGCTGACCCTCGGGCGGCTTGTAGTGAACTTCGTAGCGTTGCCTGGCGATCGCCAATATGTCGCCGGGCATCAGCCATTTCGAATCATGCCGCTCGCCATTGACCTTGATCCCGTTGCTGCTGCCCAAGTCTTGAATTCGCCAGAAGCCGTTGATGAGTTCCAGTTCGCAATGGTGCGACGAGACGTTCGGAAATTGCAACTGGATGTCGCAATGCGAACGCCGGCCGACCAGCAATTTACTCTTCAACAGCGGGACAGGGTCTCCGCCGCCGCAAGGGATCAGTTCGCCGAGCACTTTGGGTGCTCCCGTCGTCAGAGTTGCGTCTTTGGCCAAGGCGACCGACGAAGCAACGTGTTGTTCGAGAGGAAGGAAACTTTGCAGCCGATTACGTCGTTGAGTCGCAAAGCCAAGTTGCAGGAATGCGGGATGAATTTATGGCGGTGCGACAAGTCCGTCAAAGGGGTGCCGCTATGAAGACGGCAGTCCGCGAACGATCACGCTACAATCCCGCTCCCCGAAGTGAGCCAAGCGGTCGCGGCGGATTGTCTGAGTCGTTCGCACTGCGGAGAAATTCGCACTGCGGCGATTCGGCGTTTCGCCGAGGAAAGTCCGGGCTTCAAAGGACAAGGTGGTGGGTAACGCCCACCGGCCGCGAGGCCAGGGACAGTGCCACAGAAAACAAACCGCCTTGTGGTTTACTCCGCAAGGTAAGGGTGAAACGGTGCGGTAAGAGCGCACCAGCAGGCCGGGTGACCGGTCTGGCTCGGTAAACCCCACCTGAAGCAAGGCCAAGCAGAGAGCAAGGCGAGTCGCGCGAACTTCGGTTCGCAACGCTCGCCGCGACGCGGTCCGCGCCGGACGACTCTCGGGTCGGCTGCACGAGGCGGCGAGCAATCGCCGTCCTAGAGGAATGACCGCTCACGACAGAACCCGGCTTACCGGCTCACTTCGGGGGTTTTGAATCGCTGATTGGAAATCTCAGATTTCAAATCTCAGATTTCAGATTCTGACCGCCTGCTGTAATTTCTCGCCGAACCATTCTCATGAAGGAGCGAGCCATGAAAACTGCCGTTATCGTCGAAGCCGTTCGGACTCCAATTGCGAAAGCCTCCGCGGACAGCGGTTACTTCCGCGATGTGCGCGCCGATGAACTCTCGGCGTCGTTGATGAAATCGCTCGTCGAGCGAACGGGCATCGATCCGCACCTGATTGAAGACGTGCGTTGGGGCTGCGTCCAACAGCAAGGCGAGCAGGGTTACGACATTGCACGCATCGCGGCGCTGATGGCCGATCTGCCAATCGAGGTAGGCGGCGTGACGATCAACCGCAACTGCGCGTCGAGCTTGCAGGCGATCAACGACGCAGCCATGTCGATCATGTCCGGCTACGAAGACGTGCAGATTGCCGGCGGCGTCGAGCACATGGATCACATCCCCGCCAACAAGGACTACAACCCTGCGCCCGGTCTGTTTCGCAAACACAGCGAAGCGATCATGAACATGGGGCTGACTGCCGAATTCCTCGCGATGAAGTACAGCATCAGCCGCCAGCGACAGGACGAGTTCGCCGCGCGCAGCCAACAGTCGGCCTGCGAGGCAACTCGGTCCGGTGCGTTCGCCGCCGAGATCATGCCGACGTGGGGCCGTAACGAGATCGGATTGAAATCGTTGATCGCAACCGATCAAGGTCTCCGCCAAGACACCACGCCCGAGGGACTGAGCAAACTACCGCCCGCCTTCAATCCCGCCGGTGGCAGCGTGACGGCCGGCAATGCGTCGCAAGTCAGCGTCGGCGCGGCGGCCGTGCTGATGATGTCGGAGGAAAAGGCACGCGAACTCGGATTCAAACCGCTGGTGAAAGTCCGCTCGATGGCCGTCGCCGGAGTCGCTCCGGAAGAGATGGGGATCGGTCCGGTTCCGGCCGTTCACAAAGCTCTGCAACGCGCCGGCCTCAAGCTGAGCGACATCGACTGCATCGAGATCAACGAAGCCTTCGCGGTGCAGGTGCTGTCCGTCTTGAAGCTGCTGGGCATCGACGAATCAAAGGTCAACACGCGCGGCGGAGCGATCGCGCTCGGCCATCCGCTGGGAGCCAGCGGAGCACGCATCGCGACCACGCTACTGCACCGCATGAAGGACACCGGCGCGAAGCTGGGCCTCGCCACGCTCTGCGTCGGACAAGGGCAGGGGGTCGCGACGGTCTTCGAGGCATGTTGAATCGCAAGTCGCGCCAGTGACTTCGTTCATGCGAAAGCCGAGCGACGATCTCGATTCCGGTTTCATTTCTGTCTCCCATTTTTCGCCCTTCATTTTTTGCCAGCTTCTGCGAGAGTGATCAGCCGGCTGGCGGAAAATGTGGGGCGAAAGATGGCTGCAACGGGAATTCCTGTGGATGTGCCATTCGTGACGAAAACAAACCGATTGACGCTTGGCAATTGGCGCTGGCTGACTGTCACGAGATGGATTACCTCCTAGCTTGGAATTACGCTCATGAGTGAGGTCGTCATGAAAGATGTCATTATGGAAATCGTTTGGAAGCGGCGCGAGCAAATGCTGCGCGAACACGGTGGCATGGAGGGCTTGTTGAAACACATCCAGAAACTGGAAGCCCAACAAGCACGTCGCGGCAAGCTCATCACAAAGCCGTCGCGTCTGAAACAGAAGGTGACGACCACTGCCAAACGCAAAGCCAACTCTTCCAAGTAACGCCGTCAATCAGGTTCCGACCATCGTTCCTAACGTCCTTGACCAATTGTTGCCGTCAATGCGAGGTGCCACCGTGTTGCTTCCCTGGAAACGACTGTTCTTGATTGCCATGTTGACTGTAACGCTTGGCGACGTTGTCCGTGCCGAAACACCCTCCGTCGCCTACATCTTCCCCGCTGGGGGTCCGCGTGGCACAACGGTCCCGGTTCGGATCGGCGGCCATTTCCTGCACGGCAAGGCCGACTTCACGATCAGCGGAGCTGGTCTCACCGGTCGGTCGCCCATCGAGCGAATGCCGACGACTTGGTTTGAGGGACCGTTGATCCTGCAACCCGCGTCGCAGGCGAAAGAGGATTATCCCAAGGACTATGCCGGTGAACTCAAGATCGCGGCCGACGCTCCGCTGGGAGTTCGTTACTGGAACTGTTCGACCTCGCAGGGGATCACTCCCGGAATGCGATTCGTGGTGGGCAACTTGCCGGAAGTCATCGAAGAGGAAGTCGCTGGTCTCGCGCCTGCGAAGCCGGTCACGTTGCCGGTCACGATCAACGGCCGCATTTTCCCGCGCGAAGACGTCGATGACTGGTCGTTCGTGGCGAAGGCCAACGAAATCGTCAGTTGCGAGGTGAATGCCGCGCGGCTCGGTTCCGGTTTGGATTCACGACTCGAAGTCCTCAACCCGCGCGGCGAAGTGATCGCCGAGAACTCGGACACTTTCGGAGCCGACTCGTTCGTCCGCTTCACCGCGCCGGTCGACGGAACTTACACCGTCCGGATTCACGACATCCGTTTCGAGGGCCTGCAACATTTCGTGTATCGCCTGACGATCTCCTCCGGCCCGTGGCTGGATCGCGTCTATCCGCTCGGTGGACAGCGCGGCAAATCGGTCGAACTGCAACTGGCCGGAGCCAACTTGCCTCAGAAAACTCAACCGTTTGCCGTGCCCGCGACCGACACACCTCAGGGCCTGTCGATTTTCCAATTCCCGGCCGAGCATCATCCGTTTCCGATTCTGTTTGAGACCGATGATTTCTCTGAGCACCTCGAAGCGGAACCGAACGACGACGCGGCTCAGGCCAAGACCGGCGAGTTGCCTTGCGTGTTCAACGGCCGCATCGACCGCGCGGGCGATGTGGATCTTTGGAAATTCAATGGCAAGAAAGGCGAAGCATGGTTGTTCGATTTGCGAGCCAGCCGGCTCGGTTCTCCGCTGGATGGAGTGCTGACGCTGCTCGACGAGAAGGGGCAGAAACTCGCGACCGCTGATGACCTCAGCAACGGACAGACCGACGCGGTGCTCACCGCGACATTGCCGGCCGACGGCGTCTTCACGCTGAAAGTCGAAGAACGCATCAGCTCGCGCGGCGGACCGGAGTTCGCCTATCGCGTGCGCGCCGTGAAGCCGTCCGAAACATCGCTGCGACTCACGACGACATTGGACGTCCTCACGCTCAATCGCGGCGGCGAGACAAAACTGAAAGTGCTTGCCGAACGACCGGCCGGATTCGCCGAAGAGATTCCGTTGGAACTCGAAGGCTTGCCCGAAGGAGTGACCGTCACCGGCAACAAGCTCGGCAAGGGACAGAATCAAGTCGATGTCGTGCTCAAAGCCGCCGACACCGCGAAGATCGCAACCAGTAAACTTCGGATCGTCGGCAAATGGAAAGTCGGCGACGTAGAACGCTCAGCCGTCGCCACGATTCAGCGACCGCTCGGTGAACCAGAAGCCAACGAATTGCTGTTGCGAATCAGCGTGCCGACGCCGTTCAAGCTGAAAGGAGTCTTCGCCACGAAGTACGCTCCGCGCGGCAGCGTGTTCACACGCGAGTTTCATGTCGATCGCAACGGCTTCACCGGCCCGCTGTGGGTGGAGATCGCCGACCGCCAAGCCCGGCACCTGCAAGGGGTAATCGGTCCGCACATGGACCTGACCGCCGAACGATCGGACTTCGAGTACCCGTTCACGCTACCGCCCAACATGGAGATCGGCCGCACCAGCCGCACCTGCGTCGCCGTCTTAGGCGAAGTCGTGGACGCCGACGGAACCAAGCACATCGTCAGTCACACGTCGCAAGAACAGAACGAACAAGCAATCGTCATCGTCGATCCCGGCCGGTTGAGCGTGCAAACTTCGCAGGGAAGTGTGCGACGAACTCCCGGCGGCGAAGCGCGCATCCCACTCCGAATCAGTCGCGGCGTCGGCCTGCGCGGCGCGGTGCGTATCGAATTGCTTGTGCCAAAATCGGTGCGTGGACTGATCTGCGATGCCGTCGAAGTCCCCGCAGACTCCGGTGCCGGAGTCCTGACACTGCGTTTCTCCGCCGAGGCAGCCGCAGATTTATCGGCCGCTCCAGAATGCGTCCTGAAAATTCGAGCGACCATGACCGACGAACGTGGTTGGCCGGTGACCGACGAAGCCGAAGTCCGTTTGATCTCCGCCGAATAGATTGCGTCCGGGGTCAGGCACCGCAGAATTCAGAATTGGCGGGATTGAGTTTTGAGTGGAAATAACGCTGTGCCCCGCCAATTCTGAATTCTGCGGTGCCTGACCCCTGCTCCTTCCGAAGACGAAAAGGCACGGCCATGATTCGGATTGCCTGTTCGCATCCCGGCTGCGGAAAAACATTTCGCGTCGCCGAGAGCGTCGCCGGGCGAAGTGTCACCTGCAAAAGTTGCGGCCGTGATTTCGTTGCTCAGCCAGTGGTCCAGGAAACCGCCGCGCCGCAAGCGACGGATACGCCGGCTGACATGTCTACTCCGGCAGCGTGGGTGAGGGATGGCGCTCTGTTATCACGCATCGGCCGGTTTGAGGTCCGGAAGAAACTCGGCCAAGGTGGTTTTGGAACCGTGTACCGCGCGTTCGATCCACAGTTGGAGCGAGAGGTCGCCGTCAAGGTGCCCAAGACCGAGTTGCTGGCGTCCCCCAAAAGTGTGGAGCGATTTCTCCGCGAAGCGAAGGCGGCCGCTCGGCTGAACCATCCGCACATCGTCCCGGTGTACGACGCCGGTCGCGATGGCGAGCTGAACTACATCGCGTCGGCCTTCATCGACGGACAGCCGCTCGCCGCCATGATCGAGCAGCTTGCAGGTGACTTTCGGCGGATTGCCACGCTGATCC
>CAMDDX010000318.1 GCA_945893075.1 Planctomyces sp. SH-PL62 | reverse complement strand
GATTGATGCCGTCCGTTGGATCCTCCGGGCAGCGATAGGCTGGAATCTGCGTCTGGAACAATTCGAGTGGCTCGGTGTTTTGAGTCTGAAAGTCCATCCGTTGATAGAGCGGGGCCTGCTCCATGAACGGCAGGATGAACACCGACCAGCCGAATCGCGGCTGCGGACCCGGCTGGGGATGATGCTGAGTCCATCCAGGGGGTAGCCCATTGAAGGTGTCGTGGTAATTGTGAAAAGCCAAGCCGAGCTGCTTCATATTGTTTTTGCACTGTGCGACCCGCGCCGCATCTCGCGAATGCTGCACCGCCGGCAGAAGCAACGCCGACACGACCGTAATCAGGCAGATCACAACGAGCAATTCAGTCAGTGTGAAGCCGCGTGCGGAACGTGGACTGGGCATGTGCGTGTGCTCCCCAAAAATGAGCTCAACCTAAAACTCTGCAATCGGATTACCATCGGCTCGATGGCTGAGTTTTTGGTAGGTCTTCATTTGCTGTTGGTCGCCGGGTCCGGATTCGATCTTCTCGGACAAGAAGCGGACGGTTCCGTCGCAGAACAAGAAGTTTGCTCCTCCAGTGTGACGGCTAGAAAAGCCTGCCTCTCCAGAATTGATCTCGTGGCCGGGGCTGCAATCGGTGACTTGGTCCGTTTCGAATTCGTTACCGCGAACTCCCATCCAGATCGCCGCGCCACCCGTGACAGAGCGCTCGCCCAGCAGCAGGGTGTTTGATGTCCCATCAAGAATGTCGCGGACGGCGACACGACTATTAAGAAACGCCAAGCCGTTGGTCTCCGTGAGCGTCGGAGCTTGTCCCGGCCAAAACTCAGTCGAGCCGTTGGCCATCCAGCGAGGCGGCGCGACGGGGCCGAAGTTCCCTGAGTAATTCATGGTTCCGAATTCGCCGCGCTGTGAGTTGTTATCGGGCGACGGATCTTCCGGGCAGCGATACACCGCGAACCGCGTTTGAAACAGATTCAACGGCTCTGCTCGCTGGGTTTGAAAATTGAACTGCTTGTAAAGACGCACTTGATCAAGGTAGGGCAAGACGAAGACCGCCCAACCGAAGCGAGTTTCCGGTCCTGGCTGCGGGTGATATTGAGTCCAACCCGGCGGAAAGACTCTGGACGAGTCGTGGTAGTTGTGCAGAGCCAGTCCGAATTGTTTCAGATTGTTCTGACACTGAGCCTTTCGCGCTTCGTCTCGTGCGTGCTGAATCGCCGGGAGACATAAAGCCGTCAACACGACAATCAAGGCGATGACGACGAGCAGTTCGATCAACGTGAAGCCGCGTGTCGGTCGTAGTTGTGTCATGAGTTTTGGTCTCCAGAGATCGCCGCGGGGTCGGGTCTACGATTTTTCGGAATTGGCCGGTCGCAGTCTCGCAAACGTCTAAGCGGTCGTCGGCCAATTCCGAAAAATCGTAGACCCGACCCCTGACCGCCAAGATCATTCAGGGAGCCAATCGCCACTGATCGCCGAAGCGTTCGAACGTGATCTTTTCCTGAGCCGCCCCGGCGAACTGGCCGGCGGCCGGAAGCGGTTTCGTCAGATTCAGTGCGACCGCTCGGCGAGCTGGCGTCGTGTTGTCGGGAAGTCGCCACGAACCCTCGGCGAGTTGCAGCTTGAAGATTCGTTCCGGCGTCGTCACCGATTGCGTCTTCGTGATTTCGATGGTCGTCCCCGGCAGCCGAAACTCGGCTGTGTCCTTGGTGGCCGAGAGTGTTGGTGTCAGCTTCTGAATGGCCTTGATGTCGGTCGCCATTTGTTCGAGCAACTTGGGATTGTCCTTCAGTCGCTGCGTGAGCGCCGCGCGGCGCGACTCAGCATCGGGGTGCCGTAGTTCGCCGGCCGGGAACATATTCTTCACGAACCCGTCTGTGTCCTTCTTCTCAAGCATCTCCTCGGCTTTGCGAAGGACGGTGGCGAGTTCGTTTCCGAAGCCGACCAGCTTCACGTCCGTGACGGCAGGCTCTTTGAATTCCGCCGGCTTGGGAGTGTCCCCTGGTTCGGGAGTCAGGATGAATTCGGCCACGGATTGCGAGCGATCAAACTTAGGAGTTGCCTTAGCCGCCTTGCGCAGCCGAACGCGGATGCCATCCAGAATCTCCGGCTGCTGCTTGAGCCGATCAGCCGTCTGCTCAACGGCGTTGGCCTGACGCAATTGCCGGAGCTGTTCCGTCGGAAAGTAGTATTCGAGAAACCCGCGCGTGTCCCCATCGTCCAGACGCTTGATCGCGTCAGCCAGTGCGGCGCGGACTTGGACTTCAGGAGTCTTCGCCGCTTCGGCCGGCTTCTGAGCATTCGCTCGATCCGGAAGAATCGCGAACAACAGCAACGACGTGAAAACCGCGAACAACCAACCCCGTGCGAGACGTGACATGAGGAGTTCCTTTTTGCGGAGCCGAAGTGATGGGCGGTAGCTTGTTCTGAGTTGTTCGGCTTGGCAAGCGAATGAAGTCTCGCCTTGGCGTTCATCTCATGCGAGGGTGCGGCTACATTGCTTCGGTTCCGGATTGGTCGCGTCACGAAAGGATCGCTCATGCGTCGGACATTTTTCGGTTTTGGTTTCAGTTTCGCACTGGCCATCGCGTTCGTTTCTTTTTCGCGAGCCGAAGTGGCTCCCGAAGTGAAGACGCGATTGACGGAAGATCTGAAATATCTCGCGTCAGATGAACTCGAAGGTCGCGGAGTCGGGACGAATGGTCTCAACATGGCGGCCGAGTTCGTCTCGAAAGCGTTTCGCGACGCGGGGCTCGACGTCACTAAGGCCGGCGGTGATCCCTATCAAGAGTTCTCGATGACGACCGGAGCCAAGCTCGGTACGCCGAACTCGCTGAAGCTGGTCGGGCCGGAAGGCAAGACGATTGAGCTGGCGATCGACAAGGATTTTCAGGTCGGCTCGTTCGGAGCCAGCGGGACGTTCAATGCCGAAGTCGTCTTTGGCGGGTACGCGATCGACTCGAAGGATGACAAGTTCCAAGAGTTGGAGGGGATCGACATCAAAGGCAAAGTCGTGATCGTGATTCGTAAGACTCCCCGGCAGACGGACACTCATGGCTCGTTCGCGGCTCAGCACGGCGGCACGTCGCGGTTCGCGGATTTGCGAGCGAAAGTCAGCAACGTCGCCGGCAAAGGGGCGGCTGCGATCCTGTTTGTGAATGATCCGTATTCCAGCCGCAAAGAAACGGACGCCGGCAAGCAGCGGATCAAGGATGTCGCCGAGCCGGTTGTTGATCTGGCGGCCGCGTTGCTCGCGGTCGATGCCACCAACGAAGCGGCCGTGAAGGAAGCTCGCACGAAGTTGACCGAGGCGCTCGACAAGGTTCGCAAGCAGCGGGAGGACGAGGGGAAGGCGAACCGCGATCAGCTCATGAAGTTCGGCTACGGCGGCTACAACCAAGGTCAGCAGTTGCCGATCTTTCACATCACGCAAGCGGTCGCGGACGACCTGCTGAAAGCGTCGCTGAAGAAATCGCTGACGGAACTGGAAGCCGAGATCGAGAAAGACCTCAAACCAAAGAGTGCTGTGTTGCCCGGTTGGAAGGCCGAGGGACAGGCGTCGGTCGAACTCGTGAAGGCCGAGGTCAAGAACATCGTCGGCGTGATTGAAGGGGAAGGGCCGCTCGCAGAGGAAACGGTCATCGTCGGCGCGCACTACGATCACGTTGGTTTCGGGGGGACGAATTCGCTGTCTCCGAATGTGAAAGAAGTCCACAACGGTGCGGACGACAACGGTTCCGGGACGGTCACGCTGATGGAGTTGGCTCGGCGGTTCGGAGCTCGCAAAGACAAACTCAAACGGCGGCTGGTGTTCATCGCCTTCACGGCCGAAGAGTTGGGATTGATTGGTTCCGACAAGTACTGCAAGGAACCGATTTATCCGCTCGACAAAACGGTGGCGATGATCAACATGGATATGGTCGGACGGCTCAAGGACAACAAGCTTATCATCTATGGCACCGGCACTTCGCCGCACTGGAAGGGGGAGCTGGAAAAGGCGAACGCTCCGCACAAGTTCGAGATCATGCTCAAGCCGGAAGGGTTTGGCCCCAGCGATCAGTCGTCGTTCTATGCGAAGAAAATTCCGGTGCTGCACTTCTTCACGGGAACCCATCCCGAATATCACCGGCCGGGTGACGATTGGAACCTCATCAACTACGACGGCATGGCTCGCATCGCCGACATGGTCGAGCAAGTGGTGTTCGACACCGTGCAGACGGAAGAGAAACCGCAATACGTCGAAGTCAAAGGCCAAGCCAATCCGAACGCCGACACGCGCGCCGGCAGCCGACCCTACTTCGGCTCGATCCCGGACTTCGGCAACGAGACTCCCGGCTACGCGCTCTCCGGCGTCGCCCCCGGCAGCCCGGCTGATCTCGGAGGACTCAAAGCCGGCGACGTGATCGTCGAATTCGCCAAGCAGAAAATCAGCGGCCTGGATGACTTCGACCTCGCCCTGCGAAAGTTCAAAGCGGGCGAAGAGGTCGAAATCATCGTGCTCCGCAAAGCCGAGCGTGTGACGGTGAAGGTAAAGCTCGGTCAGCCGAAGTAGTCGATTAGAGATTCCTGTCACAAAGGAAGGTCAGTGATGAGCGCGACACTCGAAATTGGTTCGCTGATTACAAGCGGTCCACGGATTCACCGAGGGCGGCCGATCATCGCCAATACAGGCGTGACGGTTGCGCGAATTGTCGGCTGGTATCAGTTGGGGTTGTCTCCGGAAGAGATCGCCGACGAGCTTCGGCATTTGTCATTGGCTCAAGTTTATGCGGCGCTGGCGTATTACCACGGCAACCGCGAAGCGATGGACGCGGACATCGCTGCCACCGAGGCTGAGGCAGAGCAACTTGAGGCAGCGCATCGAGCGAAGGTGGTTCCATGAAAGCGCGGCTTTACATCGACGAAGACTCGATGAGCCACGCTTTGGTCGACGCCCTGCGGGCGCGCGGAGTCGATGTGGCGACACCATTGGATGTGGACCTGATGGGCGCGCAGGACGAAGAACAATTGATCTTCGCGGCCAATTCTGGTCGCGTGATTTTCTCGTTTAACATTGGCGACTTCTTTGGGCTACATACGGAATGGCAGAGCCTCGGTCGGAATCGCGCGGGGATTATTCTGGCCCAACAACAGCAAGTCTCGATCGGAGATTTGATGCGGCGGCTCTTAAAGTTGCTTGCGAACAAGTCGGCCGAGTCGATGCACAATCAAGTGGAGTTTCTCAGCGCGTGGTCGTGAGTTGGGCAGGTGGTCGTCGCGTTTGTTTTGGCGGCAGCCATCACGGTGTCAGAACGATTCGCTGATTGGCCGCAACATCTTTCTTCGTCAGCTTGCCTTTGCCGTGCGGGAGTTCGACTTCCAGATCGACCCGCTCCGTCTTGCCGAGGCCAAAGTGAGCGATCGCTTCCTGGCCAGAGCAATATCCGTAGCCGATGCTGATCTCCCGCGAACCGATGCGCGACTTAGCGTGCAATTGGCCTGCTGGGTAGACATGAATCTTGGTGCCAACGCCCATGCGATTGATTCCGGATTTGCCTTCGACGCGGACTTGCAACCAGTTGCCGCCGGGCGTCTCGTTGCGAAGGAGCAGTGAGCGGGATTCGGTCCACCAGTTCGGAAGGAACATGTCGAGCCGGCCGTCATGGTCGAAATCGCTGGTCGCGCACGGGGCCATGTAGATGATCTTTTTCTCTTCCAGAATCTTCGTGAACAGCTTGCCTGAACTGCGTTGCTTGCGATCCTCTTCGTCCGGGAAGTCGTTGATCCCCCAGACTTCTTCTTTGAATCGCGGCAGACCATCGCTCACGCCGAGATTCTTGTAAATCAACGGATGCGGCTGTCCGTCTTTGAATTTGACGATGCTCACCAGGATGTCGGGCCAGCCGTCGTTATCAAAATCTTGAAGCTCGACGTGCGGAGCCTTCATCAGCAGCGGCCCCAGGCCAGCCGCTTCGGTGATGTCTTCGAAGGTTGGCTCGCCGTTCTTCACGCCGCGATTCAAGTACAGCCGAATCGGGATCGGCGTGATCCACGGCAACTTGAAGTGATGGCCGATGACGATGTCCGGCAGGCCGTCCCGATTCACGTCCGCGACGCACGCGCCGGCCGGAGTGTCTTCCCCCTTCGCGTTCGACCATCGCAAGATTTCGGTGACGCCGGTCGCCTCGCGGAACTTTCCTTTTTGGTCGTTCAAGTACAGCCGATGCTCCCCCGCGCCGCTGGTGAGAAAAATGTCGGGCCAGGTGTCGCCATTCATGTCGGCCGCCAGACAACACAATCCGCCAAAGCCGAGCGGCAGTCCGACCTTCTCCGAGACATTCTCAAACCGATGCCCGCCGAGATTGCGATACAGAACCGGGCCGACCTTCACCTTCGGCGAGTAGTATTGCTCGCACGTCAACAGGTCGAGCAATCCATCCCCGTCGTAGTCGAGCGCTGCCACGCCGCGGCCTTCGTAAAGCGGTGGGCAGGTGCCACTCTCTTTTGAGATGTCCGTGAAACGCCCGCCGCCGTCATTGCGGAAGAAATAGTTCGGAACCTCGAACAGCGGATCCCCTTTCTTGGAGCCGTGCGAGCAGACGGAGACATACAAGTCCAACCGCCCGCTGTTTGTGAAGTCGGCGAACAACGCACCGCTCCCCATTCCGGTCGTATGCAGATGCTCCTGCGAATCGAGCCGAATTTTTCCCTTCTCATTTCTCAGGAGCATTCCTGGCTTCGATCCGGCATTGTGAAACGTCGCGATGAAGAGATCGGCCCAGCCGTCCCCATCGACATCGCCCCACGCCGCGCCGTGACCGCGAATCGCTTCCGCGTGTGGGAAGATTCCAGCTTGCTCGCCGACATCACGAAACACAAACGGCGGATCGGCACTGACCGCGAACTCGGCCAACAGTGAGAGCCAAAACATCAAGCACCATAGGACTCGCCGCATCGCAGATCTCCTCATTCGTTAGCCCGGCCGATCGCCGTCAGCCGAAAGCCGATTGCCGTTATGCCGTTTTTAGGAAGTCAGAAAAAGGATAACGGCTGTCGGCTGACGGCGATCAGCTTTCGGCCGGAAGGAAACTCACGGACGTCGCTCCGATTCGGGAATGTGGATCACTGTCAGAGCACAGCAGTCCCAGACTTTACTGTTGCGACTGACATTCCAGGTGACGTAGAGCTTGCTCCCATCGGAATCGACCGCCAAGCTGTACGTTCCCTTGAGCGTGCAGCCGTACTTGTCTTGATACAGCGGATTCAGGAACGCGATCACTTTGCGGCGTTTCGTGCGGACATCGAATTGCACGATCGGAGTCCCATCCAATTCGCTGCCGCCGTGGGCTCCGGGCGTGTAATAGAGGTAACGGCCAGTCGGGTCGGCATCCAACGAGGCGACCATGCGCGGAGTCTCGCCGATGCAAGCGGGGCCGAGTTCCTGAATTTCTTCGGTCTTCGTGTTCAACGACCACAACGATTCGCTCCGCGTCGCTTTGTTGATCGACGCGGTATAGACGAAGCCTTGCGGAGTCTCGGTCGTGGAAGCTCCCTCGAACGCAGTGGGACCGGCAATCTTGATGGGCGGCCCCGCTTGCTTTGGGTCGAACCGCACGAGCGCCGCTTCATCGCCAGTTCCCTGCACGAAATAAACTCGGCCGGTTGACTGGGCGAGGATCGGCCACGGCCAGCAATCTCGTTTGGGGCCGGAGTACATCAACTTCCGCGAATTCAGATCGTAGGCAAAGAAGAGTTCGTCGTTCGGCCCTCTATTCTTGCCGATCGGACTGAGGCTCCCCGCTCGCGTTCCACCGTAGAAGATCATCCGCTGTGGATCGAGCACGCTGGTTTGGATGCCATGCTTCGGGACTGCTCCCCGAACAACGATCTCCGCCTTTCCGGTTTTCGGATGCAGACGAATGATCCAATCCCCTTGGTAATGGAACTCGTCGGTGGTTCCGTTCCCGCCGCGATACGTCGCGAAATACAGCCAGCCATCGCTGCCGAGGTCAATCCGGCTGTGAATCTTGCCGGGCGTGTAATGGCCAGCCGGCAGGTTGAGCAGCTTCTGCAAATCCACGAGTTGTCGCAGCGTCTTCGTTTGCGGGTCGTACTCAAACACGAACGCATTGCCGCTGCGCTCGGTCGATCGCTTCTCACCCAGCGAGTGGTGATCGCCGATGGAGGCGTAGTACTTCCCGTCGACGACCAAGCTGTCTCCCCAGTTGGACCACGGATTTCCGAGATAGTCCTGTCCGGGGTAGAACATGAAATCGACAGTCGGTGCAGCGGTCGCCACGGAAACTCCGGGCTGAAGTGTCCAACGCGATTTCAGAAACTCGTCCGACGTGTCCGTAACGACTCTTTGGCCGTTCGGCAGCGTCGGAGGAAAGATGAGTTCCGCTTCCACCGATTTCTTCTGCGCCTGAGCCGACGACAAGCCGGCCCAAAAGCAGACAAGCACGAGCCCACCGCGCATCCAGGACACTTCTCGTCGCATCACCCATCTCCTCGCTTTTTTGTCCGGCTGTTGGCTGTGAGCCGAAAGCTGATGGCTGTTATCACACTTATACTTCCCAAAGCGTTCCGGCGAGCGGGGCGGCGTCAGCCCCCCGGTTCATCATCCA
>CAMDDX010000317.1 GCA_945893075.1 Planctomyces sp. SH-PL62 | reverse complement strand
GACACCTCCTGGTCTGGTTTCCTGCGCTCCGGTCCGCAGTCACACGACCAGCAAACTCACGCAGACGAATTCCAGGAGAGGAATACCATACAAACAGCAATCGCGCCAGCTCGCCCACACTACCCAGCTATGCGCGCTGGCCGTGGAGCGGAACCGTTCCGGGATGTAGCCCATGACATGATAGATGTTGTACCGCAACCGCAGCGAAGCCTCGAAATCCTGCTGAGTGCTGATGCGCTGACACTGCGGCGGGCAAGGCAATTCGCGCGCTGGGGGCGAGCGTTGATAGTGCAGCTTGCGGATGACCCGCCGGACTTCTGACTTCAAATTGCTACTGGCCACCACGGCGTCCAATTCGATCGGATGCGGCACAGACAAAGCTCCCCAATGAATCACACCTAAACGACCTCGGCCGAGCTGTTGCCGCTCGCTGTGCAGCGGTTCGCGCAGTCGATCGGCGTCCAACAGGTCCGTCCCGACGACCAAGTGCATCGACTCCGGGTACGTCGCCAGAGTTTGCTTGGCGTTTTCCATGGCCTCGGCGAGGTCTCGGAGGACGTGCGGACGTTGCGGCCCCACGATGGCCTGCAACGTTGGAGTGCGGAACTCCCAATCATGAAGCTCTCGTTCCAACTCAGCACGCGCCGCCGGTGGCAATCCGGCTTCGACAAAATGCAGAAAGCAGCGCACCGTTTCCAGCGACTCGCTGACGCGTGTTGCACAAACAGCGGCGGAAGGCACTTGCAGGTTCGGCATGTCGGAACCCTTTTCAACACCCAATGCGCACGCAGCCAGCGTGACCACGGGGCGGAAGATGCTCGGACGATTGGTTCAATGGGAAAGCGGCGAAAACGCCAAGACAGCGCGGACAAGTGACATGTTCGTATTACGTTTGTCACCGAATGTCCAGCATCTCCAGAATATTCCGGTGTGGGCCGGAAGACGCGGAGTCCGAACGCGATAATGATCCCGACTCCTCCGTGGACATCGGCCTGTTGCCAGAATCCAACGTGAGCCACGCGTGCCTTACTTGGATAACTTGCCGCAGGCTTCCAGGATCAGCGTTTCGGTCTCGTCCCAACCGATGCAGCCGTCGGTAATCGAAACGCCGTAATGCAGCAGCGACGGATCGGAGGTCAGCTTTTGACTGCCGGGATGCAGATTGCTTTCCAGCATCAAGCCGATGATGTTCTGGTTGCCGGCGATTCGTTGAGCGATCACGTCGCGCCAGACATTGGGCTGATTGCGATAGTCCTTGTTCGAGTTTGCGTGGCTGCAATCGACTAGCATCCGTGGTGGCAGTCCGGCGGCGGTCAGTTTTTCCGCAGCGACCTGCACCTGATCTGGCGCGTAGTTGGGGCCGCTCCGGCCTCCGCGCAGGACCAAATGACCCCACGGGTTGCCGCGCGTGTTGACCACACAGGTGTGTCCATCGCTGTCGATCCCCAGAAAAGCGTGCGGCGTGCGGCCCGCGATCATCGCGTCGAGCGCGACCTGCAAGCCGCCGTCGGTGCCGTTCTTGTAGCCGACCGGCATCGACAGACCGCTGGCCATCTGCCGATGCGTCGGCGATTCCGTTGTGCGGGCACCGATCGAGGCGAGCGTCAGCAGGTCCGCGATGTATTGCGGCGTGATCGGCTCCAGCAGTTCCGTCGCGGCCGGCAAGCCCATGTCGCCGATGTCCAACAACAGCTTTCTCGCCAGACGCAGCCCCGCATGGATGTCGAACGAATCGTTGATGAACGGATCGTTGATCATCCCCTTCCAACCGATCGTCGTGCGCGGCTTCTCAAAATAGACGCGCATCACCAGCAGCATCCGCTCGGCGACTTTGTCCGACAGAGCCTTCAGCCGCGCGGCATATTCGACCGCCGCCTTCGGATCGTGAATCGAGCACGGCCCGACGACCACCAGTACGCGCTGGTCTTCTCCGGCGAGAATGCTTTGAATCGCCTCGCGGTTGTTGAGCACCGTCTTCGTCGTGGCGGGCGTGATTGCCAACTCGGACTTCAGCACTTTCGGAGCGACCAGCGGGACGGTGCTGACAATGTTGATGAACTGCGTCGGTTGCATGAGAGCCTCAGAACAGATTTCCTATTTCGCGGGCGGGACATGGTAGCGATGTAGGGTGGGTCGAGTCATCGAGACCCACCATGTTTTCGCGCGGTTGGTGGGTCTCGATGACTCGAACCACCCTACGGGGACGGCATTCACTACGGGGACGGCCTTCACCGCCGAGCCGGACGCAGCATCCGCCCTAAGTCCTCGCAAAGAATTTCCACGCAACGCGGGACCGAGACGTTCGATTCGATGTGATGCTCGGTTTCGGCCATGCGTTCGAAGAGGCTCATCACAAACTCGAAGTCCTCCGGCGAGCGGGCGTCAAACCGCCGAGCGAACGACATCGCTGCTGGAATCACCGTCCCCTCTGGCTGATCTGACAAGTGCAGCGCGGCGGTGCGGAAAAACTCCAGGCCAAAACGGATCAGCCAGCGGGCGTTTCCGCGTTGTTTGGTCGCGTCGCCGCCGATCGCTTCGATTCCCGAGTTCAGCTTCTCCGCCAGCACGACCGAATCGAACTCGCCAGCAAGTTGCTGGTACAGCGCGTCACGCAATTCGCGCAGGCCCGGGTCGAGCAACTGGGTCGCGACTGCCAAACTCCCGCCGCTCAGTTCCGCCAAGGCCGCGGCTTCGACCGGGTCGGGGATCCTCTCGAGATCCAACTGCACGAGCAATTCCGCAACGTCGCGCGAGGGGAGAGGATCAAATCGCACCGTCTGGCAGCGTGACCGAATCGTCGGCAGCAGTGCTTCGAGGTTGTCGGCGATGAGCACGATCAATGCGTGTGGCTGCGGTTCCTCCAGCGTCTTGAGAAACGCATTTGCCGATTCGGTGTTCATGGCGGACGCATCATCGATAATCGCAATCTTGCGATCGGCATTCATCGGCAAGCGAGACAAGTCGTAACACAATCCTTCACGGAGACGGTTCTCGATCGGGCCAAGAAAGACCTCGATCGTCAGTTCCGACTTTCCTTTGAGCCGGCCGACTTCATGCAAGTCCGGATGTGAGCCAGCCAGCACCTGCTTGCAAGCGGAGCACTCACCGCACGCCAGCAACTCTGCGTTCGTGTGCCGCTGACAGAACAAGCACTGAGCCAGCGTCCGCGCGAACAACCGCTTGCCGATGCCGTCCGGTCCGGCGAAGACGTAAGCGTGCGACAGCCGGCCTCGGCGAAGCGTTCGCCGAAACCACTCCACTCGCTCGCCATGTCCGCGAATTGAATCCCAAATCATTCGAGCCACCCCAACACGTCGTCCGTCACGACCACATCGTTCTCGAAACGGTCGATCCGCCGCAACTGTCCGCTCACCGGAGCTGCGACATCAAACGTGATTCCTTTGAGCAACACCTCGACGATCGCTTCCCCAGCGACTACTTCTTCACCGATCTGGGTCAGCCAGGTGCTGACGCGGATCGGCTGATCGTTCGCGCCGAGATCGGGGAGCGAGATCGGATGCCAGCTCGACGAATCAGGCGTCATGCCACGATCCCCGCCGCCATCTCGCCGGCATGATAGCTCGACCTCACGAACGGGCCGCTGGCGACCATGCCGAAGCCCAGCCGCTTGGCCAGCACGCCGATCTCATCGAACTCTTCCGGAGGCACGTAGCGTTCGACCGGCAGATGATCGGGAGTCGGTTGCAGGTATTGTCCCAGCGTCAGCATGTCGCAGCCGACCGCCCGCAAGTCGGCAAACACATCGAGCAATTCGTCGAGCGTCTCCCCCAGGCCGAGCATCAAGCCGCTCTTGGTCGGCATGTCGGGAGCCTCGTCTTTGACTTGCTTGAGCAGATCGAGTGTCCGCTGATACTCGGCATTGCGGCGCACTCGGTGATAAAGACGCGGCACAGTCTCGGTGTTGTGATTGAACACATCCGGCCGCGACGCGATCACTCGCGAAATCGCCGCGCGGTTGCCGAGAAAGTCCGGTGTCAGCACTTCAACTTTGGCCCCGGTCCGTTCGCGCACAGCCAGGACACACTCGTAGAAGTGCTCGGCCCCGCCGTCAGTCAGATCGTCGCGAGTCACCGACGTGATGACGACGTATTGCAAACCGAGTCGCTCGGCCGCCTCAGCCACACGCCCCGGTTCGTCCGCTTGCAGCGTCTCGGTCTTCCCCTTCGGCACCGAGCAGAACCCGCACGGCCGCGTGCAGACGTTGCCGAGAATCATGAACGTCGCCGTCTGCTTCGACCAACACTCCGTGCGATTCGGACACTTCGCGCTTTCGCACACGGTTTCGAGCCGCAGGTCGGAGATGACGTTGCTGGTGTAAGCCATGCCGGGCTGCGGCATCGGGCGTTTGAGCCAACTCGGCAAACGACGCTTCGCAATCGGCGGAGGCACGGCGGGGACAGGTTCGGCAGGCAGGATGTCTAAGGCAATCATGGAAGTCATCAGGATCTCTTGCGTCGTTCGCGCGGCTTGCGAGTGGAGTTGAACAGATCAGACACGGAAATTTGGAAACCCGCGAGCACTCGCGACGTCGCGATTTCGCCGGCCACGAACCGCCGTTCTTCGTAGACACGAGTTTTGAGGTTCAGCACGCACACAGTTCCGTCCTGCGGGTTCACAATCCAATACTCCGGGATCTTCGCACGGGCATACTCGGCACGCTTCTGCACCAGGTCGCGTTTCTTGTTGCTGGGGCTGACGACTTCGACGACCAAGTCCGCTCCGGCGGAGCATTGATCCTCTTCCCAGTCGGCATGTTCGGTTGCCAAGAAAAGAATATCCGGTTCGCGATAGATGCGTGGTGCCACTCGAATCGGCAACGGGGCGAACAATACTTCGCCGAGTCCTCGCGATTCCACAAAGTTGTGCAAACGTTGCAACAACCAATGCGTGATTCTTTGATGCGAAAAGGTCGGCATTGGAAGCACCTCGATGTGGCCATCGGTGAATTCGACCAAGCGGTTGCTGTCGAGTTCCAGATATTCCACTTCCGACCATTGACCTTGATCGGGAAACAACAACGCGACATCCCACGCTGGCCGGCGCGCTAACGCTGACTTGGACCGGGACACACGAGCAACAGGTCTTTCACGAACGGCAGGCATTGGAGTTCTCTAGGCAGGAAATCTTGGAAACCGAGCGTTACGTTACGCTGCGACACCCAAGCTGGCAATCGCTTACAAGCCTCGAATATCGCACCGCGACTGACACGATCTCGCCGAAAGGATTTCTTAACATGCACCGACTTGCTGTGTTCTTTCTGGTCCTGTTCGCGGCCACCAACCTCCTCGCCGCCGAGCAACCGCCCAACGTCGTGTTGATCGTTGCCGATGATCTCGGAGCGATGGACCTCGGTTGCTACGGCAGCAAGTTTCATCGGACGCCGCATCTGGACAAGCTCGCGGTTGAGGGGATGCGATTCACGCAGTCGTATGCCGCGTGCCCGGTCTGTTCGCCCTCGCGAGCGGCGATCATGACGGGGCAATACCCGCAGCGATTTCAATTGACCGACTGGCTGCCGGGCCGCTCGGATCGTCCAGACCAGAAGCTCAATCGTCCGACGCTGCGGAATCATCTGCCGTTGGAAGCGGTGACGATCGCTGATCTGCTCAAGCCCGCTGGCTACGTCTGCGCGAGCATCGGCAAATGGCATCTCGGAGGCGAGGGCTTCGAGCCGACCAAGCAAGGCTTCGATCTGAACGTCGCCGGAGACGCGGCCGGATCGCCGCAGAGTTATTTCGCGCCGTTCAGCAAACCGAATGGCAAAGCGATGCCCGGCCTGAGCGACGCTCCTGAAGGCGAATATCTCCCCGACCGGCTGACAACCGAGGCCGAGAAATTCATCACCACGAATCGCGAGCGGCCGTTCTTTCTGTATCTGCCGCACTTCACGCCGCACACGCCGTTGAAGGCCAAAGAAGAACTCATCAAGAAGTACCCGGCCGCCGGAACATTCAAAGGTCAGCAGAACAATCCAATTTATGCCGCGATGCTCGAAAGCCTGGACGAGTCGGTCGGCCGAATCGTGGCGAAGCTCGACGAGCTGAAACTCTCCGATCGCACGATCGTGCTCTTCACGTCCGACAACGGCGGACTCGCGACGACCGAAGGGCCGAACACACCCGCAACCTCGAACGCTCCGCTGCGCGAAGGCAAAGGCTGGCTGTACGAGGGGGGCATCCGCACGCCGTTGCTGGTGAAGTGGCCCGGCCAAGTGAAACCAAACAGCACCAGCGACGTACCGGTCTGCGGCATCGACCTGTTGCCGACGCTGCGCGACGCCTGCGGCCTCGAACAGACGAAGGAGCATCCCAACTTCGACGGCGTCAGCTTGCTGCCGCTACTCAAGCAGTCGGGCACTCTCGTGCGAGACTCTTTGTTCTGGCATTACCCGCACTACGCCAATCAAGGAGGCAAACCGGGCGCGGTCGTCCGATCGGGCGAATGGAAGCTGATCGAGTTCTACGAAGAAGGCCGCCGCGAATTGTTTCACGTCGCGAAAGACGTCAGCGAATCGAGCAACTTCGCCGAACAACAACCGGATCGCGTCCGCGAGTTGTCCGAGAAGCTTACTGCATGGCGGAAGTCTGTCGGCGCGCTGCTGCCGACTCCGAATCCCGATTACGCTCCGAACTCACAAGCCGACAACGGCGAGATCCTGCTTCCCGCGCGCACCGCTGACGTGCGCGGCGTGATGCTGCGGTACGAACCGATGCCGCATAAGAACACGCTCGGCTTTTGGGTTCGAGTCGAGGACTGGGCGCGGTTCGAGTTCACCGTCAAGCAGCCCGGCAAGTTTCAGTTCGAGGCGCTCATCGGCTGCGGCAACGGCAGCGGTGGCAGCGACGTGCGATTTGAATTCGCTCCGTCCGAGTCGGCGGCGGAACCGCAAGTTCTGACACACACCGTGCAAGAAACCGGCGGCTTCCAAAACTTCGTGCCACGGATGTTGGGTGAAGTCACGCTCGACAAACCCGGTCGGTACGAACTGCGAATTAAGCCGGTCAAGAAACCTGGCGTCGCTGTCATGGACTTGCGGCAGGCTCGGTTGATCCCACAGAAGTGACAATCATGATCCGGCTGGTTTGGAAAGAGTGTTTTTAAGGAACGCTCATCGACGCTAATTCTCGCTAATCGCTGCGAAACGGCGTCTGTTCTGATGAGCGTTGATGAGCGGAGATTCGTGTTCCAAACCACATTTTGATCTGACGTGTTTGAGGTCATTGCTCGCCAGAATCTTCGCTCGCGTGAGTCATCGTTATCTCGTCAAGCTGGATGAACTGGCCGGCAACAACGAAAGCCTCGAAGGCTTCAAAGTTGTCAAGAAGTGAGCGACATGGAACCATTACTCAACGGACTTGGCCAGCCGATCGGTGTCCCCTTATTGAAATGGATACCGCCGCCCCTCCCTTCGCGAGAGCCGATCGAGGGACGGTATTGTCGCCTGGAACCGCTTGACCCCGACCGACATGCCGCAGCGTTGTTCGCAGCAAATGCTGCCGACGCAGACGGACGGAGTTGGACCTACATGGCCTACGGCCCGTTCCCCACGCTGGCCAGCTATCGCGAGTGGATGATCGCGTCATGCCTTGGCGACGATCCGCTGTTCTTCGCGATCATCGACTTGGCCGATGGTCAGCCGGCCGGCGTCGCGAGCTATCTCCGCATCGCTCCGGCCAGCGGTTCCATCGAGGTCGGGCACATTCACTATTCGCCGCGTTTGCAGCGTCGCCCGGCCGCAACCGAAGCGATGTTCTTGCTGATGCAGCGGGCGTTCGAGTTGGGCTACCGCCGCTACGAATGGAAATGCGACGCGCTCAACGCCGCTTCGCGAGCCGCCGCGCAACGATTAGGTTTGTCGTTCGAGGGCCTCTTCCGACAAGCCACGGTCTACAAAAACCGCAACCGCGACACCGCCTGGTACGCCGCCATCGACACCGAATGGCCCGCTCTGCGCGAAGCCTTCCAAGCGTGGCTCGCCCCCAGCAACTTCGACACGAACGGCCAGCAGCGAACCCGGCTGACCGATTTGACACGCTCGATCCTCAAGCAACACGGGTAAGGCGGCGTTGCCACGACGTCTGCCGCGACTCATCACGCGGTAGCGGGTGGCAACGGCGGTGGCGACGATACAACGAGGGTGCCGATTGGCCGACGTAACGTTCAACGCAAGCTGCTGCCATGCAATTTCATTGTCCTCACTGCCAGGTTGCCATTCAGCTCATTGAAGCGCAGCCGGAAGGCGACACCATCTGTCCGTCGTGCGGAAGCCGGATCAGTACTGCCGAGCGGACTCAGAGCGAGCCGCTCTTCGTACCGCCTGCGAGCGATGGCCGAGAAACGACATTGCTTCCCGCTTCCCCAAGCGGTCCGCCGGTCATGCTGCCGTCCGGATCGCAAACAGCCTCCGCATCGGCGACCGCGCCTCAGCGACCGCCGGTGATCGAAGCCTTCGGGCGTTTCCAACTGCTCAAGCGGCTGGGGGGCGGAGCCTATGGCGAAGTCTTTTGGGCGTACGATCCGCAGTTGGACCGCGACGTGGCGATCAAGCGTCCGCATCAGCGGCGGTTGCCGCCGGAGTTGGCCGAA
>CAMDDX010000316.1 GCA_945893075.1 Planctomyces sp. SH-PL62 | reverse complement strand
CAAAATTGCCGAGGCAATTTTGAAATTTGAACGCCCGACCCCAACCCCGAAGGCTCAAGATTTCGGGTGTGTCGTCGAATGAGGTTCTGCGTCGCTCGATGGCGAGCGGCTGATGAAGTCGGTTCAATACGAATCGTTGACGGTCACTGGTCCAGGCTGCTTGTCGCGGCCGACTCGCCGGGGCCGAATCTTGCTGTGAGGATGCACGTCATGATTTTGCACATTGGTCGCGTTCTGCGTTTTGGAAGTGTGTTGTCGTTGTCCTTGCTGGCGGCCGGTTGGGCCGTGCCGGCACAGGCTCAGGTGAAGCTGGAGCACAAATTCGTCGAGGGGCAAAAGACCGTCACCCATACGACGATGAAGATCAAACAGACGCTGACGCTGGCCGGGATGGGACTGGACACGGATTCGGATCGGTTCGTGATTTCGTCGGCACAAGTCGGCAAACGCGATGCGGAGGGGAAAATCCGGATCGAACAGAAGACGGACAAACTCACCGTCACACTCAAGCTGCCGGGAGGCATCGACGCGTCGTTTGACTCAGACGACCCGAATAAGAAAGCCAACAACCCGGCCCTAGAACCGCTCATGCAACTGATGCGAGCGTCAGCGAAGGCGAAGATCACGATGGTTCGCGATTCGTCTGGCAAGGTGGTTGCGGTCGAGGGACTCGACAAGGCGGCCGAGGATTTGCCGGATGAACTCAAGGGAGAATTCAATCCGGAACAAACCAAAAAGGCGGCGAACCAAGAACTGGAATCCCTGCCGAGCGATTCGGTCAAACCGGGCGACACCTGGACGAAGATGGCGGACCTGCCGCTCGGCAGCGGCCAAGTCATGAGCATGACGACCGAATACAAATACGTCGGCGAAGTGAAAGAGGGAGACAAGACGTTCGACAAGATCGAAGCCAAGACGACCGCCGTCTCGTTCTCAATTGCGGCGGACTCCAAGTTGCCGCTGAAGGTCACCAAGAGCGAACTGAAACCGACTGAATCCACGGAGACGAAGCTGTTCGACCGCGCGGCAGGTCAGTGGCACTCGACCAAAGGCAAGATTCGCATCCAAGGTGCCATCGACTTCGAGATCAACGCGACGCCGCTTCCTGGCAAGCTGGACCTGACGATCGAGAGTGAGACGGTGCGGCAACCATAGTCGGCAATCACGAAATGGAATTCCGAAAGGGGGGCGATTGGCCCCCCTTTTTTCATGCGCGACTCCAGAGATAAAGAACGCCAAAGAGGCCCGCCCAAAATGCAATTCCAATGATCGTCGCCAGCCAATCGTCCTCTGCTTTGGGACGAATCTTTCCAAACGAGAACACAAACATCACCGCGTACCCGGTCAGGCCGAAGACGACTTCCAACAGAAACTCAACGATGATTTCCAACATTGAAAGTTATCCCATGCTGGATTCGTCGCGTTTAAAAACGACTTACTTCGAGTCGGGTCGCGGCCTCTTTCGCGGCACCGATTTTATGGCGTTCTTGTGCTTCGCGACTCGCGCTCGAACCTTGCGTTCCAAGACAGCAAGATCGGCCAAGTCTTGTGGACGACCGGCGGCTTTCTTGGCATCCATCAAATGGGCATAGCTGAGGTAAAACGCGGTGGCGTCGCCAAACTTGGCGGTGACGCGATTCTTCCAGGCCGCCTCAAAACTTGGGCAACCGGGAATATCGCTGAGCAAGTCGATGCGTACCGGAGCGACACCAAGTTGCAGAACCAACTTGGGATTCAGCAGGTCTTCCAGCGTGAAGCTCAACGTCGCGCCGCCAAAAAACGCGCTCAGTGCTTTCAACGCTCGGCGGGCATTGGCCGGAGTTCGCTCTAACAGAACATCAAGGTCTTTGGTGGCCCGCGGCCGGGCGTGATACGCGAATGCGTGACCGCCGACGATCAGATACCGCACTCCATGGGCATTTAATGATTCGATGAACTCTTCGAAATCGGGGTACAGCATTGATCCCCCTTGTCTTTAGACAGCTTTCGAGGGCACTGTAGACCGCGACCACACGCTCGTTCGGGGACAGGCTTTCCCAATAGAGGTCATCGGCGGCATCCGCCTCGGCCCAAGTCACCTTGGCCAACGTCCAGACGCGGCCTCGCGCGTCTTTCACACGACGAATGCTGGGCATGGTGGTTACTCGGTGATGATGTCGCGGACGGTTCCGCCGCCGGGGATCATCGGCAGCACATGCTCTTGGTACGGGCAGACGACGTCGAGCACATACGGGCCGGGATGCGCGAGCATCGCGGCGATGGCGGCTGGCAGTTCGGCTTTATCGCGGACTTGGCTGGCCATCACGCCGAAGCCTTTCGCCAGTTGCGTGAAGTTCGGATACGTCTCGCCAATCGTGCCGTCACCTTTGCCCAATGCTTCCGGATGGTCGATCGGGCCGAGATAAGTGTGTGCTCGGCTGCCCGCCATGAAGCGGTCTTCCCATTGGACCACCATGCCCAAGTGCTGGTTGTTGAGCAGCAGCACTTTGACCGGCAGCTTCTCGCAGTGCAGCGTGGCCAACTCTTGGACATTCATCAGGAACGAGCCGTCGCCGTCGATGTCGATCACGATCGAATCGGGATGCGCGACCTGCGCACCCATCGCGGCCGGGAGACCGAAGCCCATCGTTCCCAAACCGGAACTGCTCATCCAGCGTTTTGGGCGGTTGAACTTGTAGTACTGAGCCGACCACATTTGGTGCTGACCGACACCGACTGCGACATACGTGTCGCGGTCCTTCGTCTGCCGCCACAACTCTTCGATGGCCGCTTGCGGGTAGATCAAGCCGGGTTGTTGCTCTTTGTAGGACAGCGGGAATTTCGCCTTCCACTCATTTACTTTGGCCCACCACTCGTCCAAGTTGGGCAAGTCGGAATCGGTGAGCGCGGCGTTGAGCAGTTGCAGCACATCGCGGACGTTGGCCACGATCGGAATGTGAGCTTCCTTGTTCTTGTGAATTTCGGAGGCGTCGATGTCCACATGCACGATCTTGCCATGCTTGGCGAACTCTTCCAGCTTGCCGGTGACGCGGTCGTCGAACCGCACGCCGAGAGCCAGCAGCAAGTCGGCTTCATCGACCGCGTAGTTCGCCGTCACGGTGCCGTGCATGCCCAGCATGTGCAGTGACTGCGGGTCTTCGCCGGGGAACGCGCCGAGTCCCATGACTGTCATCGCGACGGGAATCTTGGTGCGCTTGGCGAACTTTGTCAGCTCGTCGGCCGCGTCCGAATTGATCACTCCACCGCCGACGTACAGAACCGGCCGGCGCGAATGCTTGATGGCCGCGACGACTTGTTTGATTTGTTCCGGCGCGGCTTTCTTGCGTTCGGGGTGATAGCTCGGCAAGTGCATCGGCGGATCCCAGTCGATGTTCCCTTCGAGCACGGCGGTTTGAATGTTCTTCGGGAAGTCGATCAGGATCGGTCCCGGCCGGCCGGACTTCGCCAGATAGAACGCTTCTTTGACGATCCGCGGGATATCGCGCAGCGCCTGCTGCACGTCTTCCGGTTCGCTCCAGTCGAGCGCGGTGATCATGTAGTAGTGCTTGGTGACCGCGCGGCAGATTTCGACGATCGGCGTTTCTTGAAAGGCGTCGGTGCCGATCACCTTCTGAGCGACTTGCCCGGTGATGGCGATCAGCGGCACAGAATCCATCTTGGCGTCGGCGATGGCGGTGACGAGATTGGTCGCACCCGGTCCGCTGGTGGCCATGCACAGGCCAACCTTGTTCGTCGTGCGTGAGACCCCTTGAGCCGCGAAGCCGCCCCCTTGTTCGTGGCGTGGCAGAATCGTCCGGATGCTTTCACTGCGCCGGAGCAGCGCTTGGTGCAACGGCATGGATGCTCCGCCCGGATACGCGAAAATGGTGTCGCCGCCGTTGCGCACCAGAGCCTCGACGAGAACATCGGCTCCGTTTAGCGGCGTGGTGGTGGGCTTGGTCTTGGCGGCAGCGGCTTGGGGTTGGGCGGCGGGCACTTTCGGAGTCCTCGAAGAACGGAAACAAACGGGATTCTGACGATTTTGAAGAGCGGCGAACGCGGCGTGCGCGGCGATCATCTCTTTACAAGGCGCGGGAGTGTATCGGCAATTTTGGGGACTGACGAGAGGTTGCTCGAAGCCCGTGGAATTTTCAGATGAGGGCAGCTCCGTCGTTCCGAAGGCACTCCGCAGAGCACTCGAAGTCAGCAAACGGCGGCGATATTCTTTGCTCAACGGCCACCTCACGGAGTCTCCTATGAAATTCAAAATCGCTTGCCCGACTTGTCAGAAGATGTTGAATGCCAGCGATGAACTGGTGGGGAAACGGGCGAAGTGTCCGGACTGCGGTGGAGTGGTTTTGGTGACCGCACCCAAACCCGTTCGGGGTGAGGAGGGGTTGGAGTTCATCAGCGACACGACTCTCGATGAGAACCCCATCAACACGACCATCGATGAGAACCCCACCGAGTCAACGCTCGATGAACCGCCGGAAATGCGACCGAAGCCTGCGGCCGCCGCGTCGAGCGGCGAAACCAAACCTTGCCCAATGTGTGGTGAGACGATCAAAGCGGTCGCATTGATTTGCCGGTTCTGTGGAGAAGACTTGGGTGCCTCGCAGATGCGGCGCGGTCAAGGTGTGTGGCGTGACGGCAGCCAGTTGGTGATGTGCAAAGACGCCGGCCTCCCCGCACGTTGCGTGAAGACCAACGAGCCAACCGACCGCACGTTGCGGCGGCAACTGTCTTGGCATAATCCGTTCATTTACATCCTCGTCCTGTCGCCGTTGATTTACATCATCGTCGCGTTGATCGTGCAGAAGAGGGCGGACATCAAGGTGGGCTTGTCACCAGAGGGCTTTCGCAGCCGCCGTTGGGGAATTGCGATTGGCTGGTTGTCGTTCTTCCTGGGCACAGTGATGATTATCGTGGGCGTCGCGAATTCGGAACCCAACAATGGTTGGGGGATCGCGATCATCGTGGGGCTGGTGGGTGGTCTGATCGGCATCATCGTTGGAATTGTGAAGTCACGAGTTGTCTCGCCGACGAAGATCACTGACAGCCATGTCTGGCTGAAGGGAGTCCACGCAGATTATCTCGCGACACTGCCGCAGTGGTCGGAGGCGTGACACCTGGCGGCTTCGTAGGACGGGCACTCTTGCCCGTCGTCGAGTCAGAGACGGGCAAGAGTGCCCGTCCTACGAATTCGCGCCGCTGCGATCAGGAGTTTGCGGCGATGGCCGGCAGATCTTCCGAGACGGCGGTCAGGTCGATGACCGCGCCGAGCATTCGTGTCGGTGTGCCGCGCGAGTTGCGGACGATGCTGGCCTTGATGAGGAACAGCGGCGTGGTCCCGTTGCGATGCTTGGCTCGATGCATCATTTCAAATTTGCGAGCACCGTTGCGGACCGCATGATCGAGTGCGGTGGTGACGCGGTCGTAGTCGTCCGGATGAATGTGGCTCAGCCAGGCTTGCAACGAATCCGGAAGCTCGTGGTCGCGATAGCCGAGCATCCGCTTGAAGATCGGCGAGAGATACAGCTCGTGAGATTGCAGCGGCCAATCGAAGACGCCGATTTCCGTTTCGTCCAAGACCTGCGAGTTCCAATCGTCGAGCGCTTCGAGTTCGGCGATGGTCTGTTCCAATTGAGCCTGTGGGTGATAACTGCTGGGAGCAATCATGGTGTAATCCCTTGAGGCGGTCTAAGAAATTGATTCGCAAAAAAGAGATTCGGCGTGTGACTCACACCCGATGAAGAACGGCGAATCCAATGCTCGACGCTGGCGAGGGGATTAAAACGCCGCGCACGCGAGTCTCCGAGTCCGCACAGACTCGGATGAGCGTAAAATGGAGAAACCCCGTGGATTTGTGCGATTGGCGCGGATGTGCGAGTCCACGCGGTTGTCACGGATTTTGTGAGCAACGTAGCCTGACTCTCCGAGTCGGGTGTCTTCCGTTGCAGTCCCGACTCGGAGAGTCGGGCTACGGCAAAGTGAAGCGACTTCTTAAGCGAGATTATTCATGGCCTCGCTCAGGAGCTAACAGACTGTCGCACACTAACCCGACGCGCAAGCGAGGCTACGCCGTCACGATAGCCTCGCTTGCGCGTCGGGTTAGTGTGGAACGATGAACAATCCCGGCTAAGTTTTCGCTGGCCGTTTCGGGTCTTTGGCGAGCGGCAGTTTGACCGCCTTGCCGGTCCACGCCGATTGGTAAATCGCCAGGATGATCTCGACCGATTTGCGCCCCTCGATGCCGTCCACCAATGGCTGGCCGCCGGTCTCGATGGCTTTCAAAAAGTCCTTCAATTGCAGCATGTGGCCGGTGTAGCTGATGGCCTTGGGGTCGGCCGCACCGCCGGTCCCGGCGCTGCCGCTGAATTGTGAAAGCAGCTTCGCGTCCTTCGCCAAGGGCTTCTCGAATTCCCACAGCTTGATGTTGTCTTGCTCGACGATGGCCGAGCCTTTCGAGCCGTGAACCTCGGTCCGCTTGAGCAATCCCGGAAACGCGGCGGTCGTGGCTTCGAGGACGCCGAGCGCTCCGCTTTTGAACTTCACGCAGGCGGCGGCGACATCTTCGACTTCGATTCGTTCGTGAGCCAGCAGAGCCGTGACTCCGGAGACTTCCGCGACTTCTCCCATGAACCAATACAGCAGATCGACGTTGTGAATCGCCTGATTCATAAACGCTCCGCCGCCGTCCAGCGCCCATGTCCCGCGCCAACCTCCTTGATCGTAATACTGCTGAGTCCGCCACCACTTCACGAAGGTGTCGCCAAGTGTCAACTTTCCGAAACGTCCGGAGTCGATGGCGGCCTTCAGCGCAATGTTCGCCGGGCTGAACCGCGACGGCATGATCGAGCAGATGCGGACCTTGTTCTTGGCCGCCGCATTGATGATCGCATCGCACTTGGCGAGCGTGATCTCCAGCGGTTTCTCGACCACGACGTGCTTGCCGGCATTGCACGCCTTAACCGCCGGATCGCCGTGAGCGCCGCTGGGCGTGCAGATCGTGACGACGTCGACCGCCGGATCTTTCAGCATTGCTTCCAGCGTGTCGTATTTCTGGCACTTGTTCGCCGCCGCGAACTTCTCGGCCGCAGCGCCGAACGCGTCGTAGCACGCGACGATCTTCGCGCCTTTGATGTGCTCAATCGCCATCGCATGAAAGTTGGCGATCATTCCGCAGCCGACAATACCGAATCCAAATTTCTGAGCCATTGGAGTGTTCCTTTGATGCTTTGAATTACTCACTCAGTTCCAAGCGGCAGAATTTCTTCTTGCCGACGAACAGCAACAAACCTGTTTCGACCGAGATCAGTTGGTCGTGAGTTTCGATGCGAGTCTTGCTTTCGCCAAAATACGCTCCGCCCTGCGCGATCGCTCGCCGGGCGTCGCTGGTGGAAGGGGTCAGTCCCGTTTCAACCAGTAGCCGGGCCGCACCGAGCTGGCCGTCAACCAGCTTGGATCGTGACAGCTTCACGACCGGGATGTCGGTGGGCAAACCGCCCTCGCCGACCTCTTGCTGCCAGCGAGTCGCGGCCGCTTCGGCTTCGATGGCGGAGTGATATTGGCCGATGACCGCACGAGCCAGCGTCGTCTTCGCGGTCTTCGGATGTCCGGCCAGCAGGGCGTCGATTTCGGACAACGGCAGGTCGGTGAGCAATTCGAAGTACATGCGCATGACCGCGTCGGGCACCTGCATGAACTTCTTCATCATGTCGAACGAGGACTCGGAGATGCCGATGTAATTGCCGAGGCTCTTGCCCATGCGGCGGACGCCGTCCAGGCCGACGAGGATTGGTGACATCACACCGATCTGCGGCGACAGCTTCTGAGCGGTTTGCAGGTCGCGAGCCAGCATAAAACTGTAAAGCTGCTCGGTCCCGCCCAGTTCGATGTCGGACTTGATGACGACCGAGTCCCACGCCTGCATGACCGGGTACAGGCACTCGTGCAGGAAGATCGGCGTCTCGGCGGCGAAACGTTTGGCGAAGTCGTCGCGTGTCAGCAACTGCGCGACCGTGACCTTGCCGCACAGTTGCAGAATCTCGGCAAATGACATCGGCCCGAACCAGTCGCCGTTGCGATGCACTTCGGCTTTCGACAGGTCGATCACCTTGCCGACTTGATTCAGATAATCAACAGCGTTCGCCTCGACCTCGTATTCTGTCAGGCGTTTGCTGCGCGCGTGATCTCGTCCGCTGGGATCGCCGACCAGCGCGGTGTAGTTGCCGATGATGATGACCGCTTGATGGCCCAGTTCTTGGAACTGCCGAATCTTCCGCAGCGGGACCGTGTGCCCCAGATGCACGTCGATGCCGGTCGGGTCGATGCCGTATTTGATGCGCAGCGGCGTGTTCGTCTCGCGGCTCTTGGTGAGCTTCGCGGCGAGTTCGTTTTCGGGCACGATCTTCTCGACGCCACGGCGGATGACAGCGAGTTGTTCTTCAACGGGCGGAAAGGGCATAGTGAAGTCAGACAACAGCAAGCGGAGTGGTCGAAAACGCGCGGCGTAAGCTAACGGGGAGCCAGCAGGCCGACCAGCAATCGAATCGGGGTGTCGGACCAAGATAGAAATGTCACAGGGTTCGCCCACTTAGAAATGTCACATTGCTGTACCGGGGTGCTGGCCCGTTCCGCGTAGGTGAGCGCCAGCGAACCGGAGCG
>CAMDDX010000315.1 GCA_945893075.1 Planctomyces sp. SH-PL62 | reverse complement strand
CATCAAGAAATCTTCGACCATTACGGACATGCCTACGACATGCACTCGAACAACTTCGGCATGTTGAAGAACCTGAATCTGCCGCTGCTCGATCAAGTGATCCCCGCGCTGCTGCACGACCTCGATTCGCGCGGGCTGCTCGATTCGACGTTGGTTGTCGTCATGGGAGAGATGGGCCGCACACCGAAAGTCAACGCCAGCGCCGGCCGCGATCACTGGCCTCAATGCGGCTTCAGCCTGCTGTTCGGCGGAGGCGTGAAGCAGGGCCTGGTCCACGGCTCGACCGACGCGATCGGCGCTTACCCGGCGTCGCATCCGGTGTCCCCCGCCGACTTCGTCGCCACGATCTATCAGTTGATGGGCATCGACCCCCACCAAACAGTCCCCGACCGCACCGGCCGCCCGATCCCGATCGCTCACGGAGGAGACCCGGTGCGAGAGATCATTGGGTGACACCTCGAATAGGCGTTGATTCTCGGAAAGTAAAACGGCTCTCCGCCATTCGTATTGATTTCTGTGTGCTGTGAGCCGCAAGGCGCTAGCCGCGAGTTGTTTTTTATCGACCCGCGGCTAGCGCCTTGCGGCTCACGAATTCGGTTCCAACCTGATTTGATCCGTGTCACAGAAATGAGCCGCGCGGCGAATTGTTGGAATGCAGTCGTATGACTAAGGAACGGGTACGAAAAAACTTCCTCGTTTAGCCCGTAGCCACAGGCGAGACGGCACGACACCACAACACTGCCCTTCCTGCGGCTACGGGACCAGCGAAACCCAACACAGACTGCTGCGGCATTTGAAGCAAACAGGATCAACCAACATGAACCTCCCACGCTTGGCGCTGCTCGTCCTCCTCGTCCCCGCTACGGCGTCGGCCGATGATACGTTTGAAGTATCGGTCGGTGAGCGGCAACTGTTTTTGGACGATCATGGAATCGCGAAGATCGACGGCCTCCAGCGGACGATGCATCAGCCTAAAAAACGCGGTGCCGTGATCGAGCCGGATCAACCTTGGGAGTCAGCTCTGCAGACTCGCTGTGCTCCGGCCTGGGACGAGCAGGCAAAACTCTACAAGTTGTGGATGATCACTTCTGTCCGGAAAGGCTCAGAGCCCGATTCAGACTTTGGTGGGGTCACTTATGCCGAGAGCACGGACGGGGTTCACTGGACCAAGCCGATCCAGCGCCAACGAAAGTATCAGGGTTCTCGGGAAAATAACTTTCTGGAGTTTGAAACGAACTCGATGGAGAATGCCCTTTACCACGCCGAAGATCCGGACCCTAACCAACGTTTCAAGGGGCTCTTGGGCGCGCTGGGCCGTCGGCCCGCCGCCAGCCCCGACGGTATCCACTGGCGGCGGCTGGACGTCCCGGAAATCCCTTCTGGAGATGAATCGAACCTCAGCTATGATCGCGCCAACGGTACGTTCATCGCTACGTTGAAATCGAATGGGCCTTACGGCCGGGCGCATGGAGTTTGGACCAGCAAGGATTTCAAAATCTGGACAAATTCCAACGTGACCATTCACGCTGACAAAAGAGATCAGGAGTTGGCAACTGAGAACATTCGGACACGGCTGTCGGACGCCATGTTGCAGCAGCCGGTCTACGACAATCCGAACGACTATAACGCCGACATCTACAACGTGGGGATCTTCCGCTATGAGGGAATTTACGTGGGACTGCCCGCCGTGTTTCACGCGACAGGCAAGATTCCGGCAGGGAACCAGGACGGCTTCCACCTGATTCAGTTGATGTGCAGCCGCGACCTGAAGACTTGGCAACGGCTCGGAGAACGGAAGCCGTTCATCGGACCATCGCCGGTCGGAAAGGGTGCTTACGACTTGACGCAACTCCTTCCGCCGAGTGCTCCGGTGGTCCGCGGCGATGAACTGTGGTTCTATTACACAGGCATCAAATACCGTGTCCCGCCCGCAAAACCGGACCTAGGCGTAGGCGCTGTTTGCCTAGCCGTACTGCGCCGTGATGGCTTCGTGTCGCTCGACGCCGGCGAAGCATTTGGAACGATCACCACCAAACCGTTCAAGTGGTCAGGCAGCAAGCTCATGGCCAATGTCGAGACCAAAGAGCACGGCGAACTCCGGGCGGAGGTTCTCGACACAGCGGGCAAGGTGATCGCAACCTCGCAGCCGGTGAAGGACAATGAGCCACGGGGCGAGTTTCGTTGGAGCCAGGCTCTTTCCGAGTCTCTGCAAGGACAACTGGTCAGCCTGCGTTTTGCGCTGCGGGAGGCCAGCTTCTATGCCTGGTGGGCCGAGTGATCGACTTTCGCAAGTTGCCATATTTTTGTTTTGCCTGGAGGATGCCGAATGACACTGCAAGAAGCGAATGAACTGCAGATAACGTGGACACGCCGTGACCTGATGAGACTCGGCATCGGCGGCGGGCTGGTGAGTCTGCTGCCAAACCTCGCTGTGAACGGTCGGACCGTTGCGGCCGATTCGCCGAATGACGCGCCCCGACTGTCGATTGCCACCGACGAAGATCGCAACTTTTTCAAGCGTGAACTCGATTCGTTTTTGCCCGACAAAGTTTTTGACGCGCACGCTCATCTCTTCAAGCAAGGCACGGTCTCTTGGGATTTGAAGGGCCTGCCTCCGCAGATTGGTTATCCGGAATACCAGGCTCTGATCCAGGATCTCCATCCCAAACGCCGCACGGCCGCCTTGTTCCTGCCTGCCTTCAGTCCAGACAAAAAAGATCTCCTCCCCAAGTGCAACGAGTGGATCTCACAACAGGTTGCGCAATCAAAGGACTGCGTGGGCGGATTCTTCGTCAAGCCGGAAGACGATCCGGAGTGGGTCCGCCAGGAAGTGAAGCGACTGAAGCTGCGCGGCTTCAAGTGCTACCACACGATGGCCGCCGTGACGCCAACCTGGGAAACGCAGATCCCCGATTACCTGCCGGAACAACTCGTCAAGGTGGCCGGTGAAGAGGGCTGGTCCATCACGCTGCACATGGTCCGATCGCGAGCGGTGGCCGACGAGGGCAACCAGCGCTGGATCGAGCGTTATTGCCGTCAATACCCCCACATGACGTTGATCCTGGCGCACTCGGCCCGCGGCTTCCAACCGGCCCACAATCTTGAAGGACTTCACAACCTGAAAGGAATCGACAATCTGTATTTCGACACCAGCGCGAACTGCGAGCCGATCGCCCATCAAGCGATCATGCGCATCATCGGTCACAAGAAAATGCTGTACGGCTCGGACTTCCACGTCAGCCACTTGCGCGGTCGATCCGTGGCGGTGGCGGACTCGTTCCTGTGGCTTTACGAGGACACGCCGGTGTGGAAGGAGAAGCAGGGCACGATCAAACCGGTCATGATCGGGCTGGAGAACCTGCGTTCGCTGAAGTGGGCCTGTTGGTCGGAGCGACTGAGCGATGAAGCCGTGGAAGACATCTTCTGGAATAACGCGGCCAAATTGTTCGGAATCTCGTGAAAGCGAAATACTTGCTTGGAAAGAACAAAGGAAGTTCGCAATGAAGAAAATCTCACGCCGTGAACTCATCGTATCGACGGCGGCCGCAGGTTCCGTGGCCACGGCATTGTTCGAGCCACGGGACTTACAAGCGCAAGATGTCCTCAAGGTCCCCGATCCGTCCAAAAAGCGAGACTGGTGGGACAAGGAATTTCGCACGTTGGTCACGCTGGGCGAGAGTACCACCGCCGGCGGTTGGGCCAGTTACCGGGAGCGTGCTTGGGCTCACCAATTGGCCCGCTCAATCAACGAGTATCAGAGAGTCCCGGTGCAACTGGTGAATGTCGGCATCGGAGCGAATGTCATTTCGACGCGGAGCACTGCTTACGAGCACAGCGGCAAACCGGCTGCGCTCGAACGGCTCGATCCGCATGTACTCCGTCACAAGCCCGATCTCCTGGTGGTTGCGTACGGATTGAACGACGCTCGGGGCGGCACGCCGGTCGAGCTCTTCGCGGCCGAAATGCGAACGCTGATCGATCGCGTTCGCACCGGCATTCAACCACTCATTGTGTTGCTGGGTCCATACTACATGACCGGGTTCGATCAATTCGGCCCACACTGGAACAAGGCCACGCTGGAACTATTTCATCGATTCAACGAGGCCACATTGAAGGTGGCCGTCGACAAGGACTGCCTGTTCGTCGACCTTCTTTCAGCCTATGGCAGCGCGAACTGGCTGGTCCATCATGACACCGTGCATGCCAATGATCTTGGACATCGGATTGTTGCGAACAGAGTGTTTGAAGTGCTTGCCTCGAATTGCTCGGGACTGGCACGAGAGACTCAGGAACTGGAGAAACAGATCCCGCGGTGGCGTGACGAGTCGGTGCTGCAGCGTGATGCAGCGAAGTGATGCCGGCTCGCGACGGTCAGAGTGCCGCACACGAATTCAAAAAGAAGCGATTCATGCCGTACCTCGAAAATCTCTTCTCACTGCAAGGAAAAGTCGCCCTGGTCACCGGAGCGACGCGCGGGCTGGGGCGCGCCATGGCGGACGCGCTGTTGCGGGCCGGAGCAACGGTGGTGCTGAATGGTTCGAACGCTGAGAAACTTTCCGAGACGACTCGGCAATTTCAGGCCGAGGGCCTGGCGGCGGTGGAGTACGCCTGTGATCTGTCCGTTGCAACCGCTGTCGCGGACTTGGCGGAATTCATTCTGACCAAGCAACCGCGGATTGACGTGCTGGTCAACAATGCCGGTGTCACGTTTCCGCATGAACTCGCCGACTATCCAGACGATTTCTGGCAGCAGACTTTTCGCGTGAATCTGGAAGCGCCGTTTCAACTGGCACGCAGGCTGGCGCCATTCATGAAGGAACAAGGCGGCGGTTCAATCATCAACGTCACCAGTATCGGCGCGGAATTGGGGTTTCCGAACAACCCCGCCTACGGTGCGGCCAAGGGAGCCCTCAAGCAACTCACCAAGTCGTTGGCGTTCGATCTCGGCCCGTTCGGCATTCGCGTCAATAATCTCGGCCCGGGCTATTTTCATACGGACATGGCCGATCTCAGCTACTCCGATCCCGAACGCCGCGAGGCCCGCGCCCGCCGCACACTGCTGGGCCGCTGGGGAGAACCGGAAGATCTCGCCGGCGCCGTGATCTTCCTCGCGTCGGACGCCTCGCGATACATGACGGGCCAGGATCTTTACATCGACGGCGGCTGGCTGGCGAAGGGACTTTAATCGGGATGGCCCTAAACATCACCTCACTGGAACCAGTCGCAACGTCACCGGTTGCATCCCGCTGGCGGCGGATCGTGACGCCCATTCCTGCGCCGCAGTCGGTATCGCTGATCGAACGGTTGAGGAGAGCGGAACCCCAGTCGATGTCGGGAATGCCTCCCGTGCTCTGGCACCAAGCGGAAGGCTTCCTGGTGCGTGATCCGTATGGAAATCAGTGGATCGATCTGACCAGCGGTATCGTCCTGGCCAACGCCGGACATGCGCACCCGAGAATCGTCGCGGCAATCCGGGAGTCGATCGATCAGCGATTGCTCGCCACGTACGCGTTTCCGTCCGAATCCCGGTTGAAACTGTTGGAAAAACTGGTGTCGCTGGCACCGATGCCAGATCCTAAAGCGATCCTGTTCTCGTCGGGCACCGAGGCAACCGAATGCGCCCTGATGCTCATGCGTCGCCACGGACAGCAGATCCACCGCGACAAGGTCGGCATCCTGAGCCTGGCAGGAAACTACCACGGTCGGACCCTGGCGGCCCAATTAGCCGGCGGCAAGCCGACCGGAACCGACTGGATCGAACGAGACCAGGTTCGACATTTCCAGATCCCGGCTCCCGACTGTAACTATTGCCCGTGGGGCAAACCGGCCTATGAAAATTGTGGAGCCGACTGTTTTCACTCGGGGCTCCTTTCACTGTCTGATCGCGGAGTTGATCACCGACAAATCGCCGGGCTGATTCTCGAACCGGTCCCGGGCTGGACCACCGCTCCGATTCCCGCCGACTTCGCCCGAGCCGCCGTGGAATGGGCTCGGCAACATCAGGTGATGGTCGCTTTCGATGAGATCCAATGTGGCTGCGGACGAACCGGCAAGTTCTTCGGCGGTGAGCATCTGGGCATATCGCCTGATCTGCTCGTGCTTGGCAAAGGCTTATCGTCGAGTCTGCCCGTCTCCGCGGTCATCGGTCGGCGCGAAATCCTGGACCAGCCGCAGCCAGGCGATATGTCCAGCTCGCACGGCGGCAACCCCGTTTGTGCGGCGGCCGCACTGGCCAATTTACAGGTGCTGGAGGACGAACGTCTGATTGAAGCTTCTGCAAGCACAGGAGCCGCCGTCTTGGAACGGCTCCGTGGTCTGCAGCGAGATTTTTCGCAGTCCATTCGCGCAGTTCAGGGAGTCGGGTTGTTCATTTCCGTGCATCTCCGCCGACCTGGCACCGACGAACCAGATGTCGAGTTGGCCGATGAGGTCGCGCAAGCCGCCGTTCGACGCGGCGTATTGATGTTTACCACCGGCCGAGGGTATCTCAAGTTCACTCCGCCGCTGTGTATTGACCTGGACGCGGCCCTGGAAGCCGCCGACGTGATTCGTGAGTGCCTAACTGAAAGGATCCATCCGCAATGAACCGAGACCGAATGTTGAATCGCCTCCGTGGCTGCTATGTCACCGTGCCGACGCAGTTCCATGATGCCGATCTGGAATTGAATTTGCCTGCCATCCGCCGGCATGTCGAATTCCTGCTGGCGGGAGGAATTCGCGAAGGGACTGGTATCTTGCTGGCCGGAGGCGCGGCGGGCGACTTCTCGACCATGACGCTCGCTGAGCGGTTTCAAGTCGCCGAGACCGTCATTAAAGCCGCCGATGGAAAAGTCCCCGTGACCATCGGCGCGCAAACCACCAGCACACGCGAATTGTGTGAACTGGCCCGCGGGGCTCAGCGTCTGGGCGCTGACTTCATTCAAGTCTCACCGCCGTTCTACTTCGGTCATACCGAAGAGGACTTCTTTGAGTTCGCCGTGGCGGCGGCCGAGGCGGCGCCGGAAGTCGGCATCATTGTCTACAACACGTACTGGACCAGCTTGGGGGTCTCGGCGTCCCTCATCGGGAGACTCGTCGAGATTCCGAATCTCGTGGGCCTGAAGTGGGCCACGCCGAATCCGGTCTGGATGACATTTGAAGACGCACTAGTGAAGTACAGCCAGCGGCTGGGAATTATCGATAATCAAAGTCGCTTCGTGACCAGCCACATGCTGGGAGCGCGGGCCATCGAATTGCATATCTGCAACCACTGGCCGCAGTTCGGCGTCCGCTTGTGGCAACTTTTGGAAGCGAAGCAATACGAGGAAGCCCAGCGCGAGATGGTCCGCGTGCTGCAGCCGTACATGCAGCTCTGGGCGGAGATGGAAAAATACACCAGCGGCGATGGCTACCTGGATAAACTCTGCATGGAACTCGTTGGCCTCGATTCCAGCCGCTGTCGTCCGCCGACCCGTGATGTGCGCGTGAGGTTCCGCGAGAGGGCCCGCCAAATGCTGTTGGCATGCGGCACGCCAAATGTAGTTTCTGGCTGACCACAGTCCGCGCCGCAGCTCTTGCTTTGGGGATGCACTACATGCGAAGTCTTGATCTGGCTGTGATTGCGTTGTACGCCCTCGCCATGCTGGCGATCGGGCGCTATTACAAGCGTCGTGTCCTGACGGCCGACGACTATCTGCTTGGCGGTCGCACGATGAGTCCGTTGATGATCGGCTTGTCGCTGTTCGCCACGTTGACTAGTACGCTGTCGTACCTGGCGTACCCCGGCGAGATGATCAAGAACGGCCCGATGATGTTCGCGCAGACGCTGGGATTTCCCGTCGCTTATCTCATCGTGGGCTGGGTATTGATTCCGCGGTTTATGCAGCAGCAGGACGTCACCAGCGGTTATGAATTGCTGGAAAAGCGATTGGGGCTTTCCGGCCGGATGCTGGGCGCGACGATGTTCATGACGCTCCGCATCGTCTGGATGGCGGCCATTTTGTACGCGACGACGAACAAGGTCCTCGTGCCGTTGTTCGGGCTGGATCCGTCCTGGTCGCCGTACATCTCGGCGACAATGGGCCTCATCACGCTGGTTTATTCGGCGGAAGGGGGCATGAGAGCCGTCGTGGTGACCGATGCCATGCAATCGCTCATTATGTGCGCCGGAGCGGTTGTCGTTGTGGCCGTCGTCACAACGAATCTGGGAAGCGTCGCTGCCTGGTGGCCGACCACTTGGGCAGCCCATTGGCAGGAACCGGTCTTCTGGTTTCAGGCCGACCTGCGAGTGACGTTCATGGGGGCGTTTCTGAATATGGTCGTCTGGATGACCTGCACCTGCGGGGCCGATCAGATGGCGATCCAGCGCTACCTGTCGACACGCGACGCCAAAGCGGCACGCCAGTCGTTTGGCATCCATCTGCTGACGGAAGTTCTGATGGCGGCGCTGCTGGCCCTCGTCGGCCTGGCGGTCCTCAGTTATTTTACGGCGCATCCGGAAGGGCTCGGGAGTGAGACGGCCTTGGTCGAACAAGCCGACGAATTGTTGCCTCGGTTTGTGGTGACCGTATTGCCGGGCGGACTGGCGGGGCTGGTGATTGCCGCGATGCTGTCCGCCGCCATGTCGAGCCTGTCGTCGGGGATGAACTCGGCGAGCGCGGTGATCACCAGCGATTTCATCGGCCGGTTCCGGTCGGTCAAGTGGACGCC
>CAMDDX010000314.1 GCA_945893075.1 Planctomyces sp. SH-PL62 | reverse complement strand
GAATCTGCGCCAGCATCTCGGTGCGAAACTCCGCCAGCCGCCGCAGCGGTCGAATCAGCAACGCCCAAAAGATGGGAGCGATGATCGTCGTCAGCAGAAACGCATCCAGCACGGATTCCGTCGCCCAATCGACCTGCTCCGGCAAGAGCTTCGGCAGCAGGAACATGATCGAAGCTTCGACCACGAAGATCACCGCCAGCATGACGAGAAACACTCGCCACGGCCGGGCTCCGATGGAAGTTCGCTGCGGCATATCGGAACTCTCGCAATGGCGGTCAACGAGCACCGCCGCACTGATCACCACCGGTGCCGGGCGCATCCAGCGACTCTTGCGGAGGCTGGTTCCGTGCCCGGCGTGTGTTCGGTCCGAGATCGAGGACGATCAGTTTCCATCCCATTCGGTTGCCGCTGGGCGAGGCCGCTTCGTCAACGTTCGATGCGAATTGTGTCCCGGGTTCTATGTCCGAGATTTCGACCGGGTTTTGACGAGAATCGCAACTTCTGGAACTTCAAGCATCTCACCAGAGCGGGCGACGAGATTCGAACTCGCGACGTACAGCTTGGGAAGCTGTCACTCTACCACTGAGTTACACCCGCAAGTGGTTGGTACGTTAGCCCGGCGAGTGGGGATGTCAAGCGGCGATTGGCGTCTGTCGAAACCGGCGGCGGAGTCGTGTACCATCGCGCGGAATTGGAACACACCAGCCCGATGCGCCTGCGAGAGTCGTTGAAGTTCATCTCTTGTTGCCGCGTCGGGCTGACATTTGATGCTCGTGCGGATGGAACGTGATGACGCTCGATTACTACGCGGCTTTGGGAGTCAAGAAGGACGCGACGGCGGAACAAATCCGCAAGGCGTATAAGAAGCTCTCGCGCGAGAATCATCCCGATAGCAAGCCGAACGATTCGGACGCCGCGAAGAAATTTCAGCAAGTCCAAGATGCTTGGGATGTGCTCGGCGATGCGCAGAAGCGGCAGCACTACGATCAGTTTGGCCCCAACGGTCCGCAGTTCCAAAAAGGAGGGCGACGAGCGGGACCAGGCGGCGGTGGGCCGGTCGATTTCAGCGAGATGTTCGGCGGCGGGAATGTCGATCTGAGCGACTTGCTCGGCGGTATGTTCGGTGGTGGAGGCGCGGCGGGCTCTCCCTTTGGACGTCAGGCCGGACGTCGTGTCCGAACTGCACCAGGCGCGAACATTGAGGCGGAGATCGAAATCCCGTTCGTCGTCGCGGTCGAGGGAGGCACTCAGGATTTGCAGTTGGACAATGGCGGAAAGGTCGAACGACTGAGCGTCAAGATTCCGCCTGGAGTCGCGACCGGCAGCGTGATCCGTCTGGCAGGACAAGGACAATCGGGACACGGCGGGGGTGCGGCGGGAGATTTGTTGGTCACGATCAAGGTCGCGCCGCACTCTTATTTTCGGCGAGAAGGGAACGATCTGCTGATTGACGTGCCGATCACGGTCAGCGAGGGAGCGCTGGGCACGAAAGTTGAGATTCCCACGTTGGCCGAAGGGACGGTTGTTGTCACCGTGCCACTTGGCACGTCGAGCGGTGCGAAATTGCGATTCCGAGGCAAGGGAGTCCCCGACCAAAAGACTCGTGTTCGTGGCGACTTGTATGCGATACTCAAATTGGTTTTGCCTCCGAGTCTGGATGCCGCGACGCGCGGATTGTTCGAGCAGATCGCGATCGCCGCTCCGCACAACCCGCGAGCCAATCTGTGGTGATCTCTTTGGCGAGGTTTCGTCCGTGAACGTTCTCCGCATCCACGCTCGTTGTCGAATGCTCGGCCTGACGCTGTGTCTGTGCGCGTTGGCGTTCGTTGGTCTGAGTGCGGAGGGTCCGTGCCAACAAGTTCGGGCGGACGAGGTGACTGCAGACACATCCGCCAAGCCTCACCCAGATTCCGACGTGTCTGACGACAAAGCGGCTGGCAGAAAAATCGAACCCGACCGCTTCCACGAAGTGGACGATGCTGCGCGATTGTTGGTCTGGATGGGGATTGCGTCTGGTTTGGGAGCTGTCGTGCTGTTGACCTTGATTCTCTTCGGAGCACGACGCCTGCGGCGACTGACTCGGTCCACGGCGCTGAAATCGAAGTACGCCGAACTGGAAGATCTCCGCGCCAAGTACCGACGAGAGATGGAAGGTTTGGAGACGCCTCCCCCGCCCAGTCGCGAGGCTCGTCGATGACCTCGCTGCGCGGTAATCAGAAGTTTCCCAAGTCTGTCCGCGTTCGTAGCCGACTGGACTTCGCAGCGGTTTACGAACGGGGCCTGCGTATCGGCGATGCGTGCATGGCTTTGATCGCGCTTGCCAACGAGGACTCACGGACACGGCTCGGCCTCGCGGTCTCGAAGCGTTGTGGCAATTCGGTGCGACGCAACCGGCTGAAGCGGCGACTGCGCGAAGCGTTTCGGCTGTCGCGAGCCGAACTGCCGACAGGTTTGGACCTCGTCATCCAGCCGCGAGCGAACACACCGATTCAACTGGCGGCTCTGCGACAGTCGTTGATCTCTCTGACGAAACGCGCCGCCAAGAAGTGGGCGGCCCAGACACGCACGTCGCGGGCGGATGCAGCCTCGTCCGATGCGACTCCTGGTGCGCCATGATTTGGTGGCACCGACTGCTCCTGATCCCGTCTTGGTTGCTGATCCTGGTCGTGCGGCTGTATCAGCTCACGCTCAGCCATGTCATCGGCCGGCAGTGCCGCTTCCATCCGACGTGCAGCGAGTATTTCATCCTGGCCGTCCGCAAGTACGGAGCCGTGCGCGGCGCGTGGCGCGGAATCTGTCGCATCGCCCGGTGCCATCCGTGGAATCCCGGTGGAGTGGATTGGCCCTGAGTTGACGGGGTGACATTGCAAATTGCAAATTGCGAATTGCAAATTGACAGTTGTCAGCCCAGCATTCGCCCTTCAGTCTGCAATTTGCCCTTGGCAATTTGCAACATTCAATTTGCCCTCCAGAGGTTGTCCGAATGAGTCTCTTGAATATCGAGCGTGTGTTGATCGACGGTCAGTGGCGCGTGTCGTCCGGTTCCCAGGTTTTTCAGGCGGTCAATCCGGGGACGCGCTTGCCGCTGCCGCGCGAGTATCCGGTTAGCCCGTGGGCCGAGATCGAACAAGCGATTGCCGCCGCCGCGCGAGTCTCGCGAGAACTCCGCGACGCACCGGGCGAACTCTTCGCGAAGTTCTTGGATCGCTTTGCCGAGCGGATCACGGCCCGATCGGGTGACTTCGTCGCCACCGCCAACCAAGAAACGGGATTGCCGGTCGAGCCGCGATTGAAAATTGCCGAACTGCCACGGACGACCAATCAGCTTCGACAAGCTGCTGCGGCCGCTCGTGATGGCGGTTGGTCGATGCCGACCATCGACACGCAAAACAACATCCGCAGCCGGCTGGCGGCGATTGGACCCGTCGTCGTCTTCGGGCCGAACAATTTTCCATTCGCGTTCAACAGCGCGGCGGGAGGCGACTTCGCGGCCGCAGTCGCGGCCGGCAACCCGGTGATCGCCAAGGGGCACTCGTCGCATCCCAACACGACTCGCTTGTTTGCCGAAGAAGCGCTCGAGGCGGTGCGCGAAGTCGGTCTGCCGCCAGCGTTCGTGCAGTTGATCTACCGCACCAGTCACGAAGACGGTTGCCGACTCGTCTCGCATCCGGCCATCGGAGCCAGTGGCTACACCGGTGCTCGCGCAACTGGTCTCGTGTTGAAGGAAGTCGCCGACCGAGTTGGCAAGCCGATCTACCTCGAACTCTCCAGCATCAATCCCGTCTGTGTGTTGCCCGGTGCGCTGGTGGAACGCTCGGCCGAATTTGCGGCCGAGTTCACGACCAGTTGCCTGATGGGGACCGGTCAGTTCTGCACGAACCCCGGCCTGGTGCTGTTACTCGCCGGCCCGCAAACCGAATCGTTTGTGAACGTCGTCAAAGCAAAGTTCGATGCCGCTCCAATCGGGACGATGCTCAGCGAAGGGGTGCTGCGCAACTTTGACGCTGGAATTCAAACGCTTGTCGCTGCTGGAGCCGAAGTTCTCGCCGGTGGCCAAACGGGGGGAGGCAATGGCTTCTCGTATCGGAACACGCTGCTTTGCGTCTCCGGCGACAAGTTCCTGTTGAGTCCGCACGCGCTGCAAACGGAGGCATTCGGCAACGGCTCGCTGTTCGTGATTGCACGGGACGAAGCTCAGATGCTGGCCGTGCTCGAAACGCTCGAAGGGAATCTGACCGGAGCGATCTACAGCGCGGAGGATGGCCAGGACGATGCGTTGTACTCGCGCATCGAACCGGCATTGCGAGCCCGTGTGGGCCGGCTCATCAACGACAAGATGCCGACCGGTGTCGCCGTCAGCCCGGCGATGAATCACGGCGGCCCGTTCCCGGCGACGGGACATCCCGGCTTCACCGCCGTCGGCATTCCCGCGTCGATCCGCCGATTCTCGATGCTGCAATGCTACGACGGCGTCCGCTCGCACCGCTTACCACCGGAACTGCAAAACAAAAATCCGCGACCCGGATTGTGGCGCAGCATTGACGGCCAATGGTCGCAGGCGGATGTCGGGTGATGAATGACGAATGCCGAAATACCCAATGACGAAGGAAACCCGAAATCCAAATGACGAAGGATCCAGTCATCTCGTCATTCGTGCTTCGTCATTCATTCGTCATTGGGTATTTCGTGCTTCGTCATTTCCGCAGGTCGCTCTTGCCTTGATTTGAAGAAACGCGAGACACTCCCGCGCGAACCGCTCCGGAGTTTTCGATGAAATCCGCTCGCCGCAAGATCACGCTGCAACTCGTGCCGCTGCTGGACTTGATGTTGATCGTCATCTTCGCGCAGTACATGTCGATGCGCGAGCTCTCACAACAGGAAGAGGCTCGCGCCGCGCAGGCCGTTTCCTCCGTCGAGGAGCAGCGGCAGCAATTGGACGAGGAGCGAGCCGACCTCGCCGCGCAACGCCGTGAAGCAGAGATGATTGCTGATAAGGCCCTCGACCAGCGTGACCTCGTGGGACAATTGGCATCCGAGTTATTCAACCTCCCCGACGAGACGGTCGCGAAGCTTTTACGACAACGCTTCAACGACGACGCTCCGCCCAGTGCGGAAGAGATCGCCGAAATTCAAGCAGAGTTTCAGAGACTCAAGGGCCGCCGCGGGCAGGAGATCGTCAAGCACTTGCTGACGTTCAGTGAGATTCGCAAACGTTGCGAAATCTGGGAATTGCACGTTGCCGATTCGGGACTCACGACGCTCAAGACCCCCAGCGAACACACGGAATTCCGTGCCGCGACCGCCGCGATCTTCGCGACGAAGCTGGCCAACTTTCGGACGCGGAAGGAATCGAAGAACCTCGTGCTGGTCCTGCTGACTTACGGGGATGTGACCGCCCCAATCTATGAAGCCGCATTGACCGGCCTGCCGCTGGCCATCGAGCGGATGCAGCTCGAAGCCGGCGGACGAACACGATTCGAGTACGGTGTGCTAGGTATCGAACCGCGACGGTCGGCAGTGAAATAGTAGCAGGCACACTCCGTGTGCCGTCTGCGGTCAATCCAAGAGATGCCATACGACGGCACACGGAGTGTGCCTGCTACTATTGGCTCGTATCGCCACTCAATTCATAATCCCGCACCATTGAATCCACACCACGGAGCCAAATCATGACCGCGACCACTCCCGATATTCCGCGCGATGCCAGCCAAGAAGTTGTCGTGCAAACTCAGGAGTTGCGCGACTGGATCGTGAAGCTGTTGGTCAAGAAGTGCATGTTCGCCGTCGAAGCGGAAATCGCCGCCGATCGTCTGGTCGATGCCGACGTGCGTGGCATTCACTCGCACGGCAGCCGCGCGTTACCCCGTTACATCAAGGCGATGGACGATGGGAACATCGACCCGCGAGCCAGCATCACGACGGTCTGCGACACGCCAGCGATGGCGGTGCTCGACGGCAACAAAGGAATGGGCCACGTCGTCTCGACCAAGGCCATGCAACTGGCGATCAAGAAAGCCAAAGAAGTCGGCACGGGCACGGTGGCGGTGACTCGCAGCCAGCATTACGGAGCCGCGTCGGTTTACACGCTGATGGCGATTCAAGAGGGCTGCATCGGCTACAGCACCACAAGCACCGCGTATCCCACCGTCGCGGCCTATGGCAGCAAACAAGCGGCCGTCGCCAACAATGCGTTCTCGTGGGGCGTCCCCAGCCGCGACACTCCGCCGTTCGTACTCGACATGGCCGTGGCTGAAGCGTCGTGGGGCAAAGTCGAATCGCGCAAGTTGTACGGCTTACCGTTGCCGGAAGGCTGGGCGTTGGATGAGCAAGGCCAACCGACGATCGATCCACATGCGGCGAAGACCTTGCTGCCAGCGTCCGGAGCACGCGGGTTCGGTATGGCGTTCATGTGCTCGGTCTTGGCCGGGCCGTTGGTTGGCAGCCGCATGCCGATTCACAAGAAACGCGATCCGTACCTCGAAGGCTCCGAGCATTTCTTCTACGTGATCGACCCAACGAAGTTTGGCGACATCGAAAAGTTCCATTCGCGATTGGGGAGCGCGTCGGCAGACATTCGTGGTCTCTCGCCGGCGGATGGATTCGACAAAGTCCGCTTGCCCGGCGAACTCGAATGGGAACGCGCCGAACGCTGGCGAGTCGAAGGCATCCCGATTCACCGCGACCATGCCGCCGCGCTGAAGACATTGGGTGAATCATTGAAAATCGCGGCCCCCTGGTCGTAGCGTCTGGGTTGTCTCCGCGGCGATCAGCGTTCTCCGTACCATCCGTGTTGATTGATCGGGAACACGGATGACACGGATTTCACGGATCGGACACGGAACGACTTAGGCATTCCGCAAATTGCCGCCCGGTCGTCGAGAAAGGATATCGCGCGAACTGCGATGGCTTGACCCAGGCGGTGGAATGTTTCGTGATGAGCTCGTGGTTTCCGATCGCCTCTGCCCGCCAACAATCGAGCGTGATGCGAAAGCGAGTGACGCTGTGTTTGATCTGAGTCAGTCGTTCGGAGATCGAGACTCGCGGGCCAAAGTCGGCGGCGATTTGTTGTTCCAGAAATTGTCGAGTCTTGGCGAGCGAGGGCAACTCGAATCGCGGGAAGTCCCACAACCCCGCCCAGCGCTGGCCTTCGGGACGTCGATAAATCAGATAGCGGCCGGAGGACTCGATCGCGACATACGCTTCGCGCGTCTCGGTGATTTCGGGACGTCGCGCGGGAAGGGGGATCTCGGCCTGAGCTTGCTCGGCCAGTGCGCGGCAACACGCGGCGACGGGGCAGGCGTCGCAGCGCGGCTCGGTCGGAGTGCAGACCGTCGCGCCGAGATCCATCAACGCTTGATTGAACTCGCCTGGCGATTTCGTCGGAACGAGCTTCTCGGCGAACGACCACAACACTCGTTGACCGGCCGTTGAGCGCGGATCGTCACGAAATCCGAGCAGCCGGGAATACAGCCGCAACGTGTTCGCTTCGAGGATCGGAGCCGGACGATCAAACGCGAACGAGACAATCGCCCCCGCCGTGTAACGTCCGATGCCCGGCAACGGCAGCAGTTCATCCATTGTCTCTGGGAACTCGCCGCCGTTCGCAACGATCACCTGAGCCGCCTTTCGTAGATTGCGACCGCGGCTGTAATAGCCCAGCCCTTCCCACAATCGCAGAACGTCAGCTTCGTTGGCAGCGGCCAGCGCCGCGACGTTCGGAAAGCGTTTCAAGAATCGTTCGAAATACGGCTTCACCGCCGCGACGGTCGTCTGTTGCAGCATGACCTCGCTGATCCAGACTTTGTACGGGTCGCGACAATTGCGCCACGGCAAGTCACGTCCACCGTGAGCGTGCCAACGACGCAACGCCGATCGAAAACGGCGGAGCCAGTTCGTGTCGATGCGGGACAACTCGTCAACCATGCGTCAGGCTCCTTCCGAGGCCGGAGTGTGACGAGGCAGCAGCAGCTTCGCGACCATGCCTCGCGCGGCTGATGGCTCGGTGTCGCAGGTGTGCGGTTATCGGGAGGTAGTCCGGACGCCTACGTCCGGACTCGCCGGTTCGACCGGACGTAGGCGTCCGGTCTACGCGCAATCTCATCGAGACTCCAACCCATCGCAGATGACAGCCCAATCCTCAAAAAACTCGACGCCCTGTGGCCGCGTGACGAGTCCAGTGGTATCCTCGTTCCTCCGCCATGCGCAACGACCAACTCATGGCATGGCGCGGAACTGCTCGCCGATTCAAACCAGAGGAAGGACATCCTCTGCCCGCCTAAAAGATCGACTCCTGAAAGGCCCACCCATGCCAGCAATTCGCCCACTTTCTCGACGAACGATTCTGCGAGGTCTCGGTGCTTCCATCGCATTGCCGTGGTTGGAGGCGATGGGGCCGCTCACCGCTTGGGCGGACGGGGCCACGAAGCCGGAGCAGGCCGCTCCGAATCGCATGGCGTTTTTGTACGTCCCCAACGGCAAGAACATGGCCGACTGGACGCCGAAGACTGAGGGGGCCGACTACGAGTTACCCGCGATCTTGAAACCGCTCGAAGCGGTCCGCTCGAAGTTCTCGGTGTTGACGGGACTGACCGCCGATAAAGCGAGACCGCACGGCGATGGAGGCGGCGATCACGCGCGAGCGTTGGGAGCCTTCCTCACCGGTACTCAGCCGCGCAAGACGGACGGCACGGACATCAAAGCCGGCACGTC
>CAMDDX010000313.1 GCA_945893075.1 Planctomyces sp. SH-PL62 | reverse complement strand
CCGCAGGCGGGGTCCAGCACCTTCTCGCCAAGCTGCGGGTTGACCATATCGACCATGAACTGCGTGACGGCTCGCGGCGTGTAGTATTCGCCCGCGTTGCCCGCGCTTTGCAGGTCTTTCAGGATCTGCTCGTAGAGGTCGCCGAAGACGTGCCGGTCCTCGGAGCGGTTGAAGTCGAGACTCTCGTTGAGCCGGTTGATGACCTGCCGCAGCAGCGTCCCGTTCTTCATGTATTGATAGGCGTCCTCGAAGACATCGTGGATGACTCGATGCCGCGGACTGGCATCGGCCGACAGAGCCTTGAGCGTCGGGAACAGCTTGTTGTTGATGAACTCCAACAACCCGTCGCCGGTCAGCCCTTCGGTGTCGGTCGCCCAATTCCGCCAGCGCAATTCTTCGGGGATCGGCGAGCGATACCGATTGACGGTCAGCTCCCATTCCTGCTCGCGGTCATCGAAGATTTTGAGGAACAACAGCCAGGTCAATTGGCCGAGCCGTTGAGCATCGCCATCGACACCCGCGTCCTTGCGCATGACGTCTTGGATGGATTTGATCGTCGCAGAGTTGAGCATCACCGGACTCCAAAGTTCCTACCCCGAACGAATTCCAGGTGCGGATTGGCCACCGCCGGGCTTGCCCCGGCGGAGCCATGACTGAGCAGCTACAAAGTCAACTCCTCTCGGCCGTCAGCTCTCCGTGGGGCTTGTCCCCACGGGAGCCACGACTGCGAAGCTGCTCAGTCATTCGCTCCGTTGGGACAAGCCCAAACGGGGGCGAAGGCCAGGAGGCAGCGGCGTTTTGTAGCTTTCCAGTCATGGCTCCGTTGGGACAAGCCCAACGGGGGCCTCGCACCTTCGCATCTGAAAGTCGTTCATCACACCAAAGTTCAAACGGCAACATACAGCGCGGCTTCGAGTTCTCGGAGCGCCTTCTCGTACTGATCCTTGCCGCCGAACAGTCGGACGATCTCGATCGGCGTGCCGAACTTGTCGAGCGGTTGCACCTTCAAGACGTTGAAGGTCTCGATGGTTCCAATTCCTTCGTCGGCGTATTTGTCGAGTAAAGCCTCCAGCACCGCGCGGGCTTGTTCGCCGTACTTGGCGAAGTAGTTTCGCTTCTTCACGTTGTCGGCTCGCTCGCGACGTGTCAGTGGCGGTTGATCGAAGGCGACGTGACAGACCAGATCGAACGGGTCGAGGTCTTTGCCGACTTGCTCCGCGAGTTCCGCAAAGAAGACTCCGTGCTGTTCCAATTCGGTCAACACAGCTTGCTTCTGCTCGGCCGCGGTCCAGCGTTGCAAGAACGCATCCAGCGACGTGAAGTCGCCCAAGATCGCCTTGCGGGTGTAGTCCTTCAACGACTCGGTGATGAGCTTGCCGTCGTTGTCGTAGTATTGGACTCGCTCGGAAACGACTTGAACTGCAACGTCGTCAACGACGTATTTCTTGCGCTTGCCGCTGCCGATTGGTGGGTCAGCCAGAATGCCGGCATCACCTGCGATGGTGTCATCGACGGCGGTGCTTTGATCGAATAACGGCTCGGCGGGAGCCTCGCCCTCCCGGTTGGTGTCTTCGCCGGTGAGATCGTCGGGCGGTACGACGGAATCATCGCCCTTCGGTTCGTAAATCACGATCGGCGGGCCGTTGAAGTCATCGTCGGCAAACAGCTCGGTTGCCTTCTTGAAATCCATGATCGTGAAGAACAGCTTGCCGAAGTCTTCGTTAATCCGCGTCCCGCGTCCGATGATCTGTTTGAACTTCGTCATCGACTGAATGGTCTTGTCGAGCACGATCAGCTTGCAGGTCTGCGCATCGACGCCGGTCGACATCAGCTCGGACGTCGTGACGATGACCGGATACTTCTCTTCGGGGTGAATGAACTGGTCGAGTTCCGCCTTGCCCTCGGCGTTGTCGCCGGTGATCCGCATGACGTACTTGTCGTTTTGCGCCACGAGGTCGGCATTTTCGTTGACCAATGCTTGCCGCATCCGCTCGGCGTGGTCGATGTCCTCGCAGAAGACGATCGTCTTGTCGAAACGGTTGGTCCCTTTGAGAAACTCGGTGATTTTTTTCGCCACCAGTACCGTGCGTTGGTCCAGAACCAGCGTGCGGTCCATGTCCTTCTGGTTGTAGATGCGATCCTCGATCGGCTGGCCATGCTTGTCGAGCTTGCCTGCTTCCGGCCGCCAGCCGTCAACGTCCCGGTCGATGTCGATGCGGACGACTTTGTACGGCGCCAGGAATCCGTCTTCGATCCCTTGCTTGAGCGAGTAGGTGTAGACGGGGTCGCCAAAGTAGGTGATGTTGGAAGCCTCTTTGGTTTCCTTGGGCGTCGCCGTCAGGCCGATGTGCGTTGCCGACGTGAAGTAACTGAGAATCTCTCGCCACGAAGAATCTTCTGCCGCGCTGCCGCGATGACATTCGTCGATCACGACCAAGTCAAAGAAGTCGGGAGAAAACTGCTTGTAGATGTTTCGCTCTTCGTCCACGCCGCTGACGGCTTGGTACAGCGACATGTAAATCTCGTAGGACTTGTCGATCTTCCGGTCCTGCTGGACCGCCGTGGTGAGGTCCACACGCTTGCCATCGGTCAGTTCGATGGTCTTGCTCTTGGGACTCAGCTTGGCCATCGCCCCTTTGAAGTGCTTGAAGTCGTTGACCATCGTCTGGTCGATCAGGATGTTGCGATCGGCCAGAAACAGAATTCGCTTGGCCGTGCCCGACTTCCACAGTCGCCAGATGATTTGAAACGCTGTGAAGGTCTTGCCGGTCCCGGTTGCCATCACCAGCAGGACTCGCTTCTGACCGTTCGCAATGGCTTCGATCGTGCGGTTGATGGCGATCTGTTGAAAGTAACGGGGCGTCCGGCCACTGCCGTCAGAGAAATAGTCCTGAGTGATGACCGGCAGCGCGTCTGGAGTGATGTGTTTGGCCTGACAGTACCGTTCCCACAAATCGCTCGGCGACGGGAATTCATCGAGCGACAACTGCGTCTCGATCAGTCCGTCGGTTGCCAGCTTGTTATGAAACAAGAATCCGTCACCGTTCGTGCTGAAGACAAATGGCACGTCGAGCGTCTTGGCATAGCCCAGACCCTGCTGCATCCCATCGCCGATGCCGTGCGTGTTGTCCTTCGCTTCAATGACGGCGATCGGGATGTTGGATTTGTAGAACAACAGAAAGTCTACGAACTTCCGCGTCCCGCGCCTGACCGTTTTTCCTTTGACCAAGACTTGCCCATCCGTGAAGAAATGCTGTTCCCGAACCTGATGCATCAAATCCCAGCCGGCCGCCTCCAGCGCGGGGTTGATGAACTTGCTGCAAATGTCTCGCTCGGTCAGCGACTGCTTGTTGATCGTCATGTGATGGACTTTGATCGGCTGTTGGAGGTCGCGTCGGAAATGGCGGTCGCGCGCACCTCTTCCTGTTGGTGCTGATTCCTTCAGGGCAGCCATCATGCTCGGCGTCGTCGAGGTCCGCAATTCGGTGATGCGTTTTTGTCCGACAAAAGCGGTCGAACTGTCGAGCCTTCTGTAGGGCTGCTACAAATTCCGCATGGCTCTCAACCCCTTGGACTGGTTTCGAACTCATGCCGACGGTGCTCCCTCCGAACCGCGCCGGCAATTCATAGCCGGCTTGATCGTGTGGGTGCTGGCGTGGCTGGTGGTGTGGTGGAATCAGGATGCTCGCACGGCGATGTCGGTGCGGCTGACTTCCAGCCAGGCGTCGGCTCAAAAAGTTTTCACGGAACAGTCTGCCGACCCCAAGCAGACGCCGGTGAAAGTTCAGCAGGTCTTGGGTATCGAGAACTCGGCGACGGCGTCGATCGTCAATTGGCTGGGGACGTTCATTGGTCTGGGACTGTTTTGGGGAGGCGGTTTGTTGATCTTCCGGCCGTTGACCGGCTGGGGCGTTTGTTTGACGTGGCTGCGCCGCTGCACCACAGTGGAACGGCTCGCGCTGGTCAGCGCGGTGACGTTGACGTTGTCCGCGATTGTCCTGCACTGGTTTTGGTCGCACATCCATGCTTGGATGGTGGCCGCGGCCGTCGCCGGCGTGGTGCTGGCGTTGGCCTTTGGCTGGAAACTGCCTGGAAAGAAACAATCATGAACCGAACCGAGATCCTGCAACGTATGCGAGCCGCTCGGCCGATCATTGCGCCGTCGATGCTCAAGTGTGATTTTGGCAATTTGGCGCACGAGGTCGAACGGCTCACCGCCGCGAAGGCCAAGGTGCTGCATTGGGACGTGATGGATGGGCACTTCGTCCCGAATCTCTCCTACGGGCCGATGGTGATCGAAAAAGTACGGCCACTGACCGACATGGTCTTCGACGCGCACTTGATGATCTCCGACCCGGACCATTATCTCGACGAGTATCTCAAGGCGGGCTGCGACGTGATCAGTTTTCATCTGGAAGCGGTGCCGCAGCCGACGGCATTGTTGCGTCGCATTCGGGAGGCCGGGCGTGTCGCGGGATTGGTTTTGAATCCGAAGACGCCGCTGTCGGACGTCGCACCGTTTGTGGGTGAAATCGACCTGTTGTTGCTGATGAGTGTGCAAGCCGGCTTTGGCGGGCAGTCGTTCATTCCGGCGTCGGTCGAGAGGTTGCGGCAGGCTCGGCAGATGATTTCGGACGACACGATTCTGTCCGTGGACGGCGGCATCGGATTGAAGACGATCGCAGCGTGTGCTCAGGCCGGCACGGATCTGTTCGTTGTCGGCAGCGCGATTTTCGATCAGAGTGATTACGCCGTCGCGGTCGAAGAGCTGACTCGGTTAGCGAGCTGAGCGACGGGGTCGGGAGTCTTTTTCCGGCCGCGTTTGTTCGTAGAAACTTCCGACATCAAGTGCAGCGGCCGGAAAAAGACTCCCGACCCCTTTTGAAGATGACTCTATGACGATTGTCGCCGTGGTTCGGCCCGGCTGGACTGATTTCGACGAGCAGCATCGGCTGATTGGCTCGCTCGACTTGCCGCTGAATTCGCGCGGCGAAGCGCAGCTCGCGACGTTGATCGAGCGGCTGAAGGCATTGTCTAAGCCACCGGACGCGATCGTTTGCGGCACGGTTCAGCCGGCGAAAGGGACGGCAGCGGCCATCGCCGAGGCGTTCGACCTGACGGTTCGCGAGTCGGAAGAATTCGCGAACTTGGATCTTGGTCTGTGGCAAAGCTCGACGATTGAGGACATCGGCCGGCGCATGTCGCGCATCTTTCATCAGTGGCAAGAGGCTCCGGAGACGGTCTGCCCGTCAGAAGGCGAGCCGTGGGAAGTCGCGGTGGCTCGCGTGCAACGAGCGCTCAAGAAGCCGCTCCGCAAGTTCGAGACGCTGGTGATCGTCGCTTCCGAGCCTTTGGCGAGTCTTGTATCTTCCCTGCTGACCGGTGAACCCCCCGATCTGACGACCGCATTTTCCGACGAGCCGCGCGACCCGATCATCGAATTGTTTGAGTCGAGCCGCGACGGTGAGTTCATCCGGCAAAGCAACGCTGACGAGACAACGTAAGTAGCCTGACTCTCCGAGTCGGGAGTCCTCCCGAAAATGCCCCGACTCGGAGAGTCAGGCTACGGAGTTTTGCAACCAGTTCCTGAGAACCGCACCGATGAGCCGACCCTCCGCCACCGATCCTGACAACGCCAACGGCAAACGCCAGAAGCGCGGTGTGCCCGAAGGACTGTGGATTCAGTGCGATGGCTGCAAAGCCACGGTCTATCGCAAGCAGATTCAACAGAGCCTGTATTGCTGCCCGGAATGCAATCACCACTTCTATGTGCCGGCGAAAGCTCGCATCGCGCAGTTGCTGGACGAGGAAAGCTTCGAAGAGTGGTTCACCAACATTCTGCCGATGGACCCGTTGAACTTCGTGGACAAGAAGCCGTACAAGGATCGCTTGAAGGAAGAACAGAAGAAGACCGGCCTGACGGACGCTTGCGTGATCGGCAAAGGCTACATGCGTGGCCGGCCGCTGGTGCTGGGGCTGACCGATTCGGCGTTCATCATGGGGAGCATGGGCTCGGTCGTCGGCGAAAAGTTGACCCGCGGAATCGAGCAGGCCACCGAGCTCAAGCTGCCGCTGGTGATTGTCAGCGGATCCGGCGGCGGTGCTCGGATGCACGAAGGCATTCTTTCCCTAATGCAAATGGGGAAGGTCTCCGCCGCACTGGGCCGCTTCCACGATGCGGGTGGGCTGTTCATTTCCGTGCTGACGAACCCGACGATGGGTGGTGTGGCCGCCAGCTTCGCATCGCTGGGCGACATCACGCTGGCCGAACCCAAAGCACTCGTTGGTTTCGCCGGCCCGCGTGTCGTCGCCGCGACCGTCAAACAAGAGCTTCCCGAAGGCTTCCAGACCAGCGAGTTCCTGTTGAAGATGGGCTTTGTCGATCGCATCGTGGATCGGCAGCACATGCGGACGGAGATTGCCCGGATCATCGACTACTGCACCGTGTAGATCAGCACCGTGTAGATCAGGACTGTGTAGGTCAGGCTTTCCAGCCTGACCTTGGCGACGTTCCCACGATTACCTGGCTCGCTGAGTCAGGCTGGAAAGCCTGACCTACTTTCATGGCGAACTTCCTGACAAATCTGTTCGACAGGCGGAAGGTCGAGCGAGTCGATATCGCTCGGCGTTTTGAGCTATTGGCTCGCGTCGGCCAGGGAAGCATGTCGAAAGTCTGGCGTGCGCGCGATTCGATGACTGGCCGGATGCTGGCCATCAAGGTGCTCGACAAGGTCAAGACCGAGCGATTCGAGAGCCGCTTCCGGGGGCTGAAGAAACCCAGCGAAGGCGAGATCGCGGTCAGCTTGCAGCATCTCAACATCGTCAAGACGATCGAATTCGGCACGACGACCACCGACGAACAATACCTGATGATGGACTTCGTCGATGGCCTCAGCCTGAGCTATCTGGTCGATACCCAGAACGAGCAGATGCAAGACAACTGCTTGAATTACATCATTCAGCTTGGCGAGGCGGTCGACTATCTGCACAAGCAGAATTGGATTCACCGCGATCTCTGTCCGCGCAACGTGATGATCGATTCGGAGAACAACGTCAAGCTGATCGACTTTGGCCTCGTCGTGCCGAACACGCCGACCTTTCGGAAGCCCGGCAATCGCACCGGCACCGCCAACTACATGGCTCCGGAACTCATCAAGCGGCAGCGGACCGACCAGCGCATCGACATCTTCTCGTTCTCGGTCACGGCCTATGAGATGTACTCGAAGCGGCTCCCTTGGGACGTGCCGGATCAGGAAACGCTCGACACCGTCTTACAGCACATCAACAAGCCTCCGAAACCGCTCGCCAATTTCGCCCCGCACATCGACCCGCGTGTCGCCGACATCCTGATGAAGGGACTGCTGCCGAATCCGGATGACCGCTGGCAATCGATGGCCGAGATGTTGATTCCCTTGCGCAAGGTTCACGAGGAGATCGAAGCCAAGAAATCGCTCGAACGAAAAATGAAGGCCGCGTCCGCCAAAGCGAAGGGTAAAGAAAAATCCAAAGACAAATCCCTCACCGCCGCTCAGGTCAAGAAATCGGCGGACGACGACGCCTTCTTTGAACAGATCCTGCTCGGCGACGCACCGACCCGCAGCGACAAGCCCAAAACGAAACCGATGGAGACTCCGGCCCTGCCCTCGCAGGCGAACGAGCCGAGACCGACTTCCACAGCCGAAACGAAATCACGTCCGGCGGAAAAGTCCGCAGCCTCCGGGCCGAAGAGTTCGACGGACAAACCGTCTCCAAAAGTCTCGGCACCGAAATCGCGTGCCCAGCCAGAGGTCGTCGAGGACGAATTCGACGGCATCGAGATCGAAATCGAAGGCCACGAACTTGACGGCATCGAATCGGAGCAAGAATCGTCGGCCGAATTCGATGGCATCGAAATCGAATCCGAAGGTGACGCGTCTCTGGAGTCGCCGGAGTCAGTGCCCGGTGCCGGCCACAAGCTCGCCGGATTGCTCGACGAGGAACGGCCTGCCAGCCTCACCGCCAACAATGCGACCGCTGAGGATGACGACGACGAACCCGTGCTCCGCCTGCCGGATGACGACTGATTGCTGTTCGCTGCGGGTGAAGAAGCTCACGCCAATTAGAGCGAAGCCAAGGGTTGGACCAAACGCATCGTCAAATGTCCGAAGTTGGAAGTCACCAGCCGACCGCGCGGACGTTCCAAACTGAATTCAGGCGGCGCAATCCCTGACACTTTTTCTTCCCTGACACCTTTTCTTCCCCTCACTTTCGGAAGCTCTATCGACTCGCGATTTTCCACTCTCCGGCTACGCGTGCGAATTTCCTCTGCGAATGTTCTGTACCGTTGTAGAAGACGGTTCCTACCGCGTTGTCCCCGTCAATGTGGACATTTTGCAAACGAAGTGCGGCCGCGCCCGCCCGCATTTGATCTTCACCGGCAATCGGCCCTCGGATCGAATCGCAGAACAGTCGGGCATCCCGAAACAACGAACCTTTGTCTCGAACACTTTCCAAGCCTGCTGCACCTCCATATTTGTTAATGAGGGCGTCTAACTCAGATCGTTGAGTCGGGCTTTTTGCACGCATCTTGGCGACTAAGACTTGGCCTTGAAGAAGCCCCAACTGCATCAATGGCGTTGGGGTGTGCCAATTTTGGCTGGCGCGATGAATAAGGAGCTGTCAGAATGAGGTTAGAAATGTTCGGAACCTCTTTCTGGAGTCGATCATGGATGATGTGCCACAAGTGAAATCAGGGTTGTTGATGCCAGCGGTTCGGGAGCAGGTG
>CAMDDX010000312.1 GCA_945893075.1 Planctomyces sp. SH-PL62 | reverse complement strand
CCACCAAAACAATCGTAGATCGTGGTGGGTCTCGATGACTCGACCCACCCTACGTTCTAGCCCGGCGCGGGATTGGGCCGTATCGGTTGGCGATGCGGCCCATTTCGCCGGCGTATTTGCCAACCCACTTGCGGAAGTCATTCTTCGGTGTTCTCATAATTCCTCGAAGGCCATTCACACACACATCACCAACCAGCGGACTCTCGCCAGCGCCGGTGAGCGGACGCGGTTTCCAGGAGCGACAGCCATGAAGAAAATTGAAGCGATCATTCGGCATTACAAGTTGGAAGAAGTGAAGAACGCACTCACCGAATCCGGCATCCAGGGCATGACGGTGACCGAAGTCCGCGGCTTCGGCCGGCAGCGCGGCCACAAGGAAACGTACCGCGGCGCGGAATACACCGTCGATTTCCTCCCCAAGGTCAAACTGGAAGTCGTGGTCGATGACGTCGATCTGCAAAAAGCGATCGACACCATCACCAGCCACGCCCGCACCGGCCAGATCGGCGACGGCAAGATCTTCGTCTCGACTCTGGACGAAGTGATCCGCATCCGCACCGGCGAACAAGGGGGCGGCGCGGTCTAAGACCCGTCGGACATCGTCACTGAGGTCGAGCGGATCGAATCAGAAAGAGCCCGACGAATTTCAGGAGACGACGAATGCCGCCAAAGCATTCGTCGTCTTCTTTCATTCGTCGGGCTCATTTCTTTCCGTGGCTTGCGACTCCTCACGCTTCGCTTCGTCGCGCAACTTGGCCAGCAGCCAACGGCCCCACACCAAATACTGCAAGACGACGCTCAGCGCCAGACCGATGGCGATCACGACCATCCACAACACTTGCGGCAGCACCAACGCCACCAGAGCCAACAGCCCCCCCGAAACCAGCAGCACCATCGTCAGCGCGGCGAACGTGGCCGTGTTGCGTTGATCGTCCGAAGAATGTTCGGGCATTAGCGCGCTCCCGACGACGAACCGAACCGCTTTTCGAGTTCGTGATGCCGATGCCCAAAGCCATCTTCCAGCGACTCGCGAATCTTCCGCTCGTTGACGAGCAGACCCAACAGGCCGTTCGGAGGAGCGAACGTGATCCGATCGGTGACCCGAACGCCGGTCGCCGTCGGTTCGAAGAGATGCTCGTGCTCCCACGCCCCCAACGGGCCTGAGACCTGACGTTCCACAAACTTTCGTGGCGCGTCCCATTCGGTCACATCATGCACCGCCGATCGCACCACGCCGTAAGCCTGCACACGAAACTCCATCCGAGCCCCCAACGACAGCCGTTGCGGAGCGGCATCGAACAGAAGCATCATCGCCGACGACGTAATCAACCGAATGTTTTCCGGCTGAGCCAAGAACTCGAACGCCACCTCCGGCGAACAAGCCAATTCAACGCTCGCTTCAAAGACTGCCATGAATCATCGCTCCCCACACAGAATGCGAGTTGGAGCATAGTCGAACGCGCCTAACGAAGGTACGTTGTCACGACAGAGTCCCTACCACATTGATCGCGACATTATTGATCGCGACATTGAACGCATGCGATTCGCTCCCGATCTTCTCCGCCGCTGTTGGTTTCTCGCCGGTCCCACCGCCTGCGGGAAGAGCGGCGTCGCGCTGGCACTCGCGGAGCGACTGCGAAGCGAGTCCATCGAAATCGTGTCGCTTGATTCGATGACGCTGTACCGCCGCATGGACATCGGCACGGCGAAGCCCTCCACCGACGAGCGACGCCACGTGCCACATCACCTGTTCGATCTACTGGAACCGTCGCAGGATTTCAGCGTCGCCGAATATGTCGTCGCGGCGGAGTCTGTCTGTCGTGACATTGTCGCACGCGGCGGGACGCCGCTGTTCGTCGGCGGCACCGGGTTGTATCTGCGCAGCCTGTTGCGAGGCGTCTTTGCCGGCCCTCCCGCGAACGACGAAATTCGGCAGCGGCTGGAAGCCGAAGCGACCAGTGACGGTGTCGAATCCCTACATCGCCGATTGCAACAACTTGACCCAGTTACTTCGGCGCGTCTGCATCCACACGATCTCCGGCGTGTTGTGCGAGCACTCGAAGTCATCGAACTCACGGGGCAGCCGATGTCCGCACAGCATCGCGAAGAACCACTCGCTCCCGATCAGCGACCTACAAACGTCGTCTGGCTTTCTCCGCCGCGTGCCTGGCTCTATGACCGGATCAACGCGCGTGTCGAGCAGATGCTCGCCGCCGGTTGGCTCGATGAAGTGCGGTCGCTGCTCGGGGAACCGCAGCCGCTCAGCCAGACCGCGCGGCAGGCTCTCGGCTACAAAGAGCTGATCGAACACCTGCGTGGCGAACGATCGCTGGCCGAAACGATTGAATTGATTCAGACGCGAACGCGCCAGTTCGCGAAGCGGCAGCACACCTGGTTCCGGAATCTCGAAGAATGCCGCCCGCTGCCGATCACCGGCGATGAATCCGCCGCCGAGGTCGCCACAAGGTTTCTGGAGCTGTTCTCACATTAGCCCGACGCGCCAGCGAGGGGTTGATGGCTCATTCCCTCGCTGGCGCGTCGGGCTTGAATGTCACAGATCGCCCATCTCGGCGGGCGGTTCTTCGAGGGCGAGGTTCCACTCGTTCCAGATCACCCAGAACTGAGGCAGTTCGTCGCCATGCGTTTCGACGGCCAAATCGAACGCCGCTCCTAGCGTGATCCCTTCGAGGTCTTTGAACGACCGCTCGCTGGCCTCAGCCAGTTCGCGCATCGCTTGCAGCAATGCCTGCGATGCGGACTGAGAATGAAAGATGTGATCCGCAGCGGAGTCGGTGTCCATGAGACGCTCGCAAATGAGGAAACGAGAAACGGCGGGGCATCGTAGCGAGCCGATCCGCTGCGCAAAGCCGGATGATGCCGATTCACCACGATGTTGCCGACACGCGGTGCGCTGAGTCGCTTCAACGACTTGCAGCAAGAAGGCTGGAACGACGTTGTTTCTCGGCAACGTGGGTCTCCAGAGTCACTTCTGAGGTCGCCGCCAAGTTGCGGAATTCTTCGCACTTTCTTTTCCGGATGACTGCCAACGACTTGCGCTTCGATTTGTGTACGTGAGCGCCAAGTTTTCGATGTGTAAAGATTGTTTGGCATTCAGATCGCTTAACACCTCTCTCGTCAACGACGCCAAACAACAACAACAAACAAAACACACGGCGTCGCTCACTACTTCAAGCCCAGGGGAGAGAGAATCATGAAGAGCTTGTTCAACGACGAAAATGGTTTTGTGGTTTCCGCCGAGTTGATCCTGGTCGCGACCATCGTGGTGCTCGGCCTGATTGTCGGACTGGCCGAAGTTCGCCAGGCGATCACCGAGTAACTCGAAGACGTTGCCTCCGCCATCGGCAGCCTCAATCAGAGCTACACCTACGCCGGACTGAAGACATCGAAGTCTTGCCTGTCGGGGTCACGTTTCTTCGACGACCGCGACTTGTGCGACAGCCAATTCGACGTCGTCGGTACACCGGCCTCCGATGAAGATGAATAATCGACCCCCGGCTCCAGGACTCCTTTTCTCTTGATGCCGCCGAACTCTCTCAACGGCGGACCGATAACGAATTGCAGGGATCTCTCTCCCGACCCTCACCGCCTTCGGGCGGTGGGGGTTTTTTGTTGCGCCGGCACTTGTTGAAATGCCTCGCCTTGGCAACCACGGCTTTGGAGTTTCAACATGCCCGCGCAATTTCTCGTTCGACGTCTCGTGACTTTGTTGCTCGCGATCGTGCCCTTCACCGTGCCAGTTTCAGCCGATGAAACACCCGCTCGGCCGGTCAAGCTGATTTTTGACACCGACATGGGCAACGACATCGACGACGCCCTCGCGCTGGGTGTCATCCACGCCTTGCAGAGTCGCGGTGAGTGCGAGTTGCTGGCGGTCACGCTCAGCAAAGACAACGACCTCGCCGCCCCGTTCGTCGATTTGGTCAACACGTTCTACGGCCGAGGCAACATCCCGCTGGGAGTCGTCCGCAAAGGCAAGACGCCGGAAGACAGCCGCTATCTGACCGACACCGTCCGAGCCACCGACAACGGCCAACCTCGATACCCGCACAAACTCAACACCGGCAAAGACGCACCCGAAGCGGTCGGCTTGCTGCGGCAGACACTCGCTGCTCAGCCGGATCAATCGGTGGTGCTGGTCGTCGTTGGCTTCTCGACAAACATCTTGCGGCTGTTGGACTCGCCGGCCGATGTGTACTCGCCGCTGACGGGCAAGGAATTGGTGATTCGCAAAGTGCGGCTGCTGTCGATGATGGCCGGCATGTTCAGCGAGAAGAATCGCGTGAAGGAATACAACGTCTGGATCGACTCCCCGTCTGCCCAGCGGGTCTTCACCGAATGGCCGACGCCGCTCGTGACCAGCGGGTTCGAGATCGGCGTCGCGATCAAGTATCCGGCCTCCAGCATCCAGCGAGACTTCGGCTACGTGAAGCATCACCCGCTCAAGCAGGCTTACGAGCTGTACCAGAAGATGCCCTATGACCGCGAAACGTGGGATTTGACCGCCGTGCTGTACGCCGTCCGCCCGGATCACGGCTACTTCGGCCTGTCACCCGCCGGCCGCATTCGTGTCGATGCTCAAGACGTCACGCAGTTCGACGTCGCCGAGGGGGGCGGACAACGGTATTTGACCGTCAACGCCGAGCAGATCGCGCGCGTCCGCGAGGCACTCGTCCAACTCACAAGCCAGCCACCCGCCAATCGCTAATCGTCTGGCGAGCCTTTGACCAAAGTTGTCGGAAGTTTGACCGAGCGGCTTTCACGTTGGCCGGCATTTCAGCGGCTATACTCCGCGATCGGACGTAGGCGTCCGGTCTACGAAACGACGCGAGGAAAGAATCATGCCTGAAACCACTGCCCCCGTTTATGCACGTCGCGAATTCTTGAGCACACTGGCAGCCGTCTCTGGGATGGCGCTGGTTGCCGACCATGGCTCATTTGCGCAGGAGTCAGCCAAAGACGGCAAGAAATCGAAAGAGCCGGTGTCGCTTAACAAACAGGGGACCGTGCTGCTCGACGTGGACGGCAAGCGGTTGCTGCTGAAGACGAAAGTCTGTCTGCGCGAGGGTGTGCTCGAAATGTTCTGCTGTCTGAAGCAGACCAAAGAGCACGAGTCGATCCTGTCGCTCGATTCCGAAGCGTATGTCGTTCACACGGGCCTGCTCGCATTGGGGGCGAAGACGGGATCGCCGGTGAAGTTTCAGCCGGAGTATTCGCCGCCGAAAGGAACACGCATCCGCATTTTCTGCCAGTGGACCGACAAAGATGGCAAGCCGCATCGCGAGCCGGCAGAAAAATGGGTCCGCAATTCGTCGAAGCGGTTCTTTGTGGAACTGTTCGATGACAAGCCGGCGGGGCTGAACTTGAAAGAGGACTCGGAACTGAAGTGGGACGAGAAGAACAAAGAGCTGTACTGGTTCGGCCACATGTCCGAGAAACAGCGGGACTCGTTCTTGGCGATGTCCAAGGACGAGAAGTACCGGAAGGCGATCCAGAAATTCTTCAACCTGACGCAGCCACGGCAACTCGATTCCCCGTGGGTCTTCGCGGGGAGCGGCTTCTACGTCGATGAAGCCAACGGCACGAAGTCGTATCTGGCGGAAGGGGGCGATGTGATCTGCGTCGCGAACTTCCCGTCCGCCATGCTCGATCTGGCGGTGAAGAGCTCTTCCGAAGGGGAGGCCAACTTGATGTGGGAAGCCTGGAGCGATCGCATTCCGCCGCGCGACACCGAGGTGCTGCTGGAACTGGTGCCGGAATTCGACGAGAAGCCGGCCAAGTCGAAGTAAGGCGAACGGCAACAGCTCGCATCCCGTAGCCGCACTCGCCAGAGTGCGGGCCGCGTAAGAGTACGGGCGACCCGCGTTCTGGCGAACGCGGCTACGGTAAAATCGGATATGCCGAAGTAATCGCGCCGATTCGCAGACGCTTTGCGATTGGCCTCTTGTCGCGTGCCTCGCCACTCGCAGAATGACCGGCAGAGATTGCTGGCTGCGCGTGGGATGCGAGACGCCTCCGCACCACAGACAAGCTCTCACGATCGCTCCGGTCCCGCAGGCGGCGGGGACCAATCGTGGGACGCCGAATCGTCTCAACATCCGCGGCAACCTTGTCGCGACGGATCACCGGACAGCGGCATTTCTCATCACCGCAACGCAGGCGATGCGCCGATCTATGTTCTAACTGCGCCCCGCGCGGACGGACTCTGCGGGTTTCTGGGATTCATCACATCTCTCTCGCTCACCGCGGCGTCTCGTCGGTTCGGCGATCTCAGAGGACTGAGGTCTTCGCTCCGCATCGGTCCGCTCGGAACGCAAGGCCGTTCGTCGCATGAAACGCCTCTCTTGGCTCTTCAGCCGGTCTCATTGGCTGACCAAACCTGTTCGCCACCTTCCGCACGTCGCTCGCCGGATGCGGCACTCGCCGCACCGCCACAACGCGCTGGGTTCGCTCGTTGTCGCGACAGCGCTTGGCTTCTTGTACTTCCACGCTCAGCCAACGACGGCCGGGACCGATCCCGTTTCCCCCAATAGCCAGCAGACGATTGCCGGGCTTGGTCAGGACTTCGGTGTCGAGTCCACCGGTAACGCAGCGACGGTCACGGAAACCAAGGCCGCAGGTTCCAACGACACGCCGACGCTGACCGGCAAAGAGGCCCTGACCGAAAGCGATCGAGTCCTGGCCGAAGCGCAAGCGAAGCTCGAAAAGATCCCCGCCTACGCCGCGACCTTCGTCAAACAAGAGCGGATCGGCGACACGCTGACCGAGCTGCAAATCATTCAGATCCGCCTCTTCCACCAGCCCATGAAAGTCTTCATGAAATGGGAAGGTGGCAAGAGCGCCGGCCAACGAGTCATCTACGCCGAGGGAGAGAACGATGGCGACATGCTGGTCCGCATGTTGACCGGCATCGAGGCTCGGCTAGGCGTTCTCTCGCTGAACCCGACCGGGGCTTTGGCGATGAAGCACTCACGCTATCCCGTGACGAAGGCCGGATTGCTGGAGCTCACCAAGATCAGCCGCCAGCACCGCCAGACCGATCTGAAAGCCGAATCGGGTGTCACCGCGAAACTGCTCGAACATCAGAAAATCGACAACCGCGATTGCCTCTGTTTCGTGATCGAGTACGCCAAGCCCGAATTCGCTCCGGACGAGAAGAAGGAGTACCGCAAGTCGATGATCTACATCGACTCGCAGACCAAGCTGCCGATCTGCGTCCGCTGCTACGGCTGGCCGGAAAAAATCGCCGGAGCGGACCCCAAAAAGCTCGACCAAACGACGCTGCTGGAACTCTACGCCTACCGCAACATCGACTTTGAAGCCCAGGTGCAGGCCGAAGACTTCGGCAAAGCTCGGCTGCAATAGTCCGGGCGTTTGATCGTTCCGCCAAGTCAGGGGTCAGGTGTTCTGATTTCTGTTTTGGCAGTAAGAATTGACGTCCAACTGGAATCGCACGATTGACTGGTGAATGGTGTCGCGGGTGAATCGCTCGGCCAAAACAGAAATCAGAACACCTGACCCCGGCCGGGTACGTTTTCAATTGCCGGTTGCCTTACTTGATGACCTTCATGCTCTTCAGCCACGCCTCGCAGGGTTTTGGCCAATCGGTCACCGGTTGGCCATCGACGTGCCGCATGCCATAGCCGTGGCCGCCGGTCGCATAGACATGCACCTCGGCGGTGACGCCCACCTTCTTCAACTCGGTGGCGAACAGCAGCGTGTTAAAGACGCTCACGCCATCGTCAAACGCATGCACGAAGAACATCGGCGGTGAGTCCTTCGTGATCTTCACTTCCTCACGCAACTTCGGCTGGCCCCGTTCGTCCATGAGTCCCGGATAAATCAGCACCGAAAAATCCGGCCGGCTGGAGACCTTGTCGATGTCATCCAGCGCTTCGTACTGACGCTGATCGAAAATCGAAACCATTCCCGCGACTTGTCCGCCAGCCGAAAAGCCGAGCAGTCCGATCCGCTTCGGATCAACTCCCCACTCCGCAGCTTTGCTGCGGACAAGGCTCATCGCACGCTGCCCGTCCTGCACGGCGGCGAACCAGCGTTTCTCCGGGTCGCGACCCGGCACGCGGTACTTCAAGACGATCCCGGTGACTCCGATTTCATTGAGCCACTCGGCGACTTCGGTCCCCTCCAGATCGTAAGCCAGAATGCTGTGACCGCCGCCGGGGCAGATCACGACCGCCGCGCCGGTGTCCTTGTTCTTGGCCGGGCGATACACGGTCAACTGCGGCGTCGAAACGTTGCCAAGCTTGATGATGCGGCGGCTGGCGATCAGTCGATCTTCGGGCTTTGTTTGATCGGCCTCCGGCGGCAGTTCCTTGGTGTCACCCGGCGGCTTGCCCGGCCAGACGTTGATCGTGAGCGGCTCCGCACCGAATGCGACTTGGCCAGTGATGGCGGTCAGTAATGCGAGAATCAAAAGCGGTTTCATCATGTTCTCCAGAAGTATTTTGAAAGCCGTACCGCGACCGTCAGGGAGCGGTCCGATGCGGCGAGGACAGGCCGCTCCCTGACGGTCGCGGTACGGTGATCAAGACGAATGCGTCGCGGGATCAATCAACGTAATCAATCCGAAAGCTCTTGTTGGTGATAAACAGGACCGTGACGTCGCCATCCGCACTGGCTCCGTGTTCCATGGCTTCCCCTTCCGGGAACCAGACGAACGTGCCGGGGCCGAACGACACGGCCAGCGCGCATAGCTGGGTAGTGTGGGCGAGCTGGCGCGATTGCTGTTTGTATGGTATTCCTCTCCTGGAATTCGTCTGCGTGAGTTTGCTGGTCGTGTGACTGCGGACCGGAGCGCAGGAAACCAGACCAGGAGGTGTCG
>CAMDDX010000311.1 GCA_945893075.1 Planctomyces sp. SH-PL62 | reverse complement strand
CAGGCGACGGCAAGCTCGACATCGTCGCCGGTGGGCGAGCGACTCATAACGTGAAGCTGTATATACAAAAGTAGGTTTTCAGCCCCAAGGGGGCGTGACTCGATAGCCCAGGGCATCGCCCTGGGGAAACGGCCCATTCGAGAGAACTTCTCAAGCCCTGAAGGGGCGTAACTTGTAGGGATGTCACGGCAGTTACGCCCCGTTGGGGCTAAACGACGGTTGGTGTGTACTCACCCAGGGCGTTGCCCTGGGCTGTCGAGTCAGTCCCCGTTGGGGCCAAGACCAGAAGGTCAGTGACCTCCGTTTGTTGTCCAGGACGTCAAACAATTTCATGGCTGATTTCCTCCAACTCACCGACCGTCGCATCGTTCTCTTCGGCATGGCGAACCGAAAGAGCGTCGCCGCGCATGTCGGACAGGTGTTGACCGAAGCCGGGGCGAAGGTCATTCACGTCGTCCGCAGCGACGAGCGGCGCGAGCAGATTCGCAAGCTGGTCGGTGACGTGCCGATTCACGTCTGCGATGTCGAGCATCAAGACCAGATTGATCGGGTTCGCGACGAGATCGCCGCGCAGCACGGGCCGATTCAAGGCTTCGTGCATTCGCTGGCGTTTGCCGATTACTCGGCCGGTTGGCTGCCGTTTCACGAGACTCCACGCGGGGCGTTCTTGCAGGCGGTCGATGTGTCGTGCTTCTCTTTCATCGCACTGGCGAATGCCTTTCGCGAATTGCTCGACAAGGAGAACGGCAGCGTCGTGACGGTTTCGATCTCGACCACGCGGATGGCGGCGGAGAACTATGGCTACATGGCTCCGGTCAAAGCGGCGCTCGATTCTTCGGTCTGCTTTCTGGCGAAGTCGTTCGCGAAGTTCTCAGCGATTCGGTTCAACTCGGTCTGTCCGGGGCTGCTGAAGACATCGGCCTCGGCGGGGATTCCCGGCTACGTCGATAGCTATCTGCACGCGGAAAAGGCGACGCTTCGCAAACGAGCCGTGCAGACTGACGAGGTCGCCAATGCGGTGGCCTTCTTGTTGAGTCCGCGATCTTCGGGCTTCAACGCTCAGGGCTTGGTGATCGACGCGGGGATGTCGATCAACTACTTCGACGAGTCGCTGGTTCGGCCAACTTGACCGCGCGAGAGGTCACTTTCAGAATGGCTCGTCCTGCCATTTCCTCAGAAATGGGATCACGAAAATTTCCGTAGCCGAAGTCGTGAGACTTCGGTCCGAACTCTCACGAGTTCGGCTACCAACACTGGAGAATCTATGCGTCGTTTCATCTTGAGTTCGTCTTTATTCGCCGCGTCAGCTTTGTGTCTGTTGCCCGCCTGGGGCGAGGCTCCTCAGAAGGTTGTCGAAATCGCGAGCGTTGATGATCTCGTGGCCGAGATCAACGCCAAGGTGGAATTGCTCGGCCAACAAGTGGCCAGCGCGGACGCGTTCGCAATGACGCTCGAAAAGAAAGAGGTTAACCAGGCGGCGGGAGTCGTGGCCTGCATCGCTCAGGCGATTGTCGAACATCCGGACAAAGCGAAGGCCAAGTTCCACGCGGCCGACCTGCGTGACGCGGCCGTTTCGTTGCGAGCGGCGAAGACCTTCGACGACGCCACGAAACTGTTTGCGGCGGTCAAGGAGTCTCACGCCGGTAAGTCGGCCGGAACAGCGAAGCCGGACGCGGAATGGAACAAGCTCACCGGTTTGGGTCGCATGATGGAAGAGGTCAACAGCCGGTCGGCAGGTATTCGCAAATCGCTGCGGCGGCTCCAAAAGCCGGACGAGACCGCTCGCGATTGCACGACGCTGGCGATCCTCGCGTTGGCGATGGAAGTCGACACGCACGAGGTCAAAGACAAAGCTCAACTGCCGCTGTGGAAGGAACTGTCGGTCAAGTACCGGTCCGAAATGATCGCGATGGCCAAGGCTGTCCGAGCCAAAGACACCGCCAAGGCCAACGAACACTTCACCGCCGCCAACGCAGCGTGCAGCCAGTGCCACGAGAAAATTCGCGACAAAGACAAGTAACCGTCGTCAGTTGCTCGGAGTGGGTTGTCGTTCAAATGCCCGACTTCTGCGGGGAAGTCGGGCTTGGATGTTGTTGGAACCTGGGCCTAACGACTTTGTAGGACTTTGGACGGCATCCTCTGTCGAAAACAGGCGAGCGACCGATAGAATCTTGCCGATCTGACAGCATTTGTCCGGGGTCAGGCACCGCAAAATTCAAAATTGGCGGAGTAACACTGAGGGTGTCTACAGGACTTCACTCCGCCAAATTTGAATTTTGCGGTGCCTGACCCCTGCCGGTGGGGCGAAGCAAAGGAACATCCCATGTGGACTTCAGAATTTCGGAATTCGGTCGTGGTCGCGCTGTTGCTCGCGTTGAGCGTTTCTCCGGCGATGGCTCAGGGCAAAGGTCGTAGTAGCGGCGGTCGTTCTGGTGGCACCCAGATTGGAGCCGGCGGCGGTCAACAAAATCAGCAGGCGATGCAGCAGCAGATCACGCAGATCGGCCAGCAGCTTCAACAAGGCGAGACTGCCTTACGGGACGCGGGCGAAAAGTCGACTGAGGCCCGCAGCGAATGGCAGAAGGTCGATGCCGCACACAAACAGAACATGCGCGATTTGGCTCAGGCGAAGAAAGCTGCCGAGGAAGAAGCCAAGAACTCGCCGGATTTGAAAGCCGCAAAAGACAAGCTGGAAAGCCTGCGTGGTCAATTGGCTGAAGTCCGCAAGAAAGTGATTGAGACGCTCAAGAAAGACAACGAAGACTATCAGCAAGCGGTCAAAGTCCACGACGAGGCGGTCGCCGAGCAAAAGGCGAACAGCGGTCCCAACGCTTCGGCCGACACGCGGCGCGCGTTGGCGAAGAAGGTGGCCGACGCCGACAAGACCTTGAAGACCAGCGAAGAGATTGTGATGGCGGATCACACCGAGGCGAAGGAACTCCACCAGCAAATCAAAGACGCGACCGCCGAACTCGGAGCCGCCTCGAAGAAGAAAACCGAAGCGATTGAGACCGATCCGAAGTTGAGTTCGGCAAAGGTGGCCTTCCAACGGACTCGTGACGATTTGAAGAAAGCCACGGCCGACCGCGATCAAGCGGACGGTGAAGCGAACCGGATTCGCAGCGCGATGCAGGCGCTCTCGAACCAACGCGCTGCCATTCAAAGCCAGATTCAAAATCAGCAGCGGATGCAACAAGGCGGCAGCGGCTACGGGAATCAAGGCGGGAACCAGGGGGGGAATCAGGGCGGCAACCGTACCGGCGTTCCCAAGCGGTAGCGTTCTGAAACTCGGCGATGATCTTCGGCCCGGCGGCTTGCGAAACGCCGGGCCGTTTTGTTGGCGACCCCTTCGCGAACAACTTGTCACAGGCGAACTTCATGCGACAACTTCTGAGCAGATTGAGCGTGGGATTGATCGTCCTCGCATTCTCATGGGGAGTGCCTGCCGCCGATCCGATCTTCGAGCCGGGAGCCAAACTCAAGATCGAGGCGGGAGCAGGAGCCGGGGGTGAAGGGCCGGCATGGCACCCGGAACTCGGCGTGTTGTCCAGCGGCAAAGGCCACATCATGCGGCTGACTCGCGAGGGGAAGTCGATCGTGCATCGCGAAGACGCCGGCACGAATGGGTTGCTGTTTGATCGGCAAGGCTGGCTGCTCGCGTGCGAGCCGAAGCTGCGACGAGTCACCCGCACGGAAGCCGATGGGAAGCTCACGATTCTGACCGACAACTATCTCGGAAAAAAATACAACCAGCCGAATGACATCTCCGTCGATTCGCGCGGCCGGATTTACTTTAGCGACCCACGTTACGGCAGCCGCGACGACATGCAGCTTCGCGATGATCAAGGCCGCACGATCGAAGGGGTCTATCGCATCGACCCGCCAGAGCTGACCGGCGACGTTGCGAAGGTGACGCGCATCATCGGACGTGAACTGGATCGCCCGAATGGTGTGTTGGTTTCAGCCGATGATCGGATTCTGTTCGTCGCCGATAATAACAATGACTCGCACGAGGGCGCGCGAAAGTTGTGGCGATTCGATCTGCGAGCGGACGGCTCCGTCGATCTCGCCTCGAAGAAGCCGTTGCGCGACTGGGGGAAGGGGCGCGGACCAGACGGACTCAAGCAGGATCAGAAGGGGAGACTGTTCGTTGCAGGTGGACTCAACAAACCGAATCCTCCGTTCGAGCCGGCGGAGGATGTCAAAGCGGGCATCTACGTACTCGATCCGAGCAGCGGTGAATTGCTCGACTTCCTGCCGGTGCCGACCGACGAAGTGACCAACTGTGCGTTCGGCGGCGAGGACCGCAAGACGTTGTTCGTCACCGGCGGCGGTATGCTCTACAGCATTCGAGTTACGACGCCCGGTCGAGTTGTTTGGCCGAAGTAGCTATTGGAGCGCGAGATGTTCGGCTGGTTGCGAGCACGTCGCCGTCGTCGCTGGTTGGCGGAGCCGTTTCCGGCGGCGTGGGAGGAAACGCTGCGGCGGCACGTCAAACAAGCCGCACGATTGCCGGGCGAACTCGCAGAAATGTGGCGGCAGCGGATTCAGGTCTTTGTGCAGGAAACCTCCTGGGAAGGTTGTCGAGGCTTTGAAGTCACCGAGGAAGCGCGTGTAGTCATCGCTGCGTACGCGACGCTGCTGACGCTGGGATTTGAAGGCGAATGGTTCAGCCGAGTACGGCATGTGCTGGTGCATCCAACACCGTATCAGGGCCAACGGGCGCGGATCGGCGTCGAGGGAGTCGATTACTCGCACGGCGATTGGATGCAGCAACTCGAAGACGATGTCGAGGACGAACATCTCGGCGAGTCGTGGTTCGAGAGCGGCACGGTCATCCTCGTATGGAGCGAGGTGCCGACCGCCGAACATATCGTGCCACCGGGGACGAACGTTGTGCTGCACGAATTCGCTCATGTGTTGCACGAGTTGCTGGCCGACTGGTTTCCGACGGCTCAGACGAATCAGGGCGAGCCGTGGCTGGCCGCGTTTCAGCGAGAGTTCGCCCGCCAAGTCCGTGACTCGGACCGCGGCCGTCGCACGTTGCTGGACGATTACGCGGCTGAGAATCTGGAAGAGTTTTTTTGCGTCGCCACCGAGTGCTTCTTCGAGCGTCCCGATCGCATGCGTTCGCAGTCAGCGACGTTGTTCGATCTGCTGCGACAGTGCTTTCGCAGCGATCCGACCAGTTGGGCGACATGACGGAGAGCAGCTCCGTCGTTTCGCCGTCAGTATTCCAGATGGCATTGGCGATGCCGCTTGCGAAATTCTTCGACGGCCTTTTGGCTGACAGCGGTATTTTGCACGTCGAGGTAAGTCAGCTTGGGCAGCAGTTCGAGATGTTGCAGTCCCGCATCCGTGACCGACGTGCCGTCGAGGCCCAGAAACCGCAGTCGTGGCATTTCGTGGAGCGCCTTCAGGCCATCGTCCGTGATCGGCAGACGGGAGAGCTTGATCGCTTCCAACTGTGGCAGCTTGGCGAGGTGCTGCAACGCCGCGTCCGTCAGAGTCGTATCGCCCACATAAATCAGACGCAGCGAAGGCATCTCGGCGAGACACGCGAGGCCGTCGTCGGTGATGCGCGTGCGATTCAACTTGAGCAGTCGAATGTCGCGCGATGCCGCGACCAACTTCAAGCCGTGATCCGTCATCCGCGTGCGCGTGACGTTGAGCACTTGCAGGTTGGGCATGCGCGCCAATTCCGGCAGAGCCTCGTCCTTGAGGGGAGTATCAGACACATCCAGGAACAACACTTGGATCTCGCGGATCAGGGTCAGCACTTCGTTTTGGACCTTGCCGTCGTGCGTGAAGTGCTCGGCAAACAAGAACACGTACGTCCCGCGATCGTGAGAGACTTCATCTTCGACATCGCGAACTTCCGCTCCGAGATCGATCAGCGCTTTGACCGCCTTTGCGTGCCTCTCGCTGGCGAGATCCGTCGCCGAATGGCACGCGGGGAGCAGCATCAGCAGGAACGCGAATCGCCACCATCGGCCGGCGCGCGGAGAGCCTCTTTCCGCACGATTGCACCGACCAGAGAGCATGGTTTCAGCCTGCGTGACTTGGCTCGTCATTTGGAGAGTTCCAAGTCGATGATTTGCTTGCCCTTTTTGACCTTTTGAGTTGCGGTCGCATTGTTTCCCAAATACTGCGACGCAACATCTTGGCGTCCCGCCGCGATAATCTCGACACGGCACGTGCCGACGACCGCGCCCTTCAAGTCGCCGAGGTAAGTCAATTCGTAATGCCCAGCGGCGTCTGTTCTCCCCTGCGACGCGGTGACTTTGTATTCCTTGTCGCCCAATTTGATCACCGGGTTTTCTGGATAGAACCAGATCTCCGCTCCCTCAAGAGGCTTCGCGTTGATGGTCAACGTCCCGGTCACTTGCCCCAGCGGTGGCACGAACGTCTTCGAGCCCATCGAGGAGTTGACCACCTTGAACAGCCCCCAAACCAGGACAATTCCAAGAACGACCAGGGGAAGCCCCTTCTTGACGACTTCGCGGCGAAAGCCTTCCCAGTCGAACTGTTCTTCTTCGCGTTTTTCCGATCCGATGTCAGTCCACGAAGTTCGATTGCCCTTCTTGGCGGTCTTCGACAGCAAATCGCTGGCGACGTTGGACGCGGGCGCATTGGGATTCGTCCCCGGCGGACGTCGCGAGGGAGTCGGTGGCTCATCGACTTCGTCGTCCTCCTGCCCCGGCAGCGATGGATGCTTCGCACGTTTGCCCGGAGCGTCCGGTCCACGACTGATCGAGAAGCCTTCACCCTCCTCAGCCTTGTTGGCTGTTTTGGACTGACCACCAGGGCCGCTCTCCGAATCGTCGGATTGGTCGTCTGAGCGGCGTGGTTTGCTCGGTCGAGTCTGCGATGTTTTTGACTCCGCTTCGTCATCGTCCAACAGAAAGGCATCCAGATCAAAGTCGTCGTTCGCGCTCCCGGATTTTGGCGTGGCCAGCAGGGGTTCGGAGTCGTCCGGGGCCTGCGCGGGGGCGATCTCGCCGGAATTGTCGGCGGCACCTTCCGGAGCGGGAACGGTGAAGGCGGTCTTGCACTTCGGACACTTTCCGGGCTTGCCCGCCAGATCGTCTTTGATCTTCAGGACTGATCCGCACTGCTCACACTTGTAGCGAATCGCCATTAGCCCGGCTCCCAAGAAGTCGCGGCGGCCAAGACAAAGAGGCAGCGCTCGCAACGTGAAGTTTCGAAAGCTGCCTCCCTGAGGTTGCCGCAGATGCGGGGGAAACGACACTAATCCCCTTCGTACTCACCCACGGTCAGCCCGTCGCTGATACTGGAGAGCAGGCGGAACGTGTTGATATTCAAGTTCTGATTGATGAATTGGACGCGACCGTCGGCAAACAGAAAATACGCACCGCTTTCATGTTCGCTGGCGGGGGCGTCGTAGTGGATGCCCTTGTTCAATCCGTTACGAGTGGTGAACAACGTCGCGGCACCGCCCCACGACCAACCGTCGTTGCTTTGCAGCAGGATGTTTGTGGGATGATTCAAACGGGCGGCCTCGCCCACCATGAACGATTGGCTGGAGCCGTCCGAAATGTCCGCCACGCGCGTCTTACTGTTCGCGTAGAACACCCCGCGGTTGATCGGCGAGGGAGTGTAGAGTTGAATCAAATCGTTCTGGATTTGATCGGGCAACAGTGCGTACATGGGACGGCCCAGCATACCCATCATCGCCATGTCGTTGAACAGCAGACCGCTTCCGGCGCAGCCGCTGTAGTCGTTGCCACCTTTGGTCCACAGTCCGCCTGCGGAGGCAGGCATGGGATTGGCACTATCGGGACGTTTGACATACGACAACTTGCCGAGGTTCATGTCGCCGCGACGTGTCGGGCAATAGAAGCCGGAAATATCGGTGTGTGCCGGGCGGAAAGGATTGAAGATCGTGCTGTTCGCCATGCCGTTGTCGTAGACATTCAACGTATACAGCCAATTGGTGCTGAGATCCTTGCGTTCTATCTGCGGCAGGATATGCAGCATCCAACTGGTGCCGTGATACCCCAACGTGGCCGAGTTCATCTGCCCGGCTTCGATCGGGTTCGTCTGACGCTGCGCCGTGGACGGGGTGATGTTCGTGAAGAGCGTATTGATGGACCCCGGCGGAAATGTCTTATGGATGTTGTGATAGTTGTGCAGCGCCAAACCGATCTGCTTGAGGTTGTTCTGGCACTGCGAGCGTCGCGCCGCCTCGCGCGCTTGTTGCACAGCCGGCAACAGGATCGCGATCAAAATCGCGATGATGAAAATCACAACCAGCAGTTCGATGAGGGTGAATCCGCGGCGGCGTTGGCGTGGCTGCATAATGACATCCTTTGAATGAGAACGAAGGGCGGACGAGAACGGAGTCAATTCCCAAACGGGTGACCGCTGCTCACAGCAAATGCCGCCACAGCTCTTAGGAATTGCACCGCAACTTGGGGAAAATTCCTGAGTGATGCTAATGGTCGTCATCGAAGAGCGTCAATCAGGTTTTAACAATCGTGCCGATTGTGCGGACGTGGCGGGAACACAGACCCCCCAACAAACGATTTCGCTGCGGGCAACTCTACCCCACATTTGACCGTGTGCGGAGACATGCCGGTTCCAATCACCTGACTCCGTCGATTTGAGTGGCCTAATGGCGGATGATCGTCACGACCTGAAACGGTCCCGCCGCAAGCAGAGTCTGCCGGGCAAGTTTTCACGTCACCGACCGAATCACCGACTGTTGGCGGTTTGCCAATCGTAGGTCGGGACGGAGTCCTGTTCTTTATACACAACTTCGACAGTTCCGCCGCCGCAACGGCATGAGATTTGCGCCATGGTTTGAGGCAAGATTTATCTGCCACAAACGCAGGGAGCGAGTTGATGTGCGAAGGGATTGTCGATGAGTTGCAAGGGATTGA
>CAMDDX010000310.1 GCA_945893075.1 Planctomyces sp. SH-PL62 | reverse complement strand
CGCTTCTTCGGCGGCGGCAAATGTGGCTCGATCAATGTCCACAGTCGATCATCCAAAATCGGTTTCGCCATCTTCGGACCTCCTTGTCCGACGTGAAACCTAGCTTATTCGATCAAGCCTCAAAAGGCTTTTTGTTAGACGCTCTAAGTCAATTGGCCCAGTCGGCGCACAGGACTTCGGCTTGTTCCAGGACCAGCTTGGTGGCTTCGTCTTGGAGGTCGGGTGGGTAGCCGTGCTTTTTGAGGATGCGGCGGACCATGACTCGGATCTTGGCGCGGGCGGATTCGCGGACGGTCCAGTCGATCGTGACGCTTTGGCGCACGCTGGTGACGAGTTCGGCGGCGATCACCTTGAGTTCGTCGTTGCCCATCGCTTGCACGGCACTCTCGTTCGTGGCCAAGGCGTCGTAGAAGCAGATTTCGTCGTCGTTCAGGCCCAGGTCTTCGCCGCGTTGCAAGGCGGCTTGCATCTCTTTGGCCAATTGGATCAGTTCGTCGATCACCTCTTGGGTGGCGATGGCTCGGTTGTGGTAGGCGGTCAGCGTCTTTTGCAGCATCTCGCTGAAGGCTCGTGACTGGATGACGTTTCGCTGGCCGCGTTGCTTGATCTCGTCCTTGAGCAACTTGGCGAGCAGTTCGGCGGCGACGTTCTTGTGCTTCAGGCCGCGCACTTCGGCGAGAAACTTGTCGGACAGGATCGAGATGTCCGGGCGCTTGATGCCCGCAGCGGTGAATACGTCGATGATCTCGTCTTCGGCCGAGACGGCTTTGGAAACGAGTTGCTGGATCGCGTGGTCGAGGTTTTCTTGCGTCTTGCGTTCGCCGGAGGGCTTCACGAGTGCCGATCGCACGGCTTGGAAGAAGGAGATGTCGTCACGAATGCGGATCGCTTCATCGTTGGCGGCACACAGTGCGAACGCGCGCGAAAGATCGGTGACGAGTTTTGAGAACCGGGCCTTGCCGTCGTCCTGTTGCAAGACGTGCTCTTGAGCGGCGGGCAGCAAGCCGAGGCGTTCGGCCGCCGTGCCGGTCATCCATTTGGACCAGTCGAACCTGTGCATCAGGTCGCAACAGGATTCGTACTTCTCCAACATCACCGCGACGGCTTGCGCCGTGTCGATGCTGGGAGAACCTTGGCCACCGCTTTCGGTGTAGGTCGCCAGGGCTTGTTTCAACTGATCGGCCAAGCCGAGGTAATCGACCACCAGCCCGCCCGGCTTGTCGCGAAACACTCGGTTCACGCGGGCGATGGCCTGCATCAGTCCGTGGCCGCGCATCGGCTTGTCGGCGTACATCGTGTGGAGGCAGGGGGCGTCGAAGCCGGTCAGCCACATGTCACGCACGATGACGATGCGGAACGGGTCTTTGGTGTCCTTGAATCGCTTAGCGAGGTCTTTGCGGCGCGGCTTGTTGCGGATGTGTGGTTGCCAGTCGACTCCGTCGTCGGCACTGCCGGTCATCACGATCTTTACGACCGTGGATTGCTTCTTCTCGGTTTCGATGTCGTCGCCGGCGGCACTGGCCCAATCGGGGCGGAGATGGATGAGTTCGTTGTAGAGGTCCACGCAAATTCGGCGGCTCATGCAGACGACCATCGCTTTGCCGTCCATCGCTTCCAGTCGCCGCTCGAAGTGGTGGACCAAGTCTTCGGCGATCAGGCGAACCCGTTTTTCGCTGCCAACGAGTGCTTCCAGCGCGGCCCACTTGGTCTTGAGCTTCTGCTTGCGGTCCTCTTCTTCCCCTTCGGTGATTTCCTCGAACTCGGAATCGACCTTGGGGAGTTCGGCTTCGTTCAGGCTCAGCTTGGCGATGCGGCTTTCGTAGTAGATCGGGACCGTGGCCTTGTCGATCACGGCTTGCTGGATGTCGTAGACCGAGACGTACTCGCCGAAGACGGCCCGCGTGTTGGCGTCGTTCTGCTCGATCGGCGTGCCGGTGAAGCCGATGAACGAGGCGTTCGGCAGGGCGTCGCGCATGTTGCGAGCCAGGCCGTCGATCAGGTCGTATTGGCTGCGGTGAGCTTCGTCGGCAATCACGATGATGTTCCGCCGATCGGACAGCCGCGACATCCGCTCCCCCTTTTCTTCGGGGGCGAACTTCTGAATGGTCGTGAAGACGACTCCGCCGCTGGCGACTTTCAGCAAGTGGCGGAGATGCTCGCGGTCTTCGGCTTGGATGGGCTTCTGGCGCAGCAGTTCGTGGCAGCGTTGGAACTGGCCGAAGAGTTGATCGTCGAGATCATTGCGATCCGTGAGCAAGACGAGCGTCGGGTTGTTCATGGCCGGGTGCAGGATGATTTGCCCGGCGTAGAACAGCATCGACAGGCTCTTGCCGGAGCCTTGGGTGTGCCAGACCACTCCGCAACGCCGGTCCCCTTCCGGCCGGGAGGCGGTGACGGTGGCCGCGACCGCTTGTTGCACGGCGTGGAACTGGTGATAGCCGCCGATGATCTTGTCGATGCGGTCGCTGTCCTGGTCTTCCTCGAACGCGACGAAGTTCCGCAGCAGTTTGAGGAACCGCTCCTTCTCGAACACGCCGCGCACCAGGACTTCGAGTTCCAAGACCGACCGCTGCGCCTCCTTGACTCCATCCACCGTTCGCCAGACCTTGAACCATTCCTGATTGGCCGTGAGCGAACCGATGCGAGCCTGCAAGCCGTCCGAGATGATGAGCAGTTCGTTGCAGCGGAACAGCGACGGAATCTGTTGCTTGTAGGTTTGAAGCTGGTGGAAGGCTTCCCAGATCGTCGTGTCTTCATTGGCGGCGTTCTTGAGTTCCAAGACGCTGAGGGGCAGGCCGTTGATGAAGACCACGATGTCTGGCCGGCGGTTGTGCTGGCCTTCGATGACCGTGAACTGATTCAGTGCCAGCCAGTCGTTGTTGGCCGGATCGTCGAAGTCGATTAGCCGCACGCGATCCCCCGCGATGGAGCCGTCCGCTCGCCGGAACTCCACCTCGACGCCATCGCGCAGCATGAAATGAAACTTGCGATTGTTCGCCACCAGCGCTGGCGAATCGGTCAGCAGCAGTTTTCGGAACGCCTCGTCGCGGGCTTCGGCGGGAATCTTGGGGTTCAGCCGGTCGATGGCCTCGCGCAGCCGTCCGACCAGCACGACATCGCCAAACGAATCGCGTTCGGCCGTCGCTTCGCCCGGTGCGAGGTCGGGACCATGCGCGACGGTGTAGCCCAGCTCGCCAAACCAAGTGAGGGCCGCTTCTTCGACGTGGGATTCGTTGAGTGACATGGCTTGGTCGTCGGTCAAGTGTGAGTCAAGGAATGGGTCAAGTGCCGAGCAGAGATTGAATCAGGTCTTCTGCCAAATAGCGCATCTCAGGCCCTTGTCGCGTCTGAGACCCGCCCGCCGCGCCAGCGAGTGGTGCTTGAGGAAACCCCTCGCTGGCGCTTCGGGCTCGTGTGGCCGCGACAGGTTGGTGAGGCGTGGTCTGGTCGGCGCGGCCGTGGTCGAATGGTCCGACGGCGGGGCGTGCTCGGGTCCGTTCGCGAATTCGTCGGAGGCCATCTCGCGGCCGGAACTCGCCTGCCCGATTCCGCAGCCCGCCTTCCCGATTCCGCAGCCCGCCTTCCGGACTCCGCAGGTCGCCTCCCGGACTCCATAGATCGCCAACTCCAGAGCGTCTGAAGCGATCTCGCGGGCCGGGGAAACGTCTCGCCAGCGCAGGTGGCCTTCGGGCGTTCAACGCTCGATCCCACGATCCTCAATTTTCCCGTCTCCCGGCCTGAAATCATCGTCTCGACAGCGCAGGTCGGGTTCTCGCCAGCGCAGGTTGCCGTCTCGCGGGCCAAAAAACCGTCTCGACAGCCGTTTTTGTCATCTCGACAGCGCAGGTTAAGGTCTCGCGGACGCAGGAAACCTTCTCGCCAACCTATTAAGCCTTATTGCCGCAATGAGTTACAAAAAAACGCCTCTGTTTAGGTCGGTGGCCCTGCCGAAGAACACGGGAAACACCGAAGCTCGTGAAGAGTGACGGGGGAAACGTGAAGAGGGAACCGTGGCTGAGTCATGTTTTCACCCTTCTCTCTTCACCCTTCCCAATTCTGATCTCGCCCGACAGCAGTTTCGGCAGCAGCGCGTCGCGGATCGCGGCGAGCTTTTCACACTCGAAGCCAACCTGCGCCATCTTGGCGTAGATCGGACTGACCACGACTTCAAATGCGGCCATCACTTTATTCGACGGCCGCACGAATCGGTGAATGCTGCTGAAAACTGTAAACGCGAGGTTCTTGATTCCAGTGGTTCCGTTTTCGTACTGCAAGAATTCATCTGCGGCGTAAAGACGCCGAAGCAAGCCGTACAAGAATTTGGGAGAGGTGCCATCAGCAGGTCTGATGAGCCGACAGAAGTTTGAACAAGTCAGCGGAAGCGGAAGTCGCTCCAGGAATGCTGCCGTCGCGAGAACTGGCCGACCGGTCGATTGAGTTGGACTCCCGCCAGAAATTTCGAACACGATGTCGCCTTCACGCAGCCGTCGTTTCGCGAGACTTTGTGCAGTCAGATATCGCGTGGGCATTTTGCCAACGCCGCCAGATTGCAGACTTGGGATGTCGGCACCTCGAATACAAAGCACGGCTTCGGTCGCGTCCTCCACGTTTGATTCCTTACCCCAGTCGCCACCGATCAAGAAGCCGGTGACGTCATCAAGCACTGCGGTTTCCCAACCCTTGGGAATCTTGCCGAGATCGGAGTCCTCGAAGCTGTCGGGGAAGAGGGCGGCGGTGGTGGGGGAGAGGGCGGGCAGGGGGAGGCCGTCTCGCTGGGCGCGGACCGGGTCGAAATCGACGAACCAACTCTGGAAGATCGCCCGCGCCAGACCCTCCAGCGTCTCATTCATCCGCCGGTTCAACTCGATCTTGTCGTCCAGCACACCCAGGATGTTCGCGATCGCTCGCTGCTCGGCGAACGGTGGTAACGGCATCTCAACATTATGAATCAGCGCTGGGCTTACGTTTGGCTGGGCGGAGCCGTAGCCCAAGGCTTCAATGGTCTGGCGAGTTTCGGACCAACGAAGGAATTGAAACAAGAACTTTGAATCAAGCTGATCGGGTGCGGTGACCGTGAATCGGCCAACACGCTGATTGAGCCTTGATGGAATGTCCTCCCTCCGAACCAGTGCAACGTCGCCGACATAACCAGTCATCGCAATGAGGATGTCGCCTGGAACGAGTTCAAATTCAGACGCTTCATTCGCGACTTCATGCGTCACGAACGAGCAGCCATTCATTTCTAGCCGACCATTCTTCACATTCGTGATCTTTACAACTGGGATGCCTTCACTGACCCAGTCGCTGCTCTTGAAGGCAAAGCCTGATCGGACTTTGGCGACGTTCCCAAGTGGAACGATTGGATAGTCACTCGCCATATCCCAAGCCCTCCAGGTTCGCCTTGATGGCGGCTTCCAGCTTGGCGGATTCGGCGAACGGCGAGTTCCACTCGGACACGAGCCGCGGTTGGGTGCCGAGGCGCGTCGGTGTGGGAGGGCTGCTGTTCATGACAAGGACGCCACCTGGAAATGACGCACGTTGATCTCGGTGCCGGCGCGGGCTTCGGCGGCGGCTTCTTCGAGAAGCTGCGCGGCGGCTTGTTCCTCCACATAGGCTTCGCCGCAGTTGTCGCAGACCTGCGCGGGGACGTCCTTCACCACCAGCGTCAGGCCGCCGCGTTGCAGAGTCACACTCGCCGTGCCGTCCGTTGTCTCACCGTGTTTGCAGATGGGGCACTTCATGGTTTTCTCCTCTTCAAGTCCGCATCCCAGCGGGTCGGGTCGGGTTCATAGACCGTAATCACAATTCGCTCGGCAGGCGTGGTCGCGGCGACGACGTGCAGCGACCGGTCGCCAATCTGACCAAGAAACAGGGCGCTGGGATAGGGGAAGTCATCCGGATAATCCTCGATCACTTCGCCCGTTTCCAGAATCTGCCGGACGTCTTCGACGCGGATGCTCCGCTGGGCCATGCGTTGGAGCGCATGGACGCGAAAGATGAGCCGCTCACCCGCCATAACCCACTCCTTTCAGATTGGACCGGATGGCCGCTTCCAGCTTGGCGGATTCCGCGAACTGCGAGTTCAACTCGGACACGAGCCGCTGCATCTTCTCCGCGAACGGCTCGGCGTCGTCCTCGACCTCTTCCGCGCCGACGTAGCGGCCCGGAGTCAGCACATAGCCGTGCTCGGCAATCTCGGCGGTCTTGGCCGATTTGCAGAAGCCAGCGATGTCGGCGTACTGGCCCGCCCCCTGATCACCGCGCCAAGCGTGGTACGTGTCGGCGATGCGGGCGATGTCGGAGTCGGTGAGTTCGCGATGCACTCGGTCGATCAGTGTGCCGAGCTTGCGGGCGTCGATGAACAGCGTCTCGCCCTGGCGGTGCCGCCGCTTGCCGTCGGTCTTGCTCCGCGTCAGGAACCACAGGCAGACGGGAATCTGCGTGCTGTAAAAGAGCTGGCCCGGCAGCGCGACCATGCAGTCCACCAGATCGGCGTCGATGATCGCTTTGCGGATTTCGCCTTCGCCCGATTGATTGCTGCTCATGCTGCCGTTGGCCAGCACGAAGCCGGCGAAGCCGCTCGGCGACAAGTGGTGGATGAAGTGCTGCACCCAGGCGAAGTTCGCGTTCCCCTTGGGGGGCAGGCCGTACTTCCACCGCACGTCCTCGTCGCTGCGGTGCCAGTCCGAATCGTTGAACGGCGGATTGGCCAGCACGTAATCGGCCTTCAGGTCTTTGTGCAGGTCGCGGCGGAACGTGTCGGCGTGCTCGGGGCCGAGGTCCCCTTCGATGCCGCGAATGGCCAGGTTCATCATCGCCAGCCGCCGCGTCGTCGAGTTGGACTCCTGCCCGTAGACCGCGATGTCGCCGATCCGCCCGCCATGCTCTTCGACAAACTTTTCGCTCTGCACGAACATGCCCGCCGAGCCGCAGCAGGGATCGTAGACCCGACCCTTGTACGGCGCGAGCATCTCGACCAGCACGCGGACCACGCAGCGCGGCGTGTAAAATTGCCCGCCGTTCTTCCCCTCGGCACTGGCGAACTGCGTTAGAAAATATTCGTAGACGCGGCCCAGGATGTCCTTCGAGCGGTTCTCGGCATCGCCCAGCCCGATCGTGCCGATCACGTCGATCAGCTCGCCCAAGCGGTGCTTGTCGAGCGCCGGCCGTCCAAAATCCTTCGGCAAGATTCCCTTCAGCCGCGGATTGTCCCGCTCGATGGCGACCATCGCTTCGTCGATCAGCTTGCCGATGGTCGACTGCTTGGCGTTGTCTTGCAGCGTCTGCCAGCGAGCCTCCAGCGGCACCCAGAAGACGTTGTCCGCGCGGTACTCGTCCGGGTCTTCCGGATCGGCCCCTTCGCTCACTTCGGCGAGCAGCTTCTGATGCCGTTCCTCGAAGGCGTCCGAGATGTACTTGAGGAAGATCAAACCGAGCACGACGTGCTTGTACTCGGCCGCATCCATGTTGTTGCGGAGCTTGTCGGCCGTCAGCCAGAGCTTGGCCTCAAAGCCCAGATTGGCGGCGCTGCCGTTGGAGGCACTGCCAGCGGCCGCTTTCTTCTTCGCCATGTTGATCCGCCGTGGTGTCGATTCCGTGATGCAGAATGAGGCGGCCAGCATACGCAGCAGGCGATGGCATTCCAATCACTGCCGTCCTCGCCGGCCCTCGTTCACAACGACTTCATCACCGCCTCCTTGAGCTGCCCGTTGGTCGAGATGCCATTGCCGCCGTGAATCGTGTCGGTGCCGGTCCAATCGAAGAACTGTCCGCCGGCTTCGCGGAGTATCGGCACAAGAGCCGCCGCGTCCCACGGGTTCAGCAGGGGATCCAGCATCACGTCGGCTCGGCCGGTGATGACGAGGGCGTGACCGTAGCAGTCGCTCCAGCCGCGAGTCTCTTTCGCGACGGCGTTGATGCGATCGAACGCCGTCTGTTTGCCGGCGACCAGCCAATTGTTGAACGAGGTCGTGCAGACCATCGCCTCTTCCAACGTCTCGATCGACGAGACTCGCGCGCGACGCGGAGTCGTATCACCAATCTGCCACCACGCGCCGAGTCCCTGGCCGCCGTAGATGACTTCGTTCAAGGCCGGCAATCGGCAGACTCCGGCGAGCAACTCGCCGTCGGCTTCGAGTCCAATCAACGTGCCGAACAGCGGCACGCCATGAATGAACGCCTTTGTGCCGTCCACGGGATCCAGCACCCAGCGGACTCCGTTCCGACCGGCCGTTTCGCCGAATTCCTCACCGAAGACGCCGTCGTCGGGGAACTGCTGTGCGATCCGGTCGCGGATCAATTCTTCGGCCCCGCGATCGGCGGCCGTGACGGGGGAGCGATCCCGTTTGAGATCCACGACCAATTCGGGAGTCATGTAGTACGACAGAATCAATTTCGCCGCCTCTTGCGACACCGCGAGGGCGAATTCCAGTCGTTGAGCAATTTCAGTCGGCGGCATGTTCGAGTTCCGGCGGCGCTTGCGAAATGTGTGGGACAGGCTTGTGTCAGATTTGAGTGAGGTCGTCAACCAAATCGTAGCAGGCACACTCCGTGTGCCGTCTGTCGTAAGTCCAAGTCCATCACATAAACGGCACACGGAGAGTGCCTGCTACCAAAAATCGGCCAGCCGCGAAAGACTCGCCCGCCATGCTCGGCATCTTCCATCGTCGCCGATATCATCCCCCGCCTTTGTGGCGAGGGACCGCTCCGCGTGGATGCGACTTCTCGCCGTTCCTGTCAGAACTTCAGCGGCGGAACTGCGAGCGTTCACACGCTGGCGATCATCCGCCGTCGCGATTCATCTCCCTATGAGCCAATCCGCTTCGTCCGCCCCGCACGACGTTCAACTGACTCCCTACCAGGGGGGGCTGCTGTCTGGCAGTTTCCTGGGCGTGCTGCTGGCTCAGTTCTTGGGGACGATCAACGACAACGTGTTTCGTTGGTTCATCGT
>CAMDDX010000309.1 GCA_945893075.1 Planctomyces sp. SH-PL62 | reverse complement strand
CACCTGCTCCCGAACCGCTGGCATCAACAACCCTGATTTCACTTGTGGCACATCATCCATGATCGACTCCAGAAAGAGGTTCCGAACATTTCCAACCTCATTCTGACAGCTCCTTATTCATCGCGCCAGCCAAAATTGGCACACCCACGTGATCGTGAGCGGCACGATCACGTCGCTCTTGTTGGCGATGGGACTGGCCGTCGCGTTCATGCGTGGAATCAGTCGGCGGCTGTCGATCGTCGTTCGGAATATCCAAAGCCTCGCTCAGGGCAAAGAGCTGGACTCGCCTGTCGACGGCCGCGACGAAATTGCCGTGGTGGACCAGTCATTCCGCCAGATGGCGCAGTCGCTCGCACGATCCAAAGACGAACTGATGAAGCGCTCCCGCCTTTTACAATCCATGATGGAGAACATGGGGGACGGTGTCTTAGTGGTGGATGAGACGGGAAGGTTTCTGTTATTCAATCCCGCTGCGGAACGAATCTTGGGGGTTCGTCTCACGGACTCGAATCCGGACGAATGGTCCGATCGGTATCACGTCTTTCTTCCCGACCAGATCACGCCGTATCCCTCGCAGCAGCTCCCGCTGGCTTGCGCCATTCGAGGCGAACAAATTGATGGCGCGGAACTTTACATTCGGAATCCCCATCAGGACGAAGACCTGTGGATCACCGTCACGGCTCGCCCCTTGATCGATGATCGTGGACACGTCTGTGGTGGAGTGGCGGTCTTTCGCGACGACACACTTCGCAAACGTGCGATCCGAGAAGTGCAGCACGCTTTCAACTTGGTCGACGGGACATGCGATGGATTCTTCATCTTCGACGCCGAGACGTTGCGCTTTTCGTACGTCAATCAAGGAGCCGTCGAACAGGTTGGCTACTCGCGCGACGAACTTCTCCTGATGAAAGTGCTGGACATCAAACCGGAATTCACCGAATCGCAATTCCGAGCGCTGATCGCTCCGTTGCTGGCGGGGACCGTTGCCTCGCAGACTTTTACCACGATCCACCGGCATCAATGCGGCCAAGACATCCCGGTCGAGATCAACATTCAGTGCGTGGTGGACTCTTCAGATTGTCAGTCGCTGGTGGCCGTCGCCCGCGACGTCACCGAGCGGACCAACGCTGAGAGCCAACTCATTCGTGCCCGCGAAGTGGCCGAATCTGCCAACCGGGCCAAGAGCGAATTCCTGGCCGCCATGAGCCATGAATTGCGCACGCCGCTCAACGGCATTCTGGGAATGAACGAACTGCTGATGAACACCGAATTGTCCGGCAAGCAGCGGCAGTTCGTCGAAGCCTGCAGCACCAGCGGCAAGGCTCTGCTGCACCAGATCAATGACATCCTGGATCTCTCGAAGATCGAAGCCGGCAAGCTGGAACTGGAGATTCACGAATGCCAACTCGAAGCGCTGGTGTACGACGTGGCCGACGTGTTTGCTCACAACACTCAACGGTCAGGCCTGGCTCGGCGACGCCACGACGACATCGCCGATGCGGCCGCGCATAGTTCCGAACGCAAGAGCTACCCGCTGAATTGCTTCATCGACCCCGCCGCCTGTGTGACCGCGCTGTGCGACGCCAATCGTCTGCGGCAAGTGTTGGTGAATCTCATTGGCAACGCGATGAAGTTCACCGAATCGGGAGGCGTGACCGTCCGCGTGGAATGCGTGCAACAGATGGACTGCGTCTTGACGCTGCGGTTCTCGGTCACGGACACCGGCGTCGGGATCCCGGAAGACCGGCTGCATCGCCTGTTTACTCCGTTCTCGCAAGTCGATAGCTCCACGTCGCGGAAATTCGGTGGCACCGGATTGGGACTCTCGATCTGCAAACAGTTGGTGGAGGTGATGGGGGGCACGATCGGCGTCAACAGCCAGGTCGGTGTTGGCTCCACGTTCTGGTTCGAGCTGCCTCTGCAGTTTGTTGCCGAAGAAGACTTCGCGTCACAGCAACGGCGGATACTCGTCGGCAAGCGCGTCCTGGCGATCGACGGGATTGACCGCGAGCGAAAACAAATCGGCGAAAGCCTGCAAGCTTGGGAATGCCCGTTCGAGCATGTCCGCAATCTTTCCGAAGCTCTGGAGTTGGTGGCCCGCGCGGAGGCCGCCGGTGCTCCGTTCGCCGTCGTGCTGGCCGACCTGCAGTTGGTGGAAGGGGACGAGTACATCCTGCTGCAAAAGCTCGCGAAGAAGTCCCGCTTGCCGATCATCGGGCTGGGCACCAACCCCAACGCGGAAACCAGCGATTACCTGCGTCAACTGGGAGTCCGGCAGGTGCTGTGTGACCCGATCCGCCCCAGCGTTTTGTTCGATGCGATGATTTCCGTGCTGGCCGTCACACCTCCGACCGAGGCTCCGCATCCAGACGCCAAACCGGTCGCCGACGAGCCGCCTCAGAAGTTGTCCGGCCACATCCTGGTGGCCGAGGATAATCGCATCAACCAGATGTATATCACCGAACTGCTGAAGTACTGCGGTTGCACGAGCGAAGTCGCTGACAACGGCGATGCCGCGCTGACCGCACTGCAAAACCAGCGCTTTGATCTGGTGCTGATGGATTGCCAAATGCCGGAGATGGACGGCTTCACCGCCACTCGCGAAATCCGCCGCCGCGAATCCACCGGCGAACTCCCCGGTCACATGCCGATCATCGCCCTGACCGCCAACGCACTCCAAGGGGATCGCGAACGCTGTCTCGAAGCGGGCATGGACGAGTACCTCACCAAACCTTTGAACGCCCAATTGCTGGAAAGCATGCTGAAGAAAATGATCGGCTGGAAACCGCTGACGATTCCGGTCGCCGCAGACTCGCAACCGGATCAGAGTTTCGAGGACTCACCCATCGACACGCAGGCCCTGCTGACCCGTTGCTTTGGGAATGCCACGTTCGCCGTGTCACTGCTGGATGAGTTGGAGTCCAGCAGTGCCGAGCGACTGGAAGCAATTCGCCACGCCGCCAACCAACAAGACTCCCGCGCGACGGCTGACGCGGCACACACACTTAAAGGGGCGGCCAGCGTGCTCAGCGCGACTGCGGTCCAGCAAGCCGCAGCGCAGATCGAAGCCACCGCCCGCACGGGAGACCTGACGGAGATCAGTTCGATGGTCGACAACCTGGCCCGACAACTCCGTCACTGCCTGGAGTCCCTGCCAACGGTGCGGCAACGAATCCACAGCCAACAGAAAGTGGACTCACGCGCTTGACGAAGGCGCAAGACGCTCCTTGCGTGCGAACCGGGGTCAGGTGTTCTGATTTCTGTTTTGGCCGTGGAATTGCTGTCGAATGTCGTTGCCAGACAATCTCCCAATTCACGATCGGCACCTTTGTTGACGCCAAAACAGAAATCAGAACACCTGACCCCTGCTCGTTCAAACCGGCCGGCGATGGAACTCGCCATTCTTCATCACGGCGAGCATCTTGCTGCGGTCCAGCAACACCTTCGGATCGGCCAGCGGATCACCCGCGACCAACAACAGGTCCGCGAAGAAGCCTGGCTGAATCTGTCCCAGTTCATTGGGCAAATCCATCGCCGCGCCGCCATGCTTGGTCATGCTCAGCAGAGCTTCCATCGGCGTGAACTCGCAGTAGCGGATGAGGTGATCGAGATCGCGTGCGTTCTCTCCATGCGGCGTCACGAAGAAGCCGTAGTCGCCGCCACCCAGGATGCGAATGCCCCGCTTCTTCAGTTCCTTGAGTCCTCGCGCGGCACCGGCCAGTTCCTCGCGGAAGCCGAACTCGATGACTTGCTGCTCGGTGAACCATTTCTCCCCTTCGTAGGACGCCGTCGCGGTAAAGCCGATGTTGGGACTGACGAAGACCCAGTCCTTGTTCGCTTCCAACAGATCGAGCGCCTCCTCATCGGCGAAGTTGGCGTGATAGATCACCTTCACTCCGTATTTCACCGCGAGCTTCACCGAACCGGCGCTCCGAGCATGCGCGCTCATCCGTTTGCCGTGAGCGTGGACGACCTCCGCCGCCGCCGCGACTTCCGCTTCGCTCATCACCGTGCTGTGCGACGAAGCGTGCGGCACAAACGTGTCGCCGGAGATCACGAGCTTGATGATGTCCACCCCTTCGCGAATCAGTTCGCGCGTCACCCGCCGAAAGTTCTCCGGCCCATCAGCCGTGATTGCCATCGAGGTCATGTGCGGCGAAGTCAGCGTCCGCATGTCGCCCAGTCCTCCGGTGACCGTCAGCCACGGACTGGCCGCCAGCAACCGCGGCCCCGGAATCTCCCCCTTGTTGATCGCATTGCGAATGACCACATCCGTCCGAGGCTTCGCCGACGCCGCACTGATGCAACTGGTGATGCCGCAGTCGAGATACAACCGCGCGTTGCGGACTGCGATGAGCGTCGTCTCCTCCGCCGAGATCATGCCAACCTGCGCCAGATCGGACACGTCGTCGATGCTCAAGTGCGCGTGCGACTCAATCAACCCCGGCATCAGCGTCGCACCGCCACCGTCGATCACGGCAACGTTGTCGCGCGACACACGCTGTTCGCCACACACAACGGCCGCGATGCGTGCTCCCTCAACCAGTACCTCGCCCGCATACGGCTCAGCTCCGGTGCAATCCAGGATTCTGACATTGGTGAAGAGAGTTCTGGCCATCGCGATACCTCAAGAGTTGGGATTGAACGGCTCGTCAGAGTTGGTCGAGTTTATACCGAGCGTGAGTGACGATGGCACAAACCCCACCGAGACAAGCTCATTGGTATCTACACATCTCGACGATCAAGCCCCTGGTCGATGCGAGTCTTTTCGAGTGCCTTACATTCGCTGTCGCCTCTGCGTTTTGACTGAAAGATCGACAGCGAATTTAGAGAGGCAGCGAATGGGCCGCCTGCGGAAATCTTCGTGACCGCAGGTTGTATCCGTACCTGGCCTTGAATCGCAGGTGGCTTAAAAGTTGGGTAGATACCAATGAGGCAAGCTCGGTGGGGTTTGGTTCTCCGCGTGCGGTTTATTTCGGAGCGACTCGTTTCGCTTCGGCCTCTTTCCACAGTGGGCCATAGACGTCCTTGTCGAACGGCGGGCAGCCGGTCGCGTACTGACCGAGCGGATGATCTTTGGTCCGCATCAAGTTCGTGCAGTAAGAGAACGTGCGGCAGACGCGCTTGCGATCGAGACGGCCGGAGTCGGCTAACTGCTTCACGAAATCGGGTTGCGAAAGCGTGCCTCGCCCAAGCCCCGCGAAGGCCGCTCGGCCGAGCGACACATTGGCGGCGGCGGCTTGCGGAACAAAGTCTTGCAGCCAACTGTAGCCACTGCCGATGACCGGCACGTGGGGCACGTTTCCAACGTGCCCGTTTTGATTGGGCACGTTGAAAACGTGCCCCACGTTCGCGGTGATCCGGAAGTGACGATCAACTCCGATCAGCGGATGTTCGGGAGGCTTGTAGCCGTCCACTGGCGGGTACTCGGCGGGTCGGACGAGGTGCGGGTTCGCATACGGATTGCCGAGCGACACATTCAATAGGCAGACACCCCACTCACGCAGCCAGCGAGCAAGTTGCAACGGCTCAGTCAGGTCGTCTCGCAAATGATCGCGCGGATCGGTGCCGAACGCCGTCATCAGCGGCAAGTCATGTGGGCACGGTTCGCCAACAAAATCCTCGCCCGCGCCGCGGTAGGGAATGCCGTCGTACGCATTGAACCGCGAAGCGATCAGCAGAGATGGCAGTTCCGCGCGGATGCGCGTGATGACGTTGCGGACCAACCGCGTCCGGTTTTCCAAACTGCCGCCGTACTCGCCGGGGCGGTTCTTCGCGGCGAGCAATTCGGAGAGCAGATACCGATGACATTGTTTGATGTCGACGAAGTCGCAGCCAATCCGCGCGGCGAGCTTTGCGGCAGCGAGGTATTGGTCTTCGATGCGTCTCAAATCATCGTCGGTCAACAGCGGGTACGACGCATCGACGAACCGGCCGTTCGATTTGTCGCGCGTCAGCGGATCGAGAATCGGATCGTGCGTCGCCAGCAGCGGCCGACGGCAACTGAATCGGCCGGAGTGCGTCAGTTGCAGGCCGAGCAACAGATCGCCGTCATGGCCACAGGCTGCGCGATGAGATGCTCGGCAATCGGCGAGCATCTTCTCGATGGCGGCGGCCGAGCCTTCGTGCAGCCACAACTGCCGCGGATTCATACGGGCGTCATCGGCGATCGCAGTCGCTTCGCCCCAGATCAGTTTCGCTCCGCCGGAACCGAATCGGACGTAGCGACGAAACGTCAATTCATCGGGCAGACCGTCGAGCGTACCGTCGCAACCTTCCATTGGCTGAATCGCCCAGCGGTTGCCGACCTTTCGGCCGCCGACTTCGACGGGCGTGAACATCACCGACAGGTCGTCCGACATGGCGATGTGCGACAGACCGAGTCGCTCGGCATCGGCCACGACATCGGCGGCAGTCTTGTATCGAAAATAATGAGCCATTGATTTGAGATTTCAAATTTGAGATTTCAACTTCCCGCACGCCAACATGGTGCCGGTGAGATGCCAACACCACAATGGCCGCGACAGAGACAGGAGGCAACCATGCGACTCGGTGATTTTGAACTGCGAACGATCTCCGGCGGAAACTATTGGATCGACGGCGGGTCGATGTTCGGCGTTGTGCCACGCACCGTGTGGATGCGGTACATCTCGGTCGATGAGAAGAGCCGCATCCAACAACGAACCAGTTGCGTGCTGGTGCGGACCGGGCGTGAGAATGTTTTGATCGACACCGGTTACGGCTCGAAGCTGACCGAGAAGGAGCGCGGCAATTTTTCTTCCGAGCCAGGCGAACCGTTGGTCGAGAGTCTTGCGGCAGTCGGACTGACGGTGAATGACATCGACGTCGTTGTGCTGTCACATCTGCATTTCGATCATGCGGGGGGAGCGACTCGGTTCGATGCGTCGGGACGCGCGGTACCGACGTTTCCGAAAGCGACCTATGTCGCGCAGCGCCACGAATGGGCGACGGCGACGGCCGAGTACCCGGAACTCCGCGCGGCCTATCATCAGCCGAATTTCGTGCCGCTCAAAGAGGCGGGGCAGTTGCGGTTGATCGACGGCAACGTCGAGATCGTGCCGGGCCTGCGAGCCTGGGTGACGGGCGGGCACACGGAAGCTCATCAAGCCATCGTCATCGAAAGCGGGGGCGAGGGAGCGATCTATCTGGGCGACTGCTGTCCGACGTTTCGTCATCTGCCGTCGTTGTGGTGCATTGCGTATGACCTCGAACTGCTGAAGCTGCGACGCATCAAGCCGGAAGTTCTGGGAACGTGCGCGGATCGCGGCTGGTGGGCCTTGTCCGATCACGACCCCGATCATGCGGCAGCCAAGTTGCGTCGCGATGAGAAGCGGGACTTCGCGGTCATTGAAACGCTGGCAACGCTTTAGCGAGGGGGCGCACGACGCACTTTGTGATTGATACCGTATCGGCGAGGGGTCAGGTGTTCTGATTTCTGTTTTGGCGTTGCAAACGGAACCAAGTGTGGATTGGAAACCTTTTCGGCAACGACCATCGACGGCAATTCCACAGCCAAAACAGAAATCAGAACACCTGACCCCGGCTCGCGCGCAAAGTGCGTCGTGCGCCCGTAGCGAGGCTGCGCCTCATACATTCGGCAGGTTCAACTGCCAGGAGACTCCATAGCAGTCGGAGACCCAGGCGAATTTCCGGCTGAAGCCATAGTCTCCGGGCGGCATCATGACTTGTCCGGACTCCGACAGCTTGGCAAACAGTTTGTCGAGCTCCGCCTCCGAGCCGCAGTCCACGAACAGAGACGTCGCGGGTGTGAAGGTAAAGCCGTGCTTCATCGGGCTGTCGATGCACATGATCGTCTGCCCGGCGACCGAGAAGGCTGCTTGCATGACCGACCCTTCCGCCCCGGCCTCGCCCGGACCGTAGCGCTGGATGCTGATCACGCGCGAGTTCTCGAAGAGCGAGACGTAGAAGTTCATCGCCTCTTCGGCCTTGCCCTCGAACATCAGGAACGGAGTGATTTTGGTTGCCATGCGTTTGTTCCTTCTGCGACGCCGAGTAGGGTGGGACAAGCTCGCTTCGAGCGCCGACCCACCGTCGACTCGGTGATGGAATGTTGATTTGGTGGGCCGGCGCGGCGAAGCGCCGCTGGTCCCACACTACATCTCTGCCAGGCCCTTCCTCTCGACATCAACCGCCGAACTCCGCGATCCGAGCCTTGATCAGCTTCCGCACCAAGGTGGCCGGAAGGGGTTTGGCAGGTTGAAAGTGGATGCTCCCCTTTGTGGTTTCGTAGTTCTTGAGTTCGTCCTGGAAAGCGGCGACCGTGGAGCCGTTCATGGGATAGAACGAGCAATGCTTCGCAGACGCGCCGAAACCGACCAGAACTTTTCCATCCAGTCGGAATGCGGCGACTCCGTAGTTGATGCACTCTTCCGCCCGCGGCACGGCTGCCCGAATGGTCTTGCGCAGTTTCTCCAGCGCGGCTCGCTGATCATCGCTCACGGCGGTGAGATACTCGTCGATGGTCTTGAGTTTGCTTCCCATAGTTCAGGCTCCTTGAAAGATCAACGGCGCGTTTTCCCTCTTGGTTGCGACAGTCCGAACGACTCAATTCACCGGTCGGCTCACTCAGAACGAGGATCAGAGTGTGAGGAAACTACTGTGAAGAAAACGATCTGCCAAGCAGGCTGGAATCGACTGCCGCAGATCTTCACCCAGTGTCCGAACTGCGGCGCGGGCCGACCTCGATCTCGACCGGCCGAATCCGCCGCTCGGCGACATTCAGAAATCTGCTTTGCGCCGCACAATCGCCACAGTTCGGCCAGCTTCGCGCCGATCTACAGACTAGGAGAGAAGTGACACCACCTTTAGGTCAGTTGAGTGACACGACCTTTAGGTCAGTGGCGCATGGTTCTTTCAAGGAATGCTGGAGCAGGCACGGAACGGAAGGAGGCCGATAGGCCGACTGGAGTTCCGTGCCTGCTCCAGCATTC
>CAMDDX010000308.1 GCA_945893075.1 Planctomyces sp. SH-PL62 | reverse complement strand
GTCTCGGATCAGCAGGGAGTGCAGAACTGCTTCAACGAGATCAACTATCTCGTCGAGGGGGCGCATTACGGGGTGCCGAGCACTCATGAGGAAGACAAGGACGCGCCGGAGACGAAGGCGGCGATTCAGATTCCGCATCCGTGGACTCGTAGCGTGAACGGTCTCGTGTTTCTCACGGGCAAAGAGGGTTATCCCGATTTGAAAGGACACGGCATCGGATGCGAGTACAACGGGCGGTTCCTGATCCGCTTCAGCACGCAGCGCGTCGGCGATGTCATGCAGGGAGCGGTCTATCCGTTTTCGATGACCGACGACGAGTTGGTTCGAGGACTCAACAGCACCGCGACACCGCTCGGAGCGACGAATGCGATTGAAGTCAGCGGCGGAAAACCGGCGGCTCCGCGACAGCAAACCGTCCCCAACTTTGAAGGGCCGCTCTGCTGCGGCGTTAGCCCGAAGGGAGAAATCTACATCGGCAGCATCGCCGACAGCGGTTGGGCCGGAGGGCAGAACACCGGCAGCATCGTGAAGCTCAAGGGGAACGGTCAGCGGCCCAACGGCATTCGCGAGATCCGAGCGACTCGCGACGGATTCGACGTCAACTTCTTTTCGCCGGTCGATCGTGCTCGCGCGACGAACCCGGAGCACTATTCGATCTCCGGCTACACCCGCGTTTGGGGCGGAGCGTATGCGACTCCCGATTCGGATCGGCATCGCTGCAAGGTGCTGGCGATCGAGTTGAGCGACGACGGCAAGACCGTGAAACTGAAAGTCGATTCGCGAAAGACACCGAACTACGTTTACGACATCTCGTGCCGAGACGTCGCCGATCCCGGCAAACCGTTTTTTCCAGCGTATGGCTTTTTCACTTTGCATCGCATTCCGAACGAGTAGCATCTTGTGGCTGTCATCTGGCGAACGTCTTGGCCAGAGGAGAACGGAGAAATCTCATGAGCCTCGTTGTGGAACTGTCCTCGGAGTTAGAAGCCGAATTGGAGACCGAAGCCTCGCAAGCCGGGCTGTCTCTGCCGGACTACGTGGTTCGGCTGGTGCAACTCGGAAGAGTCGCTCCGACGGGTCCGCAAAGTGGTTCTGAGTTGCTCGCCTATTGGAAGCGCGAGGGATTGGTCGGCAGCCGCCAGGACATCGTGGATTCGGCGGCTCACGCCCGAACGTTGCGGCAGCAGGCCGAGACTCGCGAGCGGAATTAAGCCATGCAATTGCTCGACACGGATGTGCTGATCGTCAAGCACTACCGCATGGTTCCTGACTTAAAACTGACGCAGCCGTATTCACGCTGAGCCGATCACTGGAGATCGCTGGCCAAATCGGGGTCGTCAGCGATAACGTGTCCTCCCGCTCGCGCGGGCGGGCGAAACGCAACTGGCTTTTCAAGGAGTCGCAACAATGAAATGGTTTCAGACAGTCTGCCTGAGCCTCGGCCTGGCGGCGGTGACGATGGTCGCCGGCGCGGCTGAGCCGAAGGTGGGGGATGACGCTCCCAATTGGGAGATGAAGGGGACCGACGGCAAGACGTACAAGCTGTCGGACTTCAAAGGGAAGAAGGCGGTCGTGGTGGCTTGGTATCCCAAAGCCAAGACCGGTGGCTGAACGGCCGAATGCAAGTCGCTCCGTGAGAGCGGCAAAGCCCTGCGTGAATTCAACGTGGCCTACTTCGGAGCCAGTTGTGACACGCCGGAGTACAACAAAGAATTCGCGGACGAGTTGAATCTCGATTTCCCGCTGCTGAGCGATCCGTCCCGCAAGACCGCCAAAGAGTATGGCTTGGTTGCGGACGACAAGGGCTTCCCGAAACGCTGGACGGTCTACGTCAGCAAGGAAGGCAAGATCGCCTTCGTCGACAAAGAGGTCAAAGCGGCGGCGGCGGCCGACGCGATCCTCAAGAAGCTGGCGGAACTGAAAGTCGAGAAGGCGGAGAAGTAATGAATCATGAGCCGCAGGGCGCTAGCCCCGGTTTGAACCGGACGCCAGCGCGTGCCGGCTGATCTGTGAGTGCAAGCCGGCCGCGCGTGCGGTCGGAAATTGTTTGTTCCTCGAAAGAAGGAGAGTGCTCAGATGAGACGAATCTGCGCCCCTGTGCTCGCGTTGCTGATTGCAACGGCGGGCCTGATGGCCGCAGAGCTGAAGTCTGGTTTGCAGCCCGGTGATCCCGCAGGCGTGTTCAACGTCCGCGACATCACCGGCCCGAACAAGGACAAAACGCTCTGCTATCGCTGAAGGTACGGTGGCCGTCCGGTGGTGACGATCTTCACAAGATCCATCACGGACGACTTGACCAGTTTGGTCAAGCAAGTCGACGAACTCGTCGCGAAGAACGAAGAGAAAAAGATGGCCTCGTTTGTCGTCCTGCTCAGCAATGATGCGGACGGCGATGAAGCCAAGTTGAAGGCCCTCGCCGAGAAGTCCGGCATCAAGCATGTGCCGCTGACGATCTTCGACGGCGTCGCCGGACCTCCGAACTACAAGATCGCGGAGGATGCCGAAGTCACCGTGTTGCTCTGGAAGGGTCAGAAAACCGTGGTCAACCACGCTTTCGCCAAGGGCAAGCTCGATAAGGCAGGCGTCAAGAAAATCGTCGAGAGTACTTCTGAGATTCTCGAATAGCGGAGCGGAGCAATCCGTTTCACAAAAGCACGCGGCCCGCCGAATCCTCTGATTCGGCGGGCCGTTTCCTTGGAGTGCGGCGGCTTGACGCCGCCCTCCATTCGATCGCGGGAGTTGGCGCTCCGTTTCGAGAGACCTTCGTCGTGATGATTTGCGGGGAAGTCGTCTCTCACGACGACGTGTTCCGGGCACATCATCTCAACCGCCGCTACCGGATGGAGGGCGGTGTTGAGCCACCGCACTCCAGGGTCAGGCGGCGGGCGATTTGTCGCTTCCGCTGTTGATCTTCGGCGGATGGAAGAACAACGCCAACGCGACCGCCGCAGCAACAGCGGCAACGAGCGGCACGAGGAACAACCCACGGAAGTCCGTGACGCCGTCCTTGGTGAAGACCGTCTGAATCAGAGTCGGACAGATCGCATTGGCGACAAGTGCTCCGCCACCAAGAATCATCACGTTGAACAAGCCTTGGGCGCTCGAACGCATGTCTTTGGGAAAGTACTCGTCCACGAAGATGTAGACGGTCGCGAAGAAGAAGGCGTAGCAGATGCCATGCAGCACCTGCACGACGATGATCAACCACGGATGCTCTGGAAAGAACGAGTACACCGCGAAGCGAGCCGCATGTCCGAGGACACCCAGGATCATCGTGGTTCGCCAGCCGAGATTCTTGAGTGTCATGCCGAGGACAAACATGGTCAGGATTTCGGCGATCTGTCCGACGCTCATCACGGGCATGATCCAGTTGCCCGGAATGCCGACCCCGCCCGCTTCGGCCGCCGTGCCCAGGAATGTGCCCGTCCAATTGAAGTAGCAGTTATGCACGAACGCATCGACGAACGTGACCAGCCACAGCACGAGCACAAACGGGTGCCGCAATAGTTTCGTGGCTTCCAGCCACGCAAGACTTCCCGCTTCGCCTTCGATCGCTTTCTTCGGCGGCGTGTGCGGAAGGCCGAGGCTAAACGCGGCGAGCACCAGCGATGCGACTCCCGCGACGATGTAGGTCCACTTCGTGCCGTCCTGCAGCGCGGCTCCGGTCAGTCCATTCTTGAGCACGGTCTCCAGCCAGCTCACCAGCCCAACGGGGTTCGCGGCGTTGACCGCTTCCCAATCGACGAGGATGAACGTGAATGGCCACGCGGCCGCGATCCAGCCGATCGTGCCTCCCATGCGCACGATGCCGAATTCCTCTTGAGCGTCTTTCATGCTGGCGAACGCGATCGAGTTCGTGATCGAAATCGTCGGCACGTAGAGAATGCAATGCGCCAGCATCAATCCAAAGAACGGCCAAAATGGGGCGTGTGGATTCCAGTAATCCTTTGGATTGTCGGCAATGAATTTGATCGCTTCCGGCGACGTATTGACGAAAGCCAACGCCAAGATTGCCAAGCCACCGATGAAATGGCTCGCCGCACAGAACTTCTCGGCGGCGAAATGTCGGTCCGCGAATTGATTGCTGAAAAACATCGCCAGGATCGCGGCGGCTGGGAAGGCGTTCAAAATCAGCGACTGCTGTGCTCCTGTGAATCCAAGGCTCGGCAGATATCCGAAGATCAGCGGCAGCCAGGCTCCCCAGATGAAGAACTCCAAAAACATCATCGCAAAGAGTTTCAGCCGAACGCTCATCGAGTTCCCTTTCACGCTGTGAGCAAGTTGCCGGGTTCAAGAGGGGCGTCATCTTGGCCGTGGCCTCGCGAGGCCGCAAGCGTCGGGATTCGGCATTTGGCCGGATAAGTTCAGCGTCTCCCGTTCCCTGTCTCCCATCCCCTGAGCCATTACACTCCCCGCGTTTGTGCGCAGCCATTTCTGTTTTCAATTGAGGATTCATCGTGACGGCAACAGCAGTTGTGGGTTTGCAGTGGGGTGACGAGGCCAAGGGTAAGATCGTCGATCTCCTGACGTCTGAGCATGACATCGTCGTCCGTTATCAAGGTGGCAATAACGCCGGACATACCGTGAAGTTCGACGGCCAGACGTACAAGCTCTCGCTGTTGCCAGCCGGCATCTTGCGAGACGGCATCACGTCGGTCGTGGCGACGGGCGTCGTCATCAACCCCAAGGCGTTTCTGGCCGAGTTGGACGGCATTGTCTCGCGACGCGGGCCGGTCGCTCCCGAACGATTCAAAATCAGCGATCGCGCGCACGTCATCTTCCCGTATCACATGGTCGAGGAAGCGGTGCTTGAGAACTCGCGGCAGGCCGAGAAGATCGGCACGACGATGCGCGGCATCGGCACCTGCTATCGCGAGAAGGCCGGACGCACGCACGCGATTCGGATTGGCGATCTGCTGTATCCCGATCTGCTCCGCAGTCGGCTGAATGAGATCGTGGCGTTCAAGAATCAGATGCTCGCCGCGCTCGATCCGGCGTTCCAACCGTTTGATGCCGACGCGATCTTCACCGAGTACATGGCCTACACCGAACGGCTCAAGCCCTACATCTGCGACACGACCGCGTTCTTGCATCACGCGATTGACGACAAGAAGCGGCTGTTGTTCGAGGGTGCTCAGGGAAGTCTGCTCGACTTGGATCACGGCACGTTTCCGTATGTGACTTCATCGAGCAGTTCCGGCTGCGGCATTCACAGCGGCAGCGGAGTTCCGGAGCGGACGATCTCGCGGATGATTGGCATCGTGAAGGCGTACACGACGCGCGTCGGCGGCGGCCCGTTCCCCACGGAGTTGAACAACGAAATCGGCCAGCACATTCGCGACGTCGGCCACGAGTACGGCACGGTGACCGGCCGCCCGCGGCGCTGCGGTTGGTTCGACTCAGTGGCCGCCGGTTATGGAGCACGAATCAGCGGCATCGACTGCCTGGCGGTCATGTTGCTGGATGTGCTCAGCGGCCTGGATAAATTGAACGTGTGCGAGGCTTATGAGATCGACGGCGAACGGACAACCGACTTCCCCAGCCATGTCGAACGGCTCGCTCAAGTTCAACCGGTCTATCGCACTCTGCCGGGTTGGAAGTGCGAAATCTCGCACATCCGCAAGGTCGCCGATCTTCCCGCCAACGCGCGGCGTTACGTGGACACGATCGCCGAGTTGCTGAACTCACGAGTCGAGATCATCTCGGTCGGCCCGGACCGCGAGCAGACGATTCTCGGTTGATCAAGAGAGCCGTAGGGCGCTAGCCCCGGTTAGGTCGATTCTGAACCGGGGCTAGCGCCCTGCGGCTGATAACAGGCAACACGATGACAGAAGTTTGACAAAAGTTTGACCCGTCCCTGACCCACCAATTTCCGATGCTGTTCTACAATCCCTCACGGTTCGACCGCCGTCTTGGTGGTCATAAACGTGTTGAGAACCTTCTGCATCGGAGTGCTATCGTGACCCACGACTCTGCTTTATCGGAAATCTCCGCCCCATCCGCGCCCACGAGTACCGACGAGGGTACCTCGTTGCGTGGCAGTTTGGCTCATCCCCATTTTTCGACGGATCGCGAGCATCCAACCGAAACGAACGTGAAGACAAAGCGTCTTCGACCAGAGGTTTCGCATCCGGTCGTCAGTAGTTTCCGACAGCGCTTTCCACACGGCGTCAATTGGTACAACGTGATTTGGATGGTCGGCATGAATGCGGCCGCGATCGCCGCGTTTTGGCATTTCAGTTGGGTCGGGCTGGCCATCGCTGTGGTGATGCACTGGGTGACGGCGTGTCTGGGAGTCACTCTCGGCTATCACCGTTTGCTGACTCACGGCAGTTTGGTGGTCTCGACTCCCGTGAAGTACTTCTTCTCGATCTGCGGCATGTTGGCGGCCGAGGGGAGCCCGCTGTTCTGGGTCGCGACACATCGCAAGCATCATGTGCTCTCCGACCAAGAGGGTGACCCGCATACTCCGAACGATGGCTTCTGGTGGTCGCACATGTTGTGGTTCAAGCCGAAGGAAGGTCCGGGCGAACTCGAAGCGTTGCTGAAGCGCTGGGCTCCCGACATGTATAAGGATCCGGTTCAGCGGTTCTTCCACAAGTTCTTCCCGGTTGTCCCGATGATCTTCGGAGCAATGCTGTACTTCGGTGGCAACTACTTCTTTGATGGTTTGGGGCTGTCCTGCCTGTTGTGGGGTCTCTGCCTGCGAATGGTGGTGGGCTATCACAGCACGTGGTTCGTGAATTCGGCGACCCACATTTGGGGCTATCGCAATTACGAGACGACCGACCGCTCCCGCAATCTGTGGTGGGTCGCACTGCTCAGCTATGGTGAAGGCTGGCACAACAACCATCACGCTCACCAGCGACTCGCTCGCCACGGCCACAAGCCGTGGGAGATCGACATCACCTACATGATGATCCGCGTGCTCAAGGCATTGGGCTTGGCGACACAAGTTCAAGATCGTCTGCCGCAGACCGATCAAGCCGCGTGACGCCGACTGATTCATGACCTAAAACGACGCCGCTGACCGCTGCAAGTGGTCAGCGGCGTTTTCGTTGTCACGTTCGATTTCTCAAGGAACCTGCTGTCATGGTCGCACCGGCCGGAACGTTTCAAGCCGCGCAGCGTCTGTTCGAGAACGGTCATTTCGTCGAGGCGCAGCGCCGGTTGACCGAGTTCGTCCTCATCGAGCCACAAAACGCAGAAGCGTGGAATCTGCTCGGCGTGATTGAGTTTCAGAAGTCCAACTACACCGATGCCGTCAAGCTGTTCCGTAAAGCGGTTCAAATCGACGATCGCTCGGCGAAGTATCTGACAAATCTCGGTAGCGCGTGGAACGGGCAGGGCGATACCCGCGACGCGGCCGATTGTTTCGAGCAGGCGATCGCTGTCGATCCGCAGTGCGCCGAGGCGCGCACCTATCTGGGCATTCTCCGATTGCAACAAGGGCGTATCGACGAAGCCGAGGCCGCTCTGCAAGCTGCGTTGATTGAAGCACCGCAGTCCGCGTTGGCCCGGCTGAATCTCGGCAACCTGTTTCGCGAGCGAGGCCAGTTCGATCAAGCCGCCGAGCAATACGAGTCCGCGCTGTCGATAGATCCCGATTACGCCGAAGCGTTGCTGAACCTGGGCGTGGTCCGTTCCGAGCAAGGCCGTTTCGCGGACGCAGTCCCGCACCTGCGCCGCGCCGCCGCGTTACGGCCTCGAGTCGCCGCGATTCATTTAGATCTTGCCACCGCGCTGCGGCAGATCGGTGATCAGGCTGCTGCCGTGAAGTCGTATCAGCGAGCCCTGTCGTTCCAAGCCAGCTTGTTCGATGGCTGGATGGGGCTGGGCCAATCGAATGCGGAACTCGAACGCTGGAGCGACGCGGTTTCGTCGTTCACGAAGGCCGTCGGCCTGCAACCTGATTCCGTGGAGGCTCACCTGCAACTTGGAAAAGCACTTCAGAGTTCCGGCCAATCGCAAGAAGGTGCGGGACATCTCGCGGTGGCGAACATGCTCGCCCCCAAGTCACGCGCATAGCACGAACGACACAGGCGAGCGGAGCGGCGTCTGAATGCGAGTCGCAGGAGCGACTCGCCTACGTAGCTCAGTCGCTCCTGCGACTGAGATTCCGAGAGACGCTTTGACTCACAAAACGCTCGCAACACTGAGCCACCGTGCCTGTGGCCAGTCTTGCGAGCGTTTGTATTTCGCGCGAGCGCTTCGTCGGTTCGATTACCGGCCAAAGAATGTTTGGCGCAGCCAAGCGTTCTTGCGACGCTCCATTTCGATCAGCCCACCGAAGAGACCCGGTCGTTCGTTCTCTTGGTAGTAGTTCTGCTGCGGCTGCTGGTAACGCATCTTGCGCGAGCGGTCTTTCGCGCTGGCGGAGTCGGACATCGCGACGAGTCCTAAAACGGCGATCAATCCCAGAGTCAATTTGCGCATACGATCCCTTTCACGAAGTTGTGCCGTCTCGATGACGAGCCAAAACCTCAGACGCCTCGCGTCCGAAAACAGTCCGAGCGAGACAGTCGCTCTCTGACGTCTTCGAACATCGGCAACTTCCGCCGGTCGGCCAAATCGGCAATTCGTGCCGATCAAAGAATCTGGGCCGGTCACCGGTGACGGAAGGGGTCGTATCAATCACAACGACAACACGAATCTCGGTTCTCGCCTTTGCCCCAACGGGGCAAGACTCGAAAGCCCAGGGCGCAGCCCTGGGTGGCAGAACGACAAACATCTGCAAGCCCCAATGAGGCGTTACTCGAACGGGGGAGCCGGAGTCTCGCCCCGTTGGGCAACGCCGTGAACGATTTGGCGTCGAAGAAAGCTGGGGGTTTCAGAAACGAAGGAGAGAATAGAAAAGCCACATTCCTAACAGGACCAACTGAAAACGCTTCAGTCAGAAAGGAATCTGGCTCATGGATCGAAGGCAGAAGTCGAAGTCGGCGAAGCGAGAAAGACGGAACCGTTCGGTGAGAC
>CAMDDX010000307.1 GCA_945893075.1 Planctomyces sp. SH-PL62 | reverse complement strand
TGCCCCGATTTTCCGGGCATTACAGCGAACAAATTACTCCGGCTGGGTCTCCGTGGAAGTCTTCGACTATCGACCAGGAGCGGAGAAGATCGCGCGTGAAAGCATCGAGTACATGCGCGATGTGTTGAGTCAGTTATCAAACTCATGAGAGAGATCATTCGATGTCTTCGAGCGCGATTCACATGATCAACATCGTGCGCGAGTGATTGAAATTGATTCGTCATGCGCTGCAAACGCGATCCAAACAACTCGCCACAATCTGCGCGATTCTGTCAAGAATTGGGTTGCAGGAAATAAAAAAAGACGTCAGGATGATCCGCGTCAAGTGTGTGCAACTTGCAACGGATCGCAGTTGTCACCGGCATGAATCGAATCGAAACAAGATTCACTTCTTACTTCGCTTCGCTGAAAACGGAACGACGAACTTTCGGGGCAGGATGCTCACCACGATCTATCATGGTTGGTAGGTCGGACAACAAGGTGTGGTGGTTCGTCGAACTCGTTACAGCCCGGTTAGCCAAGCGAGTGCGGCAGTCACCTAACTGCTCAGTAAGGAGTGCTACAATGGCCAAGAAGAAAGCTGCTAAGGCTGCTAAGAAAGCTCCCGCGAAGAAGGCTGCCGCGAAGAAGAAGTAGTTCTTCGCGCACCTAGCGGTGCTTTGCTACAGCAAGCAAGAAGCGGTCGATGACGACCGCTTCTTCTATTTGATAGACGCCATACGCCGCCTGAGCGATCGTGTCCAGCCCTCCCAACCGGTCCCTCGCCCTCCCGAAAACCTCGGCTTTTTAGCCAGGAATCCACGAATCAGTCTTTCTTCATTCGTGAAAACCAGCATACTTCCACGCCCGTAAGAGAACCCTTCGCCGTCCCGACGGTCGCATGAGGTGACCGTTCTGGTGAAGAACTTCCGTGGCTCAAAGAATGAGGTGCCACTTTGAAGTCTCCGATTAGCTTCGGCCGCGCAACGTGGATTGCAGCGGCGGTCATGGCGATTCTCGTGGCGATGATGCCTGCGGAATCGCGCGGTCAAACGAATGAGCCGAACGCTCCCGCAGCTTTTGGTCCTGAAAAAGGATCGCTGCTGATCTGTGGCGGTGGGACTCTGCCCGAAATGCTGCGAGCCAAAGTGCTCGAACTGGCCGGTGGCGAGCATGCGCGGCTGGTGGTCATCTCGACCGCGAGCCAAACAGCGGACACGCCCGATGTCGAAACGTACGTCGCGTGGTGGCGGCAGCAGAAGCTGGCGGAGATGACGATTCTGCACACGCGCTCGCGCGAGGTTGCCGACACCGAACAATTCGTTGAGCCGCTCACGCGCGCGAACTGCGTGTGGTTCATGGGAGGCAACCAAGCGTGGCTGATCGACACTTACTCCGGCACGCGCACGGAAGCCGAGATGCACAAGTTGCTCGAACGGGGCGGCGTCATTGGTGGCACGTCGGCCGGCGCGGCGGTGATGTCCAAGCTGATGATTCGCCGAGGCGGCACGATGGCGGAACTCGGTCGCGGGTTTGGCTTCTTGGACGGAGCGGTCGTCGATCAACATTTCGTGCGTCGCATGAGACAAGATCGTTTGCTGAAGGTCGTCGAACAGCATCCCAACTTGGTGGGCCTGGGCATCGACGAGGCAACTGCGTTGCTGGTGCAAGGCCGACGATTGTCCGTGCTGGGTGATTCGGAAGTCCGCGTCTGCTTCGCGCGGACGAACTCGCGCGAGCCGATGATCGAGAGTCTCCGCAGTGGCGACAAAGCGGACTTGGGACAACTCCAGCGGATCATGCTGGCACGTCTGCAACCACAAACGCGGATGTCGCAATCTGTGCCGCAAGTCTCGGATGGCACGTTGGTCATTGTCGGCGGTGACGCCGTTCCGACTGAAGCCACTGAGCGCTTCGTAGCCGCCGCTGGCGGGACCGAAGCGAATGTCGCGCTGGTCACGTTCGATGGAGGCGAATCGGAAGAAGCCGAAACCGCGTTCATGAACAAGCTTCGCGCGGCGGGCGTCAAGAGCGTGCGACGTGTGGAGTTCAGCTCTCGTCAGCAGGCGGACGATCCGAAACTGACGGAGATCCTGAAGACGGCAGGTGGCGTTTGGCTCTGCGGCGCGCGGCCGCAGCGTTGCGTGGAATCTTGCCTAGGCTCGGTGGCCGAGCAACTTTGCCGAGACGTCCTGCGGCGCGGTGGTGTCATTGGCGGAACAGCGGCCGGCGGGCTGATGCAGGGAGAAGTCTTGCTCAACGCCAGTCCGGTCCCAACCAAGCGAATGCTCACCGACGGCTACGATCGCGGTTTCGGTTTTCTTCCCGGCGTCGCGATCACGTCGTGTACTCAGAAGGGTGAAACACCGTCGGAACTGACGCAACTTCAAAAGGAGCATCCCCAGGTCGTTGGCTTGGGAATCGAGGATGCGACCGCGTTGATTGTTCATGGCTACAAGATGGAAGTGGTCGGGAAGAATCAAGTCAATGTGCTCGACAGTTCTTCGACGGAGGCAGCACCGCGTTCGTCCGTGTTGCAGGCGGGGGATCTCTACAACTTCAAGGATCATTTGCGAGTCGCTCGCAAAGATCGCGAATGAGTCGTCCGTCGTTACACTCCGCCCGCCATGACGGAGTCGCTCAACATCGCGGATCGCCTGACCGCCTCGGCCTCGCGTTGGCCGAACCAAATCGCGGTCGTGCAGCCGGCCGGACGGGACTCGGCCGGCAAGTACCGCTACCGAACTCGGACGTTCGCGCAACTCGAAGTCGAAGCAACCTCCATCGCGAACGGTTTGCTGACTTGGGGCGTGCAGCCGGGTCAACGTTTGGTGCTGATGGTCCGACCGAGCTTTGAGTTCATCGCCCTCACGTTTGGTTTGATGCGTGCCGGCATCGTGGTCGTGTTGATTGATCCGGGCATGGGCCGTTCAAACATTTTTCGCTGTCTGGAAGAGATCAATCCCGACGGTTTCGTGGCGATCCCAATCGTGCAAGCAATTCGCACGATCAAGCATCGCCGATTTCCGAACGCCCGATTTAACGTCACCGTCGGTGGCCGCCAATGGTTTTGGAACGGCAAGACCTACGCCGACCTGCTGGCCGAAAGCCGAAAGCCGAAAGCCGAAAGCCGTTATCCCACATCTCACGACCCCGCCGCGATCATCTTCACCAGCGGCAGTACCGGCCCCCCGAAAGGAGTCGTCTACGAACACAGCATGTTCGACGCTCAAGTCGATCTGCTGCGCGACTTCTACAACATCCAACCGGGTGAGGTGGACCTGCCGGGCTTCCCGCTCTTCGGACTGTTCAATGCGGCGATGGGAGTCACGACTGTGATTCCTGACATGAACCCCACGCAACCGGCATGTGTCGATCCCACGCGCATCTTGGCTCATCTGCGAGATTGGAACGTCACGCAAGCATTCGGTTCGCCCGCAATTTGGAACCGAGTCGGACGGCACTGCGAAGCGATCGGCGTGAAGTTGCCGAGCGCGCTGCGTCGCGTCTTATCCGCCGGCGCGCCGGTGCCGGTTCACGTGATCGAACGGATGCGTTGTGCGTTCTCGAATCCTGATGCCGACATTCACACGCCCTACGGCGCGACCGAGTCTTTGCCGGTCGCATCCATCAGCGGACGCGAGGTTCTGGAACAGACCGCACCGTTATCGAGACAAGGTGCCGGTACCTGTGTCGGCCGCACCTTTCCGGGCATCGAAGTGAAGATCATCGAGATCATCGATCAACCGATTCGTTTGATGGCGGACGTTGACGAACTCCCGCAAGGCAAGATCGGCGAGATCGTCGTGCGCGGCCCCTCAACAACGCGCGAGTATTTTCAGCGGCCGGATGCGACAACGATGGCGAAGATCAACGACGAGGCACTCTCCCCCCCTCCTCCCCTCTGGCATCGCATGGGCGACGTCGGCTACCTCGACGATCAAGGCCGGCTCTGGTTCTGCGGGCGAAAGGCACACATCGTTGAGACGGAACTCGGCCGCATGTTCACAATTCCGTGCGAGGCGATCTTCAACAATCATCCGCGAGTGTTTCGGTCGGCGTTGGTGGGTGTCGGCTCGAAACCGCGGCAGAGACCGGTCATCATCGTCGAACCGGAGGCGGGGCAGTTTCCCAAGACCGGAACAGAAAGAGATCGCTTCCAAGCAGAACTCTTGGAGTTGTCGAAAGCGAATCTACTGACAGCCTCGATCGAGACGATCTTGTTTCATCGGTCGCTGCCTGTGGATATCCGGCACAACGTCAAGATCTTCCGCGAGAAGCTGGGGCCGTGGGCATCGAAAGAGTTGGGGATTGCAAATTGAGAATTGCAAAATGCAAATTGCAAATTGAGGAGGCACAATGACGGAGCAGGTTGCAGAGAGTCGGACGGATGAGCTTGCAGAGAAGTCGGAGACATGTCGGGCGGGTTGTCCGGTTTGTGGTGGAACGCTGATCGAGATTCGGCACAAGTTGCAATGCTCGCAGTGTCACACGATCTGCGAGACCTGCTGCGAAGGTGGTCGCGGTTGAGGTCATGATGGAACTGCGCGAGTTTGCCGAACGCATTCTGCTGAGCGAAAGCCTCGACGAGAAATTGGCTCGCGGTGGGCGGTCGTGGACGGACAAGCGACCGGGTGAGGCGTGGCGGCCGGAAGTTCCCGCGCGACCGAATGAGTTGCGATTTGCTGCGCCGCGAACGGCTCCGACGATGCCGAAGCTCGGAGCGTTTCAAGACGTCAAGAAACGGGCGATCGCGCATCACATCATGGCGAATCACGAGCTTCAGGCGCTGGAGGTGATGGCTTGGGTGCTGGTCGCGTTTCCGGAAGCTCCGGCGGAATTCCGGCGCGGCATGATCGACGTGATGGCGGATGAGCAGCGGCACACGCGGCTGCATGTCGAGCGAGGGGCGGCGCTTGGTCTGCGATTCGGCGAGCTGCCGGTCAACGCCTACATTTGGCGGAAGGCTCAACAGTTCGACAGCGTTTTGGATTATCTCGCGACGCTGCCGTTGGTCTTCGAGGGGGCGAACCTCGATCACACGCTGGAGTTCGCGACTTACTTCGAGCAAGCTGGGGACGAGCGCGGCGCGGCGATCATGCGAGCGATTCATCACGACGAGATTCAACACGTGGCCTTTGGGCTGGAATGGCTCCGAAAACTGAAGTCACCGGAACAAACTGATTGGGAGGCGTTTCAGGCTCACTTGAAGTGGCCGCTGCGCGCGGAGAAGGCTCGCGGCGAGATCTTTCAACGCGAAGCTCGTCGCGCGGCGGGGATGTCGGATGAGTTCATCGAGCAATTGGATCCGAGTTTGAAACGGACCATGAGGAAGGAACACTAATCTTCGCTGATCTTCGCTAATCAGATTAGTGCAGATGAGCGTCGATCAGTGTTCTCCAGTCTTGTCGCATCAAGGAAGTCACAATGAGTTTTTGGTTGAGATCGTTGGTTGGTCTGCTTTTGGTTTGGCTGGCCAGTACGGCGGTGGAAGCTGCCGACACGCAGGCTCGGCCGAATGTCGTGTTCCTGTTTGCCGACGACATGCGAGCGGACTCGATTGCCGCGCTGGGTCATCCGACGGTGAAGACGCCGAACCTCGATACGCTGGTGAAGCGCGGGTTCGTGATGCGGAATGCGTATTGTCTGGGAGGTAACTCGGCGGCGGTCTGCACGCCCAGTCGGAACATGTTGCTCTCCGGAAATGCGTTCTTTCGCTGGAAGGATTTCACGCCACCGAATAATCCGAAGCAGAAAGGTGGCATCGCGCCCGGAGACGGGCCCAACTTTCCGTTGTCGATGAAGGGAGCGGGATACGTCACCTATCACCACGGCAAGAAGGGAAACACGGCTCCGCTGATTCAGGCGAAGTTCGATGTCAACAAATATCTGACCAACGACGAAGACGAACGACGTAGTGGCGAGCCGGGGAAAGTCATTGTCGATGAGGCGATCACGTTTCTGCGTGACCGCCCAGCCGATGCGAAGCCGTTCTGTATGTATCTGGCGTTCGGCAATCCTCACGATCCGCGTGTCGCCGCGCAGAAGTACCTCGACCAATACGACCGCGACTCGATTCCGCTGCCGAAGAATTTCCGGCCGGTGCATCCGTTCGACAACGGTGAGATGACTGTCCGCGATGAGAAGCTGTTGCCGTGGCCTCGCACCGAGGTGGATGTCCGCCGAACTCTGCATGAGTACTACGCGACGATCACCGCGCTCGACTTTCACATCGGCCGGTTGTTGCAGTCGCTGAAGGAACTGGGAAAGCTCGACAACACATTGATCGTGTTCTCGGCGGATCAAGGGATCGCCGTCGGCAGTCATGGGTTGCTCGGCAAGCAGAATCTGTATGACGCAGGGATGAAATCACCGTTGGTCTTCGCTGGCCCCGGTATCCCGCACGGTGAGAGCAACGCGCTGATGTATCTGCTCGATATCTATCCGACGGTGTGCGATCTCGTCGGAGCCGCTTCGCCCGAAGGAATCGACGGCGTCAGCCATCGGCCAGTCATCACCGGACAGAGGCCCGCGATCCGGCGCGAATTGTTTCTCAGTTATCTCAGCGTGCAGCGAGCAATCCGGGACGAACGCTGGAAGCTGATTCGATATCCGCAGGTCAACGTCACGCAGCTTTTTGATTTGCAGACCGATCCCGACGAGATGCACAACCTCGCCGCCGAACCGGCTCAAAGCGACCGAGTCAAGACGATGCTCGCGCGGCTGGCGGAACTGCAACCGATCTGGGGCGACACTGCTCCGCTGACTGTGCCGAATCCGAAACCTGCCGCGTGGTCGCCGCCGACAAGTCCCTGATGTCTTCATTTTTCGCCCTTCATTTTCCGCCAGCTCTTCTCGCATCATTCGGAAAGAGCTGGCGGAAAATGGAGGGCGGAAAATGGCTGCAAGAAAGTGATGAGCATGAGTGACATTCAACGCTTCGGAGTGACTCGCCGTTGGTCGGACGCCGTCGTGCATGGCGGTGTGGCGTACTTCGTGGAAGTTCCGGACGACATGACTCAGGACGTGCGCGGGCAGATCGCGCAAGTACTCGCGCAAATTGACGGACGATTGAAGCTGGTTGGCAGCGATCGGACGCGGTTGTTGCAGGTGTTGATCTATCTGCCGAACTTGGCTGATGGGTCGGTGCTCAATTCTTTGTGGGACGAGTGGGTTCCTGAAGGTCACGCTCCCGCGCGAGCCTGTGTGCAAGCGCTGCTGGGGCATCCCGATTGCAAAGTCGAAATGGTCATCACGGCGGCGGTCTAACGTCGAACGGACATCATCCATGCCGCGTCAGAATCGGTTTCGTCATCAGCCTTACGTCGCGTGGGAGTCGCCGCCGATTCCCACGACGGTAGCGGCGGTGCGACCCGATCAAGTGGCGAATGTTGATGTGGGCGAGACGCTGCTGCGGCTGCGAGTGCGGCGGGTGTTGCTCGTGCATGGGACGTTTGTCGGTAACGATCCGTTTGGGTTGGCGGACAAGCTCGACGAGATGACGGACTCGGCACCGCCGCTGTTGCGGCCGCTGGTGAAGACGATCGCGCTGGAGTCCTGGGGGCGAGTGCTGCGGGGGATCAACCAGAAGCTCGGTGACCGCGTGATGGGAGAGACCGGTAGCTTCCGAAACGATTATCTCGACGACTTCCGAGCCTTGCTGCGAACCGACGAGATCCCCGTCGAGCGTTTCGATTGGTCCAGCGGCAACGATCATTTCGCGCGAGCCGAGGCGGCAATCAGGCTCTTCAATCGACTGACGGACTTGCCGATTGATCCGGTGCGTGATCGGTTGCTGTTGTGGGGACACAGCCACGCGAGCAATGTCTTCGCGCTGCTGACCAACCTGTTGGCGAACGATCGCGGAGCGATTGAGGCTTTCTTCAATTCCGTCGGCCGGATCGGCAATGAGCGGCCCGATTGGAAGATCGCTCGTGAGCGACTCACTGCCGTGGCCTCGCCGCATCCGTTGGCAAAGGCTCTGTGCCTGGTGACGTTTGGTGGGCCGGTGCGATATGGCTGGGATCGCGACGGGTATGCTCGGCTGTTGCACATTGTTCAACAGCGGCCCGTCAGCGGTCAGGCGGAGTGGCTGGCGAAGCCGGCATTGCCGCAGACGCTCGATGAGATTCTGAAAGCGAAGCACGGAGACTGGGTGCAGTCGTTCGGGATTGCCGGTACGGATCTGAAGCCAGTCGATCGCGAGATTCGCGAAGCACATCGCGCTTTGGGTCAACTGTTCGAAGCGGGGCTGATCGAGCCGCAGGTGACGGGGTCGAACGCGCTGCTTGACCGGTTGCCGGAAGCGGCGCGGGCTCGCGTACGGGAGAAGTTTCAGGAGTTTTTGACGTTGCTCGAACGCCTGCGCTGCGGGCAACGAGTTCCCTCAGATGGCGATGCCGCGTGGCTGCTCGATTATGGTACGGACGAGGTCGAAAAATTCGGTCACGGGGTTTACATGAAGCGGGCCTGGCTGCCGTTTCATGCCACGCGGATTGCCGAGTGGCTGCGGCACACAATGGAGTAGTCATGGCCGAGAATGTTGATTCGTCCGTCGTAGCGACAGGCGGCTCGCCTGTCCCCAGCACAGGCGAGCCGCCTGTGGCTACGTTCGCGCCGTACTTGTGGATGTTGTGCGGCGCGTTCGCATTCACGGTCATGAGCACATTGGCGCATCTCGTGCGCGACCGGTTCGCGTGGCAAGCCATTGCGATCGGTCGGTCGAGTGTGCCGTTCCTGCTGACCGGGCTGTCGGCTTTGTTGGCGGGAGGTCAATTGGTCGTGTTCGGCCCACGAGCGCTTTGGCTCCGCAGCTTGGCCGGAAGCACGAGCCTGGTCTGCACGTTCTACGCGCTCACGCGATTGCCGGTCGCCGACGCGCTGACGCTGACGAATCTGTTTCCGATTTGGGTGGCGTTGCTGTCGTGGCCGTTGCTGCGTCAGCGTCCGGGCGTCTTCGTGTGGTGCTGCGTGGTCTCGGCCGTCTGCGGAGTCGTCTTGATCCAGCAGCC
>CAMDDX010000306.1 GCA_945893075.1 Planctomyces sp. SH-PL62 | reverse complement strand
CCCGTTCCGCTCCGGTTCGCTGGCGCTCACCTACGCGGAACGGGCCAGCACCCCGGTACAGCAATGTGACATTTCTAAGTGGGCGAACCCTGTGACATTTCTATCTTGGTCCGACATTCAGAAACACGACCATTGCGAGCGAAGAGCCTGCGCTGTTAGCGTTCGACCTTTCTCACGTGGAGTTCGGCTGAGTCCTCCGCCCTGTGAGCCGCTCGAACAGACTTAGCCGGTCGTGGTCGAATTCCATGTCCGCAAAAATCAGTGGTGCGACCGAGTCGCGCCCACCGGCCTCGCAGGCTGAACCGTCCGTGGTGAACGACGGCTCGTCACAAAAACCAAACACCGCGAGTGCCGTCGCTACGCCCAATCAAGAACCCGGGGCTGTGTCCACGCACGGTCCGCCTTCGGAGAACGCTCACGGTGCGCCGCATGGACATCAGAGTTTTTGGGTCTGGATTCTATGCCTGACCGGTGTGGACTACTTCAGCACACTGGGCTATCAGCCGTCGATGGCCTTCGAGGCCGCCGGGCGACTTGCGCCGCTGGCGACCGTGTTGCTGGTGCTGGTCACGTTGTTCGGGGCGTTGCCGGTTTACTGTTACGTGGCGGGGCAATCGTTCCACGGACAAGGCTCGATCGCGATGCTGGAGAAGCTTGTTCGAGGCTGGGCCGGCAAGTTCATGGTGCTCACGCTGCTGGGCTTTGCGGCGACCGATTACGTCATCACAAAGACCTTGTCTGCCGCTGATGCCGCCGAACATCTCATCCACAACCCCTTCTGGCAGGACATGCCCAATTGGCTGCAAGGACAAATCCTGCTGACGATGTTCATGCTGGTTCTGCTGGGCGGCGTGTTTCTGAAAGGCTTCAGCGAAGTCATTGGGCTCGCGGTCGCGCTGGTCGCGGCGTACTTGACGTTGAACGCGGTGGTGATCGGCAGCGGGTTGAAGTATCTCGCCGAGCATCCGCAGGCTATTGCTGATTGGTGGCAGAAGGTGCAAGACGGGGATTGGCTGTTGACGCATTCGCCAGTGGAAGGCTCTGGTTGGGGATCGGTCGCGCTCGTGAGCCTGTTGTTCTTTCCAAAGCTTGCGCTGGGCTTGAGTGGTTTCGAGACTGGCGTGGCGGTCATGCCGTTGATTCGAGGTGACGCGAGCGACACGCTTGATCAACCGGCCGGTCGCATTCGCAACGCGCGGAAGTTGCTGATCTCGGCGGCGGCAATCATGTCGGTGTATTTGCTCGGCTCGTCGATGGTCGTCTCGACGCTGATCCCGGCGGAAGAATTGCAAACGGGCGGAGGTGCCGCAAACCGCGCGCTGGCGTATCTCGCGCACGGTGGGGGCACGCTCGAACTCAACTCGCTGTTTGGCGACGTGTTCGGCACGATCTACGATATCAGCACCGTGCTGATTCTGTGGTTCGCCGGCGCGAGCGCGATGTCCGGCTTGTTGAATCTCGTGCCGCGCTATTTGCCGCGCTTAGGCATGGCTCCGGAATGGGCCAAGAAGACTCGCGCGCTCGTGGTGCTGTTCACATTCATCAACCTGCTGGTGACGGTAATCTTTCAAGCCGACGTACAAGCTCAAGGCGGTGCGTACGCGACTGGAGTGATGGTGTTGATCACCAGTGCCTGCGTCGCGACGGTCATCGACCAGTACCGCAAACGAACAGGCTCGACAGCCAACCGGATCGCGTGGCCGTACGTCTTCATCGCGGTGGTGTTCTTCTACGTGACCACGATGATCATGATCGAAAAGCCCGAAGGCATGGTCATCGCCAGTTGCTTCATCGGGGTCGTGTTTGTGTCGTCGCTGATATCTCGCTGGCTGCGAAGCACGGAGCCGCGCTTGATCAGCTTTCGCTTCGTCAACAACGAGTCGCACTTCCTGTGGGACGCTCTGCGACATTTGGAATTTCCGGTGCTGGTTCCTCATCGAACCGGTGCCGATCGGACGCTCGCACATAAAGAGGAGCAAATCCGGCGTGAGCATCATCTCGACCCCAACATGCCGATCGTGTTCGTCGAGGCAACGCTCGGCGATGTCAGCGAGTTCTATCATTCTCCGATCATCGAAGTGACCGAAGAGGAAGGCCGCTTCATCATCCGTGTGACGAAATGTGCCTCGATCGCCCACACGCTGGCGTCGATCGCGCTGGAACTCTCAAAATCCGGTCCCCCTCCCGAATTGCACTTCGGCTGGTCCGACGAAAACCCGCTGGCGATGAACCTGGGCTTTGTGCTGTTCGGTGAAGGCAACGTCCCGTGGATGGTCCGCGAACTGATCATCAAGGCCGAGCCTGACCCGGCCCGGCAACCGCGCGTCATTATCGGCTGACGACCGCAGCCTTAATGATTCCGCCGTTGCTCGTCATTTCGCTGGTGCTGGCACCGTGTTAGTCGCCAACTTGGATCGCCGCGGACTTCTTCGACTGAACCTGCGGCTCATCGGCTTTCGGACGGAGAGCCGGCAAAGTGATGTCGAGAAAGCTGGTGGCATACTCAGCAATCGCGTCGGTCAGCGTCGTCGCCGTTTTCTCGCAAGCATTCTTCGTTCGATAATCCGCTCCGAATTCCAGTTGGATCGCGTCGATGCCAAAGCCTTGATGGCTGCCGTACGTTTGCACGATGTAGCCGCCGCGAAAGGCGGCTTGTTCACGGCCATCAAGCGGATCGGGATGCACCTTCCAGCCGTGCGTCTGCAAACGACCGAATAAGCTTGTCTCGCCGAGGTGGGCCGTCTCGCCGAAGCGCTCGCGCAGGAGCGTCACGGTCTTGCCGTTCTGCGTTCCGCGAAACACCGTGTTCTTCTCCGTACCCTGCCCATGAATGTCGAGCAGCAACCCTTTGTGAAACTTCTGCTGCACCTCGCGGCATGAGTTGCTGAGAGCCGAGTGATAAGCGTCGTACACCGGCTTCGCGTCGGCGTCCTCGTAAGCGATCTCTGGCGGACGATTCGGATCGAGATACTTGCGATGCGACCGGGCGATCACAAAGTACGGCTTCTTGCCGAATCGTTTCTCGATCGACTCCGCCACTTGCTGGGCCAACTCTTCGGTGCCCGTGTCGCGATCGACGACGAACCCACTCCCGCCGGTCGGCAAGCCCTCGCCTTTGCGAACCGCCACATCGGGGACAACCATTTTCCCGCCATGCGGAGCCGACAAAATGATCGGCAACTCTCCCGCCTGAGTCCGCACAAACCGCGATGGCTCGTCGCCGAACGCGCACTCGGTGAATTGCCCCAGCAGCAACAACCACAACCAGCAATGCAGGTGGTTCTTAGGCATGACAACCTCATTCGGTTCGGGGTCGGGCGTTCGCGTGAGCAGCAGGTGTTGCGGGCTCCGTCCTTTATAAACGGTGCGATTTCAGAAAGAAGGGACTGGATGAAATCGAATCCTAGCCGAGCGGGCCGGTATTCGTCCGGAAATCTTCACTCGAACTCTTCCTCACCAATGGGGGTTCCACAAGGAGCGTCGAGAAGTAAAGAGGCACGCAGCCAGCGTCGCTCGGCAACGATTGGCGTCAAGAAAATAAATATCGCTGAGCCACACGGATTCTCTGTGGACGAAAGAAAGCTGATCCTTCACATTTCCTACATCCGATCTTCATCAATGGCATATTTCCCTTCTTGCCTGTCGAGGCCCCGATCATGGGGGATCTCTACTTCGGACTGCTGGTTCTGGCGGCGCTCTCGGCCGCGCTGTTCGGCGTCGGCCGGACGATCGGTCGCCGTGTCTCGACTCCCGCCGTCAATCGGCTGAGCGTGCTGACGGTCGTCGTGTTGATTGCTTACATCGCGTGTGTGTGGGATCAAACGAGCCTCGTGCGGTGGCTCCCTTATTCCAACTTGATCGTGCTCGGAAATTGGTTTCCGTTCGAGGCGGCACTTCTGGGAGGCTTAGCCTCAGCCCAGTCCTCGATGCCGGCTTGGCGGCGCGGGTTGACCGTGACCGCGTTGCAACTCGCGGGAATCTTCGTCGTGCTCTCGCCCTTGGTGGGGACCGCGCCACGATGCGGCCACGCTTGGAGCGAAGGGGTGTGCCTGCAAACGACCAAGCAAACGTGCTCCGCCGCGTCCGCCGCGACGCTACTGCAAATGCATGGCATCGCAGCCACCGAGCAGGAGATGGCCGATCTCTGTCTGACTCGCCAAGGCACCAACTGGATGGGGCTGTATCGCGGCCTGAAAAAGAAGACGGCCGGGACCGAGTGGGACGTCGAAGTCTTCACCGGTTCAGCAGACGAACTGCGATCACTCAGTCCCGCCATCTTGAGCGTCGGGTTGTCGCGTCCTGCACAAGCCGATCCGCTCTACCAAACCGAACTCGGTTGGACTCCCGGAGTGCGTCATTCGGTCGTGCTGCTGGGTTTCGTCACCGACTTGGTGGAGATTGGCGAGCCGACTCCTGACGCCGGCCGCGAACGCTGGACCAGCAGCGATCTGCAAGAGCTCTACCTTGGCCAAGGCATGAGACTCGTCCGCCGTGCGAAGTGAGCCGGTCGTCAACGCCGATCAAACCCGCGCCTCAATGCTCGACATCGCCTGGGCCGCAGCGACCAACCCATCGACGTCGAGACCGATGTCAGCCAGCAACTCGGCGCGTTCGCCGTGTTCGATAAACCGATCGGGGATGCCGAGACGTTTGATGTGATCCGTGTGGAGACCAGCGTCGTTGACGGCTTCGAGGACCGCGCTGCCGAATCCACCGCAGAGCGTGCCTTCTTCGACCGTAATGACAAAGCTGCACTCTTCAACCGCTTTGAGGATCGTTTCGGTGTCGAGCGGCTTCGCGAAGCGGGCGTTGATGACGCCGACGTCGAGGCCATCCGCTCTCAATTTCTCCGCGGCGCGAACGCAATCGCCGAACAGTGTACCGAAGGCGACGAACATGCCGTCGGTGCCCCACTCGTAAATCTCAGCTTTTCCGAGTTCCACCGAAGCCGCGGGACGTTCGATGCGCGCGACGTTCGTCTTTGGATAACGGATCGAGGTCGGGCCGTTGTGGCTCACAGCGAAATCCAGCATCGGCGCGACGTCGGTTTCGTCGCCGGGAGCCATCAGCACGAGGTTCGGGAAGCAGCGGAGGTACGTGTTGTCGAACGCGCCGTGATGTGTCGGGCCATCGGGGCCGACCAGACCCGAACGATCGAGACACAACACGACGGGCAGGTTTTGCAGCGTGACCTCTTGGAAGATTTGGTCGAAGCCGCGTTGCAGGAACGTGCTGTAGATGTCGACAACCGGTCTCATGCCGCTCTTCGCCATGCCGGCCGCGAACGCGACGGCGTGGCCTTCGCAGATGCCGGTGTCGAAGAAACGGTCGGGGATCTCAGTGCGAATCTTGTTGAGCGCGTTGCCCGCACACATGGCGGCGGTCAGCACGCAGACGCGCGTGTCCCGTTTCATCGCCGAGTAAATCGCGTCGCTCATCGCGTTCGTGTACGCGCGGCTGGAGGAGGCTTTCGCCGGGACGATCTCGTTGTCTTCGGTGCGAGTGAACGGCGACGGCGAGTGAAACTTCACCGGGTCCAGGCAAGCCGGCTCGAAGCCGTGCCCCTTCTCCGTGAAGACATGCAGCAGCACCGGGCCGCGCACGTCCTTGACCATTTCGAGGTAGCGCCGCAGCGCCGAGATGTCGTGGCCATCCACCGGGCCGATGTACCGGAAGCCCATTTCCTCAAACAGCATCCCGCCGTGCAAGAAACCTTTGACCGCGTCTTTGAACTGAGCGAGAGCGTGCTCCATCGTTTCGCCGACCACCGGCAGTTTGTTGAGCAGCCAAGCCACGTCTCGTTTCAGCCCGTTGTAGAACGGAGCGACGCGAGCCTTGTCGAGCGTCTCGGCCAACCCGCCGACGCGCGGGCAGATACCCATCTTGTTGTCGTTGAGAATGACCAGCAGGTCTTTCTTCAGTCCGGCCGCGTTGTTGAATGCTTCAAAGATGATGCCCGACGGCAACGCTCCGTCGCCGACGACTGCGACGGCTCGGCGGCCGTCCGCGTGTAACAAATCGTCGGCGACCTTGAGGCCCAGCACCGTCGAGACGGACGCTCCCGCGTGCCCGGTCATGAACAGGTCGTATTCAGATTCCTCCGGGTTGGGATATCCCATCAAGCCGCCTTTGCGACGGATCGACGAGAACTCAGCCAGCCGTCCGGTGATCAGCTTGTGTGGATAGATTTGATGTCCGGTATCCCAGATCAGCCGGTCCTTCGAGAAGTCGAAGACTTGATGCAGCGTGAGGCACAGTTCAACGACGCCCAAGTTACTGGCGAAGTGAGCGGTGCGGTCGGCACAGACGGAGCAGAGCGCCTCGCGGATTTCCGCGGCCAGTTGGCGAAGTTGCTCATCCGAAAGCCCCCGCAAATCCCGCGGAGACTCGATACGCGAAAGCAGATCGAATGTCATCAATGACCTCTTTTGATCGAATGCGACGTGAGCTGGTTCCTCCGACACGCCCACGCATGGCTGGGCAAGATACCGTGATTCCCGTTCGGCGTGAAGTAGTTTGTCCGATAGGTACGCACTCCGCTGAATTCCGTTGGACCGAACGCGATTCTGCTCAACCGTAGGACGGCCTTCCCAGGCCGTCTTATCACCCCGCAAGTGACGATCGACCTTGATAACTCATGCCCACGAAATCGTGATCCGAAATGCAGACCACCTCATTAACGCGATTGAGGCCGTGTTCGTCAGCCAAACTTGTGAGGCGGCCTAAAGCTCGTAGGGTGCGGTCGAGCATCGAGACCCACCAGCCTGGCCACGATTTTGGTGGGTCTCGCGGACTCGACCGCACCCTACGGAGTCAGGCCTGTGCTCGCAAATCGCGGAGCAGGTCGGCGAAGGCGGACTCGAAGGCGTCATGGTTTTTCCAGTTCGAGAAGTCGGGGATGTGGTATTCGCGAATCTTCTCGGCGAGGTCTTCGCCGGTATCGGCGTCATCGCAGCGCCAGTCGCGGATGCGGTCGATGCTCACCAGTCGAATCGGAAACAACTTCTGCCGCTGCTCGACCCGTTCCGTCGCGCGGGCGCGTTGGATTTCTCGCCGCACCCATTCGCTGTTCATGCTGTGCTCCGAGAGCACCAGCAGCAGGCGGTCGTTGACCTGGATGGCCCAGTCGATTTGCTCGATGAGTTTCTGGCCCCCCGGCATGTCTTCCGGAGCGAACCAGACCCGCAGCTTTTCGCCACGCAGCTTCTCGTCCAGCCGCCGAGCAAACTCCTCGTCCTGGCTGCGATCGCTGATGAAGCACGATTGGTATTGAATCGGCTGCATCGTCCCGATGAGCGACGGCAGGTAGCTTGAATGAAATGTGTTACCCATGTCTCCGAACGACTGTTACCTATCTCTCCAGTCTAAACACGCAGAAGCTGGGTGCCGTAGGCACAGGAAACCCGGAGTGGACGCTGATCGCACAGTTGACGTTGGTTTTTGGATTTGACGTCACACGCAGGTTTCTAATGCTTCGCACACAGCTTGAAGCAAGTTGTGCCACCCGCGCGTCACGGACTGCCGGCGGCCGCCTTACCGAGGTTGCGTGGGAGGCGCAGACGCCTGGCAGACGCAGTCCAGCAACTTCACTAGGTAAGAATGCCTGGGCACGCGATCCACCACATGAGCCGACTGGTACAGTTTGTCCGGCTGATCCGGCGATGCGCGGATCTGGAATACGTCGCCGCATTTCACAGTCTCCCATTCTACTAACAACACGGAGACGATGTCCGTCTCGGTGAGGAGTATGACAGGAATCTTCGAGAGAACATCCTCATCATCAATGACAGCGAGCACGCCGTCGGCTCCGCCCCAATTTAATTCGATGTCGAGCAGGAGCACATCGGGGACTGTTTCATGCAGCGCCGTCAGACACTCCACGCCTCCCGAGACCGAGCGAACAGAATACTCGTGTGCTGCGAAAAACTTCTGGAGGCGGGCTGACAAACGGCAATCCCCCTCGGCGATCAAAAGTTGCTGTCCCATCGTGCGGTCCGTTCCCAAGAGTATCTCCAACTTCTCCGGGATCCTCCATGCCGCCTTTTCTTCCGCGCGGGTTACGCGCTGGCCGTCCTGAAAAGACAAGCTCCATCGCAAATTTATGCGACCGGTCGCGTGACGGTGACCGTGTTGCTCCCTTTTTCGTTGCCGGTGGAGGTAATGACGTAGACTTTGAAGCTGGATTTGCTGCCGGGGGTCGTCAGGCCGGCGTCGGTCAGGAACTCGCGGGGGTCGGCGGGCAGGACGGTGCCGATCACGCTCTCGTTTTCGGACGAGTAATTCGGGCCGGCGCAGAAGCGGATTTCGTAGCGCAGCAGATTCGCGTGAGTGCTCAGCGTCCACAGCAGCTTGGCCATCAGCGAGGCCACGATCCAGGAGCCGTTGGCGGTCACGGCGTCGGGCGTTGAACCGGGGACCGGCGACAACGCCGGCAGGCTGTCCAGCAGCGCGCTCCCTTTCGCGAAGTAGGTCGGCACCGCCTGCCGGTACTGCTTGAGCATTTCATAGATCACATCCTGGACGTCGTTGCGGTCCTCGATGGCGACGGAGAGCTTCACGCCGGCGGTGGTGTAGGTCGTGTAGGCCGCATTCAGCGCGGCGACATCGGCGACGAACATCGCCTGCGTGTAGGCCCCCATCAAGATGATGTCGGCGATCGCCGGATCATCGTTGATCATCAGCCACAGGGCGGCGGCGTCATCCAGCGGCACGGTGAAATTCCCCTGCCCGTCCCCCTGCGTCGGCACCTGCGCCAACGCCCGCTCCCACTTCGTCCCTCCCAGCAGGAACCGCACCTTGTCGTTGAACTGATTGATCCGCAGCAGCAGCGCCTCTTTGCGGATTTCAATGTCTCCGCGCGCGACCTCCTGCTGATTCAGTCGCACCTGCACCGTCGCCCGCTTGGCGACCAGCGAATCCTTCTTCGTCACCAGCACCGCCCGCCCCGACCCATCCTTGAGTTTGAGTTCATTCCCCGCCCCCAACGTCGTGTCGGCGGCCTC
>CAMDDX010000305.1 GCA_945893075.1 Planctomyces sp. SH-PL62 | reverse complement strand
CTTGGTGGTTCGCTCGCTTGGCACTACGAGGCGAGACTCGCAGAATGTCGCCCCCGTTCGTTACCCGCTGACTGGAGCCTTGCCGTGAAATGGATCGCTGGTTGTCTGATGCTGGTGGGTCTTGCTGCACTCGACCCACCCTACGATCCTGCGCCGCACCTGGCGTTGATCGCCAAGACGGGACCGCAAGGGGAAGGGGCGGCGGCGGCGAAGTTGGCTCGTGATGAGTTGGCGAAGCATGGCATTGAAGTCTTGCCGCAGTTGCTCGTGGCGATGGATACCTCGAATGCGGTCGCGGCGAATTGGTATCGGACGGTTTACGAAGAGATCGTGGCTCGCGAGTTGGCGCGGGACGGGACGACGTGGCCGGTGGAGTTCTTCAAAGAATACATCAGCGATGCGAAGCGAGTCGGGCGGCCGAGGCGGTTGGTGTTGGGGTTGCTCGACCAGTTGGAGCCGATGTTTCGCGAGAAGTGGTTGCCGACTCGGCTGGACGATGCGGAATTTCGGTACGAAGCGGTTGGCCTCGCGGTGACGGCGGGGGACCGAGCGTTGAAGGACAAAGATCAAGCCGCCGCGAAGGCTGAGTTCCGCAAGGCGTTCGAGGCGGCTCGCGACAGCACGCAGGTCACGCAGGCAGCGGCGAAGTTGAAGTCGCTCGGTGAGTCGGCGGACGCCGTTCAGCATCTGGGCTTGGTCACCGAGTGGTGGCTGGTCGGTCCGTTCGATGCGCCGCAGAAGACCGGCTTCGCGAAAGTCTTTGAGCCCGAAGGAAAAGTCGAGCTGCAAGCCAAATATCGCGGACAGGACGGTGCGGAGATCGCGTGGAAGAGACACCACGAGACCGACACGCTCGGCCAATTGGATCTCAACAAACAATTGGGCACGACGCGTGAGGCGGTCGGCTATGCGTACTCGGAGATCGACGTCCCGCGCGAGCAAGCGGCTCAGGTGCGTTGCGGAGCCGACGACAACTGCTCGGTGTGGCTCAATGGGCAGAAGGTGTTCGGTCGCGACCAATGGCTCAACGGCACCCGCTTCGACCGCTTCATCACGCCGATTCAACTGAAGGCCGGCCGCAACACGCTGCTGGTCAAAGCCTGCCAAGGCCCGCAACACAAAGACCCCGAAGTCCCCAACAACTGGTCGCTGCAACTGCGACTGTGCGATGAGCAGGGGCGCGGGATTGAGTTCAAAACAAGTTTGTGACTTTCCCGCCACCGGTCTTGTACCGAGGGTCCTGAGGCAAGCTCAGGGGCGGGAGAGTAATCGTGTTTGACCGGAGATTCGTCGATGCAGAAGCTTCTTGTCGTCGTGTTGTTCGTGGCTCTGACCGCATCGGTGCATGCCGAGAATTGGCCTGGATGGCGTGGGCCGGACCGGAATGGTGTCACGTCCGACACTGGCGTGCCGACGACTTGGTCGGCGACGGAAAACGTGCTGTGGAAAATGCCGCTGCCGGGGATCGGCACGTCGAATCCAGTCGTGTGGGGCGACAAAGTTTTCGTAACGGCCTCGGAGGGACGCGATCAGGGCGAGTTGCATGTGATTTGCTTCGATCGCGACACCGGCCGCGAACGGTGGCATCAGCGGTTGTGGGGAACCGCGCCGACGTTGTTCTACGGACGCAGCGGCATGGCGAGTCCTTCGCCGGTCACGGACGGAAAACGGCTGTTTGCGTTCTTCGGGACCGGCGATGTGTTTTGCTTCGATCTCGACGGCGGCCTGCTTTGGCAGCGAGCGATCGCGGATGAGTACGGCCCGTTCGAGAATCGTTTCGCGGCGGCCAGTTCGCCGCTGCTGTTTGAGGACAAGCTCATCGTGCAGTGCGATCACTACGGAGCGTCGTATGTGATCGCGCTCGATCAGCAGACGGGAGCGAACCGCTGGAAGTCGGATCGGCCGGAGGTCTGGTTGTCGTGGTCGTCACCGCAACTCGTGCCGAGCGGCGATCGGATCGAGTTGGTACTGAGCGGTTCGGAGAAGCTCGACGGCTACGATCCACGCACCGGCAGCCGCTTGTGGACGCTGCGCGGGCTGGCGCGCGAGTGCGTGCCGACGCCAGTGCTTGGTCTCGGCATGTTGTTCGTCGTGAGTGGTCCGAACGGGACGCACATCGCCATCAAGCCCGGAGGCAGCGGCGACATCACCGACTCGCACGTCGTTTGGAAAAACGATCGCGGGACGTCGTTCGTCCCATCGGCGATTCTAGTCGGCGAGCGGTACTACCTCGCGGACGACAAAGGGATCGGCTCGTGCTTGGACGCTCGCACGGGGAAGCTGCTTTGGAAGAAACGCTTCGGCGACAAGTTCACCGCGTCGCCGGTCGCAGCCGACGGAAAACTCTTCTTCACCAACGAGGCGGGCAGCACGTTGGTGCTCGATGCCACGCAAGCTGGTTACGAAGAAGTCGCTCGCAACGACATCGGCGAAGAGGTGTATGCGTCGCCGGCGATCTCGCAGGGGAAGTTCTTTCTGCGGACTGCGAAGAATTTGGTGTGTGTTGGAACGAAGTGATCGAAACCCTGGAGTGCGGTGGCTCGACACCGCCCTCCAGTCATTTGGAATAGAGACGTCGATCGCCCAGACAATGGACTTCGCGCAACCGGTTTTCGTAGCGGCGGTTTCCGGGACATTGGGTGTCGTCATTCCAAATGAATGGAGGGCTCCGTCAAGCCGGAGCACTCCAGGGGGTTGTTCGCACCCTTGGCACTGCGGCTCGCCAGTCGCAGAATGTCGCCCCATTCGCCATTCGTTTTCCACTGACAGGAGCCTCGCCGTGAAGTGGTTTTCTCTTTGCCTGACGCTGTTTGGTTTCGCGGTTTCGATCGAGAGCCTCTTCGCCCAGGACTACGTCCTGCATTCGTTCGAGCGGCAGCAGCTCACGGACACGTATTTCTCCGAGGGAGCGAACTTCGGTGACATCAACCGCGACGGCAAGCTCGATGCGATTCATGGACCGTATTGGTGGCAAGGGCCGGAGTTCAAAGTTCGTCGCGAGATCTTTGCTCCGAAGCCCCAGAATCGTGATGGGTACTCAACCAACTTCTTTACTTGGGTCTATGACTTCACGGGCGACGGCTGGAACGATCTCGTCAGTGTGGGACTGCCCGGTTCGGCGGCGGTGCTCTACGTGAATCCGGGCGAAGGCAAAGTGCTCGATGCAACGAATCACTGGCAGACCCAGAAGGTGCATGACGGCATTGGCAATGAGTCGCCGCAGTTCGTGAATCTGGTCGGCGACAAGCAGCCGGAGTTGGTCTGCAATCACAACGGCAAGTTCGGCTATCTGACTTTCGACGTGAAGAAGCCGACTGAACCGTGGACGTGGCACATTATCTCGGAACAAGTCGGCGAGTTTCCGTTCGGACATGGCCTCGGTGTCGGCGACGTGAACGGTGATGGCCGCGCCGACGTCATCTGGAAAGGTGGTTGGTACGAGCAACCGAAGTCTCTCGACGGCGATCCGCTGTGGACCGCTCACAAATACCAATTCGCCGGGCCGGGCGGAGCGGACATGTTCGCCTACGACGTCGATGGCGACGGCGACAACGATGTCATCACCAGCTTGGCCGCTCACACGTTTGGGTTGGCGTGGTTCGAGCAGGTGAAAGACGGCGACGAGATCACGTTCAAGAAGCACCTCATCATGGGGGACAAGCCAGAGGACAACGCTTACGGCGTGCTCTTCACCGAACCACACGCAGTCGAACTGCACGACATGGACGGCGACGGCCTTAAGGACATCGTCACCGGCAAGACATATTGGTCGCATCACCGCCAGTCGCCGATGTGGGACGCGGGGGCGGTCGTGTATTGGTTCAAGCTCAGCCGCACGAAAGAGGGCATCGACTGGATTCCGTATCTCGCCGATGGGGAAGCGGGCATCGGCCGGCAGCTCAACATCGCCGATGTTGATGGCGACAAGCTACCGGACATTATCGCTGGCGGAATGGTCGGTGCTCACGTTTTGCGGCATCGAGCGAAGAAAGTCACGAAGGACGAGTGGCTCGAAGCACAGCCATTGAAGAAGAAGCCGGTTGCGATGGCGGACGGACTCTCGCCACAGGAAGCCGCGAAGCAAATGACCGTGCCGCCGGGCTTCAAAGCTTCGCTCGTCGCGGGCGAGCCGCTGGTGCATCAGCCAGTCGCATTCACGTTCGATTCGCGCGGGCGGATTTGGGTCGCGGAAGCCTACACCTATCCGAATCGCGCTCCGGACGGCAAAGGACAGGACAAGATCGTGATCCTCGAAGACAAGGACGGCGACGGATATCACGAAACTCGCAAAGTGTTCATCGAAGGGCTGAATCTCGTCAGCGGATTAGAAGTCGGCTTCGGCGGCGTGTGGGTCGGAGCGGCTCCGTATTTGATGTTCATCCCGGATCGCGATGGCGATGATGAGCCGGACAAAGTAGACGGCACACTCCGTGTGCCGAATGCAGCGGACGGCACACGGAGTGTGCCTGCTACATTGCAATTCCCAAATGACGTCCCCGCTGGTGCCACCGTGCTGCTCGACGGCTTCGGCTGGCAGGACACGCATGAGGTGCTCAATGCTTTCATCTGGGGACCGGACGGTTGGCTCTACGGTTGCCACGGAGTCTTCACACATTCGAAGGTCGGCAAGCCCGGCACGCCGAATGAGCAACGGCAAGGCTTGAACGCCGGCGTGTGGCGGTATCACCCCACAAAACATGTCTTCGAGGTCTTCGCTCACGGCAGCAGCAATCCGTGGGGTGTCGATTTCAACGAGCACGGTCACGCCTTCATCACCGCCTGCGTGATTCCGCACCTCTATCACATCATTCAAGGAGGGAAGTATCAGCGGCAGGGAGGTCAGCACTTCGACCAATACTTCTTTGAAGACATCAAGACGATCGCCGACCATCAGCACTACGTCGGCAACTTGCGAGACCACGCCTGGTGGGGCCACGAACCGCACGCTCCGACCGACACGCTGTCGGCTGGCGGCGGACACGCTCACGCGGGAGCGATGATTTATCTCGGCGACAATTTCCCGCCGCAGTACCGCAACACGCTCTTCATGAGCAACATCCACGGCAACCGCGTGAACCAGGATCTGCTCGTTCGCAAAGGCTCCGGCTACGTCGGCAAGCACGGCAAGGATCTGCTGATCGCCAACGACCGCTGGTTCCGAGGCATCAACCTGAAGACCGGCCCCGACGGCAGCGTCTACGTCATCGACTGGTACGACAAAAACGCCTGCCACCGCACGAACTCGGAGATTTGGGACCGGACGAACGGGCGGATTTACAACGTGAAGTACGTGGGGCAGGTTTCCAACCTGCCGGCTCAAGGTGACTCGAAAGCGAAAACAAATCAGGCCGGGCAGGTTGGAAACCTGCCCCACGATTTGGCGAAGCTCACCGACTCCGAGTTGATCGAATTGCAGTCGGCCACGAATGAATGGTCCGTCCGGATGGCTCGACGGATTCTTCAAGAGCGTGTCGCTGACGGCAAATTGACGGAGGCTGCGGTCCAACAAGTGATGAAGCTAGTGGATTCCGCCGACCCTCGGCCGACTCGCGTCTTCTTGCGGCAGTTGTGGACCATTCACGCCATTCGAGATGCGGTGAAAGACCGCGAGTTTCTGTCGGACGGATTGCTCAGTTGTTTGAGTTTGCCGGATGAGCAGGTCCAAAGTTGGGGGATTCAGTTGGCGGTCGAGGGTCGTGACGTTTCGGATGAGTTTGTGGCGGAAATGGCCAAGGTGGCCAGACTTGGGAATTCGCCGCTCGTCCGGTTGTACGTCGCCAGTGCGATGCAGCGGCTCCCATTAAACCAACGTTGGGCGTTGGCCAGCGCGTTACTTTCCCGTGACGAAGACGTTGCGGATCAGAACTTGCCGCTGATGTCTTGGTACGGGATCGAGCCGCTTGTCGCTGCGGAACCGTCGCGGGCGATCGAGTTGGCGGCAGCGAGTCGCATCTCCAAGGTCACACGGTTCATTCTGCGGCGAGCGGCGTCTGACGACAAATTGCTCGGAGGCGTGTTCGCGTCGGTGTCGGAACCGCCGAAGGCCATCGCCGATTCCGACAAGCCAGCTTGGCGGCAGCTTGCCGTTGAAGAAACGCTGGCGGCGTTTGAAGGGCGAGTCAACATCGCCGCGCCGGAGTCGTGGAAGTCAGCGTATGACGTGCTCGCGAAGAGCGACGACGTGGCGATTCGGGACAAGGCGGATCAGATTGCCGTGATCTTCGGCGATCAGCGTGTGCTGCCGAAGATGCGCGAGTTGCTCGTCAACGACAAAGCTCCCGTCGAGAAGCGTCAGCAGGCGTTGGACATTTTGCTGCGCGGCCGAGATAGGGACGCGGTCGCCTCGTTTCAGGCGGTCGTGAGCGACGCGGCTCTGCGCGGTGCGGCGTTACGAGCGCTCTCCGGCTTTGACGACGCGAAGACGCCGGCCGTCGTGCTGGCTCAGTACAGCAAACTGACTGAGGCCGAGAAGCGAGACGCGATCAACACACTCTGCACACGACCGACCTACGCGGCGGCACTGCTCGATGCGATCGAGAAAGAAAAACTGCCACGCACTGATCTGCATGCCTACAACGTGCAAGCGCTGCTGCGGTTCAACGACGAGAAACTGCAAGAACGCATCAAGTCGGTCTGGGGCGAGTTCCGTGCGACGGCGAAGGACAAGCAAGAGTTGATCGCCAAGCACAAGGCGAATCTCACGTCAGCGCGACTGAAGAATGGCGATTTGAGCAACGGCCGGCGGCTGTACTCGAAGACCTGCCAGTCGTGTCACACATTGTTTGGCGAGGGCCAGAAGGTCGGGCCGGACATCACCGGCTCGAACCGCGCGAACCTCGATTACATCCTGGAGAACATGCTCGATCCGTCGGCCATCGTCGGGAAGGACTATCGCGCGACCATCATCGAGACCAAAGACGGCCGAGTGCTCAGCGGGCTGATCCAAAAAGAAACCGACAGCGCGATCACGCTCCGCACGATCAACGACACGATCGTCGTGGCGAAAGCGGACATCGAAGAGCGCAAACTCTCCGAACTGTCGATCATGCCCGAAGGGCAGCTCAACACGCTGACGCCGGATGAAGTGCGTGATCTCGTCGCGTATCTCGGCAGCCCCGCGCAAGTCGCGCTGCGCGGGCCGAAGTCGCCGATTGACTCGAAGACCGGCAAAGTCCCGGAGGCTCTCGAAGGAGAGTCGCTCAAGATTCTGAAAGCGTCGGCCGGCAACGCGGCCCCGCAGAAGATGGGTGGTTTCGCGAAAGACAAATGGAGCGGTGACGATCAACTCTGGTGGACCGGCGGCAAACGGGGAGCACGGCTCGATCTCGAACTCCCCATCGCGGCCGACGGTGAGTTTGTGCTGGAAGTCGTGCTGACAAAGGCCCGCGACTACGGCCTCGTCCAAGTGCGGATCGACGACGAGACGCTTGGCAGTCCCATCGACGGCTTCAACGTGCCTGACGTCATCACAACCGGCGTGATGAACTTCGAGCCTCGCAAGCTGACGAAGGGGCTGCACAAAATCACGTTCGAGATCGTCGGCAAGCACGCGGACGCAGTGGGCTTCATGGTTGGAGTGGACTACGTACGGTTGGTTGCTCCGGCCGGTCGGTAAAGCTGCGTAGCCTGACTCTCCCAGTCGGGATGTTTTCCGGGTTCGAAATCCCGACTCGGAGAGTCAGACTACGAGCCACCATCCAACCCGATTCGGCATTCCAGCGTTCGCCAAATCCGGGCTACGATGCCGCTGTCTTTTCGGAGGAAACTTTATGACGACTCAAGTAATGGCGACTGTCGTCGGCGGTGAATTGAAGCTTGACGACAAACTGGAATTGCCCGATGCGGCGCGGGTGAAAGTCACCGTGGAATCTGTCGCGGACTGGCGCGAGAAAATGCGGCGGGGTGTGGAAGAGATGGAACGCTTCGTTCGTGAGCACCCAATTCATCTCGGTGGAGAGCGATTTACTCGCGACGAAATGCATGAACGCGATTGACACGAACGTCTTGGTCTATTGGGCTGACGTTGATGGCGGGAACAAGCGCACGATCGCGCAGGAACTGCTGAAGCGACTCCCGCAAGCGGCGCAACCTACGGTGTTGCTGTGGCAAGTCGCGGTCGAATTCCTGAATTGCATGCGTCGGTTCGAACATTCTGGAAAGCTGACAAGAGATGAGACAATCGGTTTGCTGCAGAGGCTCGAAAACACTTTCGATTACAGCCTGCCAACGATCGCAGTGATTCACACCGCCCTCGATCTCAACGCCCGTTACAGCTTGTCGCATTGGGACAGCCTGTTGGTCGCGGCCTGCATTGAGGCAGGTGTCACGACGCTCTACAGCGAGGACATGCAGGACGGAGCGGACTACGACGGCGTGCGGATCGTGAATCCGTTTCGCAATCCGGTGTCGTGAGTCGGGTCACACGCCCAGCACCTTCAGCAGCCAGTTGCCAATCAGAGCCATGATGAGCACCCAGCCGAAAGCGTTCGGCCAAGGGGACTCGGCAAAGCGTCGGACTGGCCGCCAGCCAAGCAGGATCGCCAGCCGATACGGAATCTGTGCAAGCACCGCGAACGCCAACAACGGGGCGACTCGATTGAGGGCGATCGCTCCGGACCAGTCGCCGCTCGCCAATCGGATGAAGCCGCGAGTCAATCCGCAGCCGGGGCATTCGATGCCGAACCAAGCGCGCGAGCCACACATCTCCGGTGCGGGAAGGCCACCCAGTCCGATGAACGCGACACGCTGATCCGCGCGAACTCGCAACGCGAAAGACAGCACCAGTACCGCGACGGCGATCCAGAACATGCTGACGTGCCGGCTGCGGTGGCTCACCGTGTTGTCCTTGGACAACTCGGAAGGAGAATCCTCCGCGATCAGGACTGGCAAAGGTTCTGGAGCCGACATCGGAGCACTTCCGGGAATGTTTTTGCAATGGATTTGCAGAGATGTCCGGGTAGCCGCGTTTCGCCAGAACGCGGGTGACAGGTCAAACGCCCGCGTTCTGGCGAAACGCGG
>CAMDDX010000304.1 GCA_945893075.1 Planctomyces sp. SH-PL62 | reverse complement strand
AGCGCGGCGATCGCGCCCTCGACGGTGCTGACATCGACCTTCGGGAATTTGTACGGGGTCTTCGGCGGAGCGACTCGGAAGAGGCGGCCTTTGTCGGCGTCGCCCATGCGGTGGCCTCCCACGCCGGGGTCGTACCAGTCGGCCACGATCAGCGAACCGTCCGGAGCCACGCTCACATCCGACGGGCGGAACCAGTTGTCGCGAGCACCGCTCAGAAGGTTGACCGTCTCGGCGGTGTAGCCCGCTCCCGACTTCTGCACCGGATAGGCTCGCACCACGTTTGGCCCGGCGTCGCAGTGGATCACCTGATTCCGAAATTTGTCGCCCAGCAAGTCCCCTTCGTAAACGATGATGCCCGTCGGTGAGCCAGCTCCCGTTTGCAATAAATTGGGGACGACCCCCGGATCGTTCAGATGCCAGTGACGCCGCGGAATCTCCGCTTCCAGGTTCGTCCGCGGCGACTGCCAGCCGGCGCGAGTCAGCTCGTCCTTGTAGCCGTAGTTGCCGAACTCCATCACGAAGTTGATCCGCACTCCCTTGTTGCCGTCGTCGTCGTTGTCGCTCTGCCACAGCGTGCCGAACGAATCGACCGCCACCTCCCAATTGTTCCGAAAATTCCAGCCCAGCGTTTCAAACTCGCTGCCGTCCATGTTGCAGCGGAAGACCATCCCCTCCTGGTAGTGCGACTTGCTGTCGTTCACTTCGTTGCCCGCCAGGTCGATGATCGGCTTGCCGTCCTTGTCCTTGATCTGCTTCCCGCTGTTGCCGAAGTTGAAATACAGTTTTCCGTCTGGCCCAAAATGAAACGCATGAATGCCGTGATCGTGCTGCGTGCCGCCGATGCCGGTGAAGAGAAGTTCCTTGCGATCGACCTTGAAGTCGCCGTCATCGTCGAACAGCGAGAAGACGTTGTCGTTGGCCGAGACGATGACTTGATAGCCGTAGCGTGGCGGACGCAGCTTGCGTCCGTCACCCTTCACGTCGGTTTCGTTATTGTTTTGGACGCTGGCAGCGTCCACCACGAACGGCAGCACGCAAATGCCGTGAGCCGAATCAACATCGCGCCCCTGATGGAAGACGGTCTGCTTGTCGCTGACGCCATCGCCGTCGGTGTCTTCGAGGATCAGGATACGATCCCCTTCCTTCCGCTCGCCGAGCCGATGCCGATAGTTCACAACCTCGCAAACCCAGACTCGGCCGAGATGGTCGATGTCGATGCTCGTCGGATTGAGCATCGCCGGCTTCGAGTCTTCGCTGGCGAACAGCGTCGCTTCGAGTCCCTCGGCGACATCCAGCCCCTTGACCGCATCCTTCGGATCACGACTACCGACTCCGGCCGGTTGACCTCCGCCTCCCGCCGCTGAAGCGACGAGGTATTTCGGATCGGGCTTGTCGGTGAAGACCAGGAACCGCACGGTCGAGCCGCAGCCTTGATTCGTCCCGTGGCTATCGAGTCCGGCTCGGCCCTTAAACTTCGTGAAGCCATGCCCGTCCGGCAGAGCAAACTCGATCACCGAATTCGCGTGCGTGCCGATGCCGTATTCCACTTTCTTGCCGTCGATGCTCAGCCCGTCGCCGCCGCAGTTCTTGTTGACGTTGACCTCACCGAAGCCGGCGCTCGCGGCCTTCCACTTCAGCTCAGTGAGCTTGGATTCCTTACCGTCCTTACCGATGAGTCGCGGCTCCGCCCAGTCGGCCCAATCGCAGCCGAAGCCGTCGCCGCCGTCAGTCGCGACCAGGAACAATGACTTCGCTCCGGAGATATCGAGGTCAATCTCGACCGCGTGCCCTTTCGTCGAAGCCGTCACGACTTTGCTATCGAACTTCGGCTCGGCCGCCGGTGTTGCCGGCAAGCTCGCCAGCATCGCGGCGGCACAAACAAGCCCGGAACCAATACACGTCCAACGAGATCGCAACAGCAACATCGGTCTTCCCCCCAGGAAAAAATCAGACCGGCCAACCGGTCGGTCGTATGTTCGGAACCAACGCACAAAACACGGGGCGGCATGGTACGCAGCGCGAGACTTCATCGCCAACCTGCCGCCGCGGATCGGCCTGTGGTTCATTCCTCTGGCCCCATTCGTCTGGCAACCTGTTTTGGGCAGACGAATGGGGCCAGAGGAATGAAACTTGAAAACGCGGTTGGCATGATCGTGCCAATCCGCTTGTTACCCATGTCTCCGAACGACTGTTAATCTTTGGACCGTTCCAATGACGGAGCGAGGCAGCCACTTCCATGAAAATCATTGTCGGTTTGGGCAATCCCGGAGATCGTTACGCGCGGACTCGGCACAACGTCGGGTACGACGTGATCGACGAACTGGTGCGCCGCCACGCTCTGCCCAAGCCGCGCATCAAGTTCGAGGCCGAGACGTGGGAGCTAGAACTCCACGGCGAGAAGTTGTGGTTGCTCAAGCCGCTGACGTTTATGAATCTCACCGGACGGAGCGTGCGGCAGTGCCTCGTTTTCTTTCAGCTTGCTCCGGCGGATCTGCTGGTGATCTCGGATGATCTCAACTTGCCGCTCGGTCAATTGCGAATGCGCGCGTCCGGTTCCGACGGCGGCCAGAAAGGTCTGCGCGACATCAACCAGCAATTGGGAACGGATGCCTTTGCACGGCTGCGGATCGGGATCGACCGACCGCCGGGCCAGATGGATTCGGCGGACTTCGTGCTGTCGCGATTCGCGAAGTCGGAACTGCCGGAGATCGAACACGCGATCGTCTGCGCCGCCAGCGGCGTCGAGCTCTGGGTCCGATCGGGCATCTCCGAGGCGATGAATCGCGTCAACGCGCCGCCTCCGCAAAGCGAAGACTGACCGCGACGTGCGGTGAAGCATCGCGGCAGAGACGCAACCCAATGTAGGGTGGGACAAGCTCGCTTCGAGCGCCGGCCCACCAGAAACCGGCACACGTGACTGCGGTGGGCCGGCGCTCGAAGCGAGCTTGTCCCACCCTACGAAAGTCGATTGCTGGCGGTTCAACGATTGTCGCTTGCGGTTTGCGGAGCGACTGCTGGCTCGCGCTCACCAAACAGGGACTCATCGTCGAGCGATTCCCAAGACAGCGGTGCATCGGCCTCTTCGTGGAGTTTGTCTCCCGTGGGGTCGGCCATTCCTTCCGGCCAAATGTGGAAGCCGCCGGTGGCTCGCGCGCCGGCGAATCGGATTTCCCACATGCCCCAAATCCCTTTGCCCTCGTTGAAGCCGCGATACGCGACGGAATGTTGGCCGACGTACTGCTTGGTCCAATCGCAATGTCCCTCTTCCAATTCGTAGCGTCCTCGAATCAAGAACTCGCCAACGATGTCGCGGCCTTCGCCGGTGAGCACCTCGTCGCGAAAAGTCAGGTCGAGTTCCATCTCATGCCGGCCGGGCGCGCGGGCATCGAGAAAGAAACCCAACCAACGACCGCTCGGAAAGCGCGGGTCGGTCTCCACGGCGCGAGGTTGTTCGGTGGACATGGCAGGCACTCCTGGAAGTAGGCGAAGTCCTTCGCGGCGACATGATCCACTTGGGACGCGATGCCGTCAAAGTCAGTTCACTCGACAAGCAGCACGCCAACCAACAAGTCGTACAGCGCGTGACTGGCGACTGTGATGCCAAATCCGCGTTGCACGAACAGCGCCGCGAAGATGCCACCGGCCAACGTTCTGAAACAAAACTTGAAGAGATCGAATGCCTCCCCCGAAGGTCCGGCATGATGAGCGGCCGCAAACAAGAGGCTAGTGATGAGCACTGCTAACGGCGTGGCCCAGCGGCGCAAAAACACAGGCTGCCTCAAGACCGCCATCGTCGGAGGAAGCAATGCCAATCGGAAGAGGACTTCTTCGTAGATCCCCGCACCCACGAAAGTCAACGCGAGCGAGAGCGTTTCGAGGCCGCCCGGCGACATTGCGGCGATGAGTCCTGCGCCGCCAGAAACATCGTGGCAGTCAGCGACCGACCACGGAAAAACTCGGCTCTGTAGCTGACCGAGCAACAGCAGGATGAACGCGAAGATCACGCTCTCTGCGAACATTCCGGCGAGTGTTTCCCAGGAGACTCGCCACGGATGCCGCTCGATCCACTGCCACACGAGCAAACCCAACACCACCAGCAGCGGCGGCAACCAGCCGACTCCCAAACCGATGGCGTCGAGACCGCCGCGCAGCCAGAGATCGGCACCGCTGCGAATCGCTTTCGCGTTTGGTCCCCCGACCCAAAGGACACCCGCCTCATAGGCCACCAGCATCGGCATCAAGAAGACCAGCGACGGCCACGGCAGGCGTGATTGCTGCCAGTAATCCGATTTCGATTTCTTTGCCATGCGTGGGAGTGTAGTTGGTCCGGGGTCGGGTGTGCGATTTTCAGAATTCGCCGTCGACGATTTGGGAAGTGGAGTAGTCGCTTGCGGCGAATTCTGAAAATCGCACACCCGACCCCTCGCCGCTAGACTCCGCCTCCATGCGAATCGCCATTATTGGAGCCGGGATTTCCGGACTGACCGCCGCCTATCGGCTGAGCCAACATCACGAGATCACGCTCTATGAAGCGAACGATTATCTCGGCGGGCACACGCACACCGTCGATGTGGAACTTGGCAGCGAGCGGCATGTCATCGACACCGGCTTTATCGTCTTCAACGATTGGACGTATCCGAATTTCATCGCGCTGCTGGATGAACTGCGGATCGCTTCGCTGCCGACTTCCATGAGCTTCAGCGTGCGCTGCGACCGCACCGGTCTGGAATACAACGGCTCGTCGCTCAACGGGCTGTTCGCGCAGCGATTGAATCTGTTTCGGCCGAGCTTTCATCGGATGATTCGCGACATCCTGCGTTTCAATCGCGAGGGACCGGAACTGGTCCTCAACAGGCCGGCCGATGACGCGATGACGGTCGGCGAGTTCCTTGCGAAACACCGCTATTCGCGCGAGTTCGCCGACCAATACCTGCTGCCGATGGGAGCCGCGATCTGGTCCTGTCCGACCGGCACGTTCGCCGAGTTCCCGATCCGCTTCATCGTCGAGTTCTACCGCAATCACGGCTTGCTCAGCGTGCGTCATCGGCCGACTTGGCGAGTCATCGAGGGAGGTTCGCGAACATACGTCGCCGCGATGGTGCCGCGATTCCGCGACCGGGTTCGCCTGAGCACGCCGGTGGAATCGGTGCGTCGCACAACGGACGGCGTCGATGTCACGTCACGCGGACAAACCGCCGAGCGTTTCGACCACGTCGTCTTCGCGTGTCACAGCGACCAGGCGCTGCGCATGCTCGCCGATCCGACGCCGACCGAACGCGAACTGCTCGGAGCGTTCCCGTATGAGCGGAACAGTGCCGTCCTGCACACGGACGAATCGTTGCTGCCACGACGACGACGTGCGTGGGCGAGTTGGAATTATCAGATCCCCGCCGAGCCGACGGCTCACGCCACCGTCAGCTATTGCATGAACATCCTCCAGCACATTCGCTCAAAGCACACGTTCTGCGTGACGCTCAACAGCGATGACCGGATCGATCCGGCGCGAGTGCTCGGCCGGTTCGAGTACCATCATCCGATCTTCACGACTCGCCGAGCGGCCATGCAGGCTCGGCATCGCGAAGTGCTGAACGCCAACCGCACGTCGTTTTGCGGAGCCTATTGGGGCAACGGCTTCCACGAAGACGGTGTGAATAGTGCACTGGCAGTCTGCGAAGCGTTGTCCGGCTGATGGCTGTGGGCCGATGGCTGATGGCCGTCATTTCAAATCCTCAGAAACATGACCATGCACTCCTGCTTCTACGAAGGAACCGTCGATCACCGGAGACTGACTCCGGTCGAGCACGCCTTTCGCTATCGGCTGTTCCTGGTCTACGTCGATCTGGCCGAGTTGGACACGCTCTTCGGCCGGCGCGGCTTGTGGTCCACGCGCTGGCCGGCGGTCGCGCGATTTCGCCGAGCCGATCATCTCGGCGATCCGTCCGTGCCGCTCGACACCGCCGTGCGCGACTTGGTCGAGCAGCGCACCGGCCGTCGGCCGAGCGGGCCGATTCGCCTGCTAACCAGCTTTCGGTACTTCGGCTTCGAGATGAATCCCATCTGCGTCTATTACCTCTTCGACGAGTCCGGCCAGCGAGTCGAGACCGTCGTCGCCGAGGTCAACAACACGCCGTGGAACGAACAGCATTGCTATGTGCTCAGCTCGTGGGGCACGTTTCCAACGTGCCAGGATTCGAGCACGTTAAAAACGTGCTCCATGGAAAAAGCGTTTCACGTCTCGCCGTTCATGGCGATGGACATGTCCTATCGCTGGCAACTGAGCGAACCGGGCGAGCGGCTGGCAATCCACATCGAGAATCACACCGCCGACGGAAAACTGTTCGATGCGACGCTGGCCGTTCGTCGAATTCCGCTGACCGGCTGGCAGCGAGTCCGCGTACTGTTGCGATATCCGCTGCTGACCGTTCAAGTATTCGCTGGAATTTACTGGCAGGCTCTGCGGCTCTGGCGAAAAGGGGTCGCGTTCGTGCCGCATCCGAAAACGACAACTTAGTCCAGACCTTGGTAGCCGCGTTCGCCAGAACGCGGGCCGCCCGCACTCTGGCGAGTGCGGCTACCCAAAACTTGAAGAATGGAGTCCTTTCAGATGAGTGTCACCCTCGCTGCCGAGCGATCGTCTCCCTCGTCGTTTGGTTTCGTGAATGGCCTCGCCCGGCGAGTGCTGACCAACCAACTCAAGGGCCTGCGCGGCGGCCTGCTGACGCTCAGCGATGACGTCGGCGAAACCACGCTCGGTCATGCCTCCGATTTGCAGGCGACGCTCAACGTTCGCGCCGGGAGTTTCTTTCGGCACGCGGTCTTGGGGGGCAGCCTCTCGGTTGCCGAGTCGTATCTGCGCGGCGAGTGGGACTGCGACGACTTGACCGTGTTGTTTCGGATTCTGTTGCGGAACCTCGACACGTTCGACCGGATGGATCGCGGCCTGTCGCGTGTCTTTACGCTGGTCAATCGGGCGTATCACTGGTGGCACGCCAACAGCCGCGAGGGAAGCCGGCGAAACATTCACGCGCATTACGATCTGGGCAACGATTTCTTCAAGCTCTGGCTGGATGACACGCTGGCGTATTCCAGCGGCATCTTTCTGACGCCGACCAGCACGCTGCACGATGCCTCGGTCGAGAAAATCGACCGGCTCTGCCGCAAGCTGGACCTCAAGCCGAGCGATCACTTGTTGGAGATCGGCACCGGCTGGGGCGGACTCGCCCTGCACGCCGCTCAGAAGTACGGCTGCCGAGTCACCACGACGACGATCTCGCAACAGCAGTTCGAGGTCGCCCAACAACGCATCGCCGACGCCGGCCTGTCTGATCGCGTCACGTTGTTGTTGCAAGACTATCGCGATCTCACCGGGCAATACGACAAGCTGGTCTCGGTCGAGATGATCGAAGCGGTCGGGTATCGCTACTTCGACACGTACTTCCGGAAGTGCAGCGAACTGCTCAAGCCGGAAGGCTCGTTCGTGCTGCAAGGGATTCTGATGCCGGACCAGCGTTACGCTCAGTATTTGAAGTCGGTCGATTTCATTCAGCGCTACGTCTTCCCCGGCGGTTGCCTGCCGTCGATGGGTTCGATCTTCGAGTCGATCACGCGCGCGACCGACCTGCGGTTCGTCCACGCCGAGGACTTCGGCACGCATTACGCCGAGACGCTCCGCCATTGGCGACGCCGCTTCCACGAACGTCTCGATGAGGTGCGAGCACTCGGATATCCCGACCGCTTCATTCGTCTGTGGGATTACTACCTCTGCTACTGCGAAGCGTCCTTCGACGAGCGGTACACCGGCGTGGTGCAGATTCAATTCGACAAACCGCTCTGCCGCCGCGATCCGATTTCGATTGGGCAGCGAGCTGCCCAATAGCGTGGGGGCGGTTGTGCGAATTTCAGATGTTGATGAACCGGCCTTCTGGTTTTCAGCCCCAAGGGGGCATGACTCGAAAGCCCAGGGCAACGCCCTGGGTTGGCCATACGAGAGAGATTCTTCAGCCCTGAAGGGGCGAAACACGCGCGTCATACGAGTTACGCCCCGTTGGGGCTAAATGCCTGTTTGTTGGTGTCTCAACCCAGGGCGTTGCCCTGGGCTTTCGAGTCAGTCCCCGTTGGGGCCAAGACTGGAGCGCCGGTGACACCCAGTTCATTTTTTGCACACCTTCCCTTCCGTGAAAGCCTCCGCATGAGCTTGTTGTCCCTGAGCCTCGACGCTGTCGAGCGTGGCCTGATTCCTGACGCCCTCACACGCTCGGCGATTAGACGCTTGTGCGAGCAACGTTTGCGAGACTCGGATCGCGGCAACGACATCGCCAACGAACGGGCGTTGCAAGCGTTCGTCGCGTCGATGGTCGCCGGGCCGGTCGCTCCCGTTCCCGCCAAAGCCAACGAACAGCACTACGAACTGCCGCCGGAGTTCTTCGCGGCGGTGCTTGGCCCGCGCCGAAAATACAGCAGTTGTTTCTTCCCGGAAGAGACATCCTCGCTGGCCGAGGCTGAAGACGCCGCGCTGGCGACCACTTGTGAGCGGGCGCAACTCGCCGACGGCCAAGACATCCTGGAACTCGGCTGCGGCTGGGGGTCGCTGTCGCTGTGGATGGCCGAGCGATATCCGCGCAGCCGCATCACAGCCGTGTCGAACTCCGCGCCGCAGCGGGGCTTCATCGAAGCGGCGGCGGCCGCTCGTGGGTTGAGCAATCTGCGCGTCATCACGGCGGACATGAATGACTTCGACGTGGGGCACGTTTCCAACGTGCCCGGCCAAGGATCGCCAAACAATTCCGGGCACGTTGAAAACGTGCCCCACTTCGATCGGGTCGTCTCGGTCGAGATGTTCGAGCACATGCGGAACTACGCGAAGCTGCTGGAACGGATCGCCGGCTGGCTGCGGCCAGAGGGTGTGCCCAGAGATTTTGGCGGTGTTAAGTTTTAGTGGTGTCGCAAGTTGACCAATAGAGTTGCCATTGATTGCTATCGCGGAGGTTGGTCAGGGCGGAGACGGATTCGGCGTTGCGGAGATTCCAGCGGGCACCGGAGCGTTTC
>CAMDDX010000303.1 GCA_945893075.1 Planctomyces sp. SH-PL62 | reverse complement strand
TTGGCTACGACGCTTTGCCATCACGCGACTCAAGCATCATCCGCTCAAAGAAAGTCTGCGAGGCAAGATGCAAATCGCCGGCTGGAACGACGACTTCCTCGCGGAAGTCCTCACAGGTCAACAACTTTGATACGCGCTGGCCGTGACGACAAACCGGGGCTGGGCGAATTTGAACCGGCTCGGCGGTATCGCATCGAGTTCGTGCGCGGCATCTTCAATCCGTTCGGAAATCCAGAACGCCCGGCAAATCCGCGAATGCCGCAAGCCCCGGTCGAAACCATCAAGCCGCGTCTCGTCGGCCCCATCTGGTTCCAACGCTGGGACCGCAACAACGACGGCGACATCACCTGGCGCGAATTCCTCGGCCCACGCGACGCCTTTGAACAACTCGACGCCGACCGCGATGAGTTGATCGATCCGAAAGAAGCGGAAGCGGCCGTGACGGCGAAATCCGAAACTCGAAAACCGAAATCCGAAACAAGCACGAATGGTCCAAGCCCGAATGCGGCGCGAGCCAAGACAGAAGACAGTTTGGAACACTAATCGGCGCTAATCTTCGCTAATGGAGCAATGACGAAATGTAGCCACGCTCGCCAAGAGCGTGGGTTTGTTTGTGAGATTCCCCACGCTCTTGGCGAGCGTGGCTACTGTCTAGTTCGCAACACCTCTGACCGGATTAGCGTTGATTAGCGGAGATTAGTGTTCCTGACTTTGGTTCTCATTCCCTTCAACCCTGACGGACTTCAACGATGTCGAACGCGCCCACGAATGACGATGCCGCCGCTGTCGCGAGACTGCGGGAAGCACGAACCAAAATCAAAAAAGAACTGGCCAAGATTGTCGTCGGCCAGGACGAGATCATCGACTCGCTGCTGATCGGGATGCTGTGCAAGGGCCACATCCTGCTGCACGGCGTGCCGGGGTTGGGCAAGACATTGATGGCTCGGACGCTGGCGCGAACTCTTGAAATGGAGTTCCGCCGGATTCAATTCACGCCTGACCTGATGCCGGCTGACATCACCGGCACCGATGTCATGGAAGAGGATCACGCGACCGGCAAGCACAAGGTCTCGTTCCTGCCGGGGCCGGTCTTCACCAATTTTTTGTTGGCGGACGAAATCAACCGCACGCCGCCGAAGACTCAGGCCGCGCTCTTGCAAGCGATGCAGGAGGCCGAGATCTCCGTTGGGCGCGAGACGTACAAACTCAAGCCGCCGTTCTTTGTCGTGGCGACGCAGAACCCGATTGAGATGGAGGGAACCTACCCGCTGCCGGAGGCTCAGCTCGACCGCTTCATGTTCAACTTGAAGATCAAGTACCCGTCGGTGGACGAAGAGGTGCTGATCATCAAAGGGACGACCAGCAACATGACCGGTCACGCCGAAGCGGTTCTGGCCGCCGAAGAAGTCCTGCGACTGCAAGAACTCGTTCGCGGTGTCCCGGTCGCCGACAGCGTGGTCCGCTACGCCGCGCGGCTGGTTGCCGCGACTCGGCCCTCGTTGGCGGGCAAGGACACCGGCGCGAAGTCGCTCGACGCCATCCACAAATACATTTCCTATGGAGCCAGTCCGCGCGCGTCACAGTTTCTGATCCTCGGCTCGAAGGCGCGAGCGATTTTGGCTGGCAAGTACCACGTCGATTTCGAGGACGTCAAAGCGGTCGCGCATCCGGTGCTGCGTCATCGCTTGGTGCTCAACTTCCACGCGCGAGCGGACAACGTGGATGCCGACGTGCTGGTCAACCGGTTGTTAGAGGCCGTGCCGACAGAGATGAAGTGAGACTCCCTGGAGTGCTGCGGCTCGACGCAGCCCTCCATTCCAATGGAATGACGACTTCCAGACGTCAAGAAACGCCACGAAGGAGATCGCTGGATAGATCGTCGCTTGCTGGACAATCCACGTCTCTATTCCAAATGAATGGAGGGCTGCGTCGAGCCGCAGCACTCCAAGGTGACACGATGCAACTGGTCGCACAGCAACTCGTAGATCCTGCGTTCTTCAGCCGCCTCGACAACCTCGAACTGCGGGCACGCGGGATCGTCGAAGGGTTTATGCACGGTTTGCATCGCAGTCCGTTCGTCGGATTCAGCGTCGAGTTCGCGTCGCATCGCGAGTATGCGCAGGGAGACGACCTGCGGCATGTGAATTGGAAGCTGTATGCTCGGACGAAGCGGCTGTATGTGAAGGAGTTCGATGCCGAGACCAACATGAATCTGCATCTGTTGGTCGACATCAGCGGCTCGATGGAGTGCGCGAACACCGGACGCAGCAAGCTGTCTTATGCGACGACGCTGGCGGCGGCGTTGGCGCATCTGGCGCTCAAACAGCATGACGCGGTCGGGATCACGTTGTTTGCCGATGAGGTCGTCGCGCACCTTGATCCGCGAGCCAAGCCGCATCAGTTGGATGAAATCCTGGCGGCGATCGCGAACACAAAGGCTCGGCCGAAGTCCGATGCTTCGCGAGCACTGCATCAAGCGGCCGAACTGTGCCGGCATCGCGGGATGGTGGTGCTCATCAGCGACTTCTTCGATGACCTGCCGGCGATCACGCGCGGGCTGGATCAGTTGCGGTATCGGCAGCACGAGGTGCTCGCGTTTCAGATTTGGGATCCGTGGGAGCGCCACTTGCCGCTCGACGGCAACATCTGCTTCAGCGACATGGAAACGCGCGAGGAGATCACGACGCACGCCGAAGGGGTTCGCGAGAAGTACCTGGTGGCCATCGACGCATGGCGGGCCGAACTGGGTCGAGCGTGTTTGAATCGGGGCGTCGACCGTGTCGAAATGACGACCGACGATCCGCTCGACAAGGCGTTGCTCGATTACCTGGTACACCGGACGAAAGTTTGACCGGCAAGCGGAAGGACCAAATCCGAAGAACCAAATTCCAAACGAACCTCAAATCTCAAATCTCAAAATTGAAATCTGCAAATTGAAAGAAACGACCGATGTCAGCGATCCCGATTCTCCTCACGATGCTTTGCCTCGGCCAAACGCCGGTCGAGCCTTCGAAGGCGGAGGCTCCGGCGAGTGAAGCGTCGTTGAAAGTTTTGCAACAGCGAGTCGAGACGACGCAGGTCACACTGTCGAAAGCGGCGGGACGAAAGGCACAGCTCGTCGCGAAGCCGGTCTTCCGATACTCGGACGAACTGCGGCAGATCGAAGATGCCGGGGTCTGGCTGTGGACGGATCGAGGCCGCCCCGTCGCCGCGATGAAGGTGGAGCGGTATCAAACCGGGCGATTTCCGATTCCCTGGTTGTATTGCTTCGCGTCGTTGTCGTCGGAGTTGGTCGATGCCGAGTGGACAAACGCAAAATCGTTTCAAGCAAAGCAGCCGGGAGTGAAATGGCAAATGCTGGCCGACGATCCGGCGACGACTCGCCTCGCACGACTGGTTCAGATGCGCGAGATCGCGCGACGCTTCTCGGTGGAGTTACTGAGAGACGCTGCTGGCACGGATCGGCTCCAGATGCGGCTCTTGTCTCGGCCTCTGTTTCGCTACGACGAAACTCCGGACGTTCTCGACGGAGCAGTCTTTGGATTCACCGGGACGGGAACGAATCCGGATGTCCTGCTGCTGCTCGATCTGCCGCCGCAGGGAAGCTGGCGATTTGGGATCGCGGGAATGACGGCCGAGGGAGTCAGCGTGAAGCTGAATGACCGGGTTGTCTCCGAGATCCCGCATACGGCTGGCCGAGGCAACGTGTTCGACAATTGGTGTAACTTCCATCCGACTCGATAGCCGCTCATGCCCAACTTTCTTCAAACATCGTTTCTTGCTGGACTGGCCGCGCTCGCGGTGCCGGTGCTGATTCACTTGTTCTTTCGTCTGAAGACGAAGCGGGTGGAGTTGGGGACGATCCGCTTTTTGCGACTCGTGTTGGAAGAGAATGCTCGGCGTCGAAAAGTGATGCAGTGGCTGTTGCTGGCGCTGCGGATGGCGTTCGTCGCACTGCTGGTGGCGTTGTTCGCGAGACCGTTTCTCACGGCAGCGGTGACCGGAAGCGACAAAGAATTGTTGGTCATCTTGATCGACCAGTCGGCGACGATGCAGCTCAAGGGAGAGAATGGCCGGCTGATCGACCAAGCGGTGTCGGAAGCCAAGAAGCTGATTGAATCGGCAGGAGAGAAGACTCGGTTCGAGGTCGCGTTCTTCGATCACAACGTGCATCCGCTGACCGACTCGAAAGCCGGAGACGGCGCGAAGAGCGACGCGGTGCTGGCGAAGTTGCAAGCTCCGGCCGCGACCTTCGGAGCGACCAACTTCGGTGCGGTCTTTGCCTGGGCGCGAGACATCTGCGTGAAGGCTCCGGCGGGGGTGAAGCAACTGCATCTCTTCACCGACTTGCAGCGATCGGGACTTGACTGGACTGAGGTCGAATCGTTGCCGGCCGAAGTGCGGTCGCATCTGCACGATCTCGGCCGGCCGGTGGTCAACAACGTCGCCGTCACCGAAGTCCGCACGCCGCGGCTGTGGGTGCGTCCCGGCGAGACGCCGACGATCCGCGCGTCGGTGTTGCACGGCGGGGCGTTCGCGTTGGAGGAAGTGGCGATCGTGCTGGAGGTAGGAAGAGTGGATTCTGTCGCCTTTCGGTCCGCGAAAGAGCGTTCTTTCGCGGAGCGAAAGACGACAATGCGGACGGAATTCGCGAAGCTTGCCGAGCGAATCACGAAGCGCGAGCGTGTGAAGCTGGAACCTGGTGCGACGGTCGCGCTCGACTTTGAATTGCCCGCGCTGGGCGAGGGGTTGTGGCAAGGTCGCGTGTCGGTGGAGTACGACGACGACCTGCCGTTCGACAATCAGCGGTTCTTCGCGATCTCGGCGACGCCGGCGTATCGAGTGCTCATCATCGGCGGCGAGTCGAACGGTGCGGCGATCACCAGCGAGACCTATTTTCTCAACGCCGCGCTGCGATTGGCGGAGGCGGGCGATTCGTATTCCGAAAGCCCGTTCGCTCCGACGCTGGTGACTTACGCAGCCGACACGAGCCTGCCGAAGTTCTCGGAATTCGACGCGGTCGTGCTGGCGAACGTGGCGGATGTCTCGAAGCCGGATGCGGAGCAACTGGCGTCGTTCGTCCGCAGCGGCGGCGGGCTGTTGGTTTTCACCGGCGATCGCGTGACAGCAAAGAGTTCTTCGACGTTGACCGAAGCGGGGCTGACCGTCGGCGAGATCGGCGACACGAAAGTCACGAGCGATTTGCCTTGGCGACTGAATCAGTGGGACGAAGCGCATCCGATCTTTGAACCGCTGAGCGATCCGCAACATGGCGATCTGCGACGGCTGATCTTTGCCGCGTACACGAAGCTGACTCCGTCTGCTGATGCGACGGTGTTGGCCCAGTTCAGCACCGGCGATGCGGCGGTGCTCGAACGTCGCGTCGGCGAAGGGACGACGTTGTGGGTCACGACTTCCTGCGGACGCGACTGGAGCGATTGGTGTCGCAGCCGGTTGTTCCTTCCGACCGTGCATCAGTTGCTCGGCTACGAAGTCGGCCTGACGACGGGTGGCCGAGTGCGCACGCGGCTGGTGGACGCCGAGAGAGGTCAGAAGTCAGAGGTCAGAAGTCAGAGGTCAGGAGTCAAAAGTCAGAGGTCAGAAGTCAGAGCAGCATTCTTCTGACCGCTGCCGCTCTGACCTCTGACCCTCTTCTTCCCGGCGTCGATCAGTTCGAGCGCTTTGCCGAGATCATCAACACCAGCCCGCGCGAATCGGATACGGATCGTTGTTCGCGGCAGGAGTTCGAGGATCGCTTCGCTGTGAAGTTCGTCGAGGAAGAGGGCGCGATGGGCTCACAGTCCGCAGTGCTCGGCAATGTGGAATTGCAACAGGACGAACTGTGGCATTGGGTCGGCTGTGTGTTGCTGGGAGTGATGTTGTTGGAAGGGTTCGTGGGAAATCGGACAACCGCCTAGCGGCGGAAATCCGAATGTCGAAATCCGAAATCCGAATGGGAAACGATGAAAAGAAGTGACGCGATCGAGGAACCTTTGGGATTTTGGTATTCGGATTTGTTTCGGATTTCGAGATTTGGATTTCGGATTTAGGAAGACAGAATCATGAGTCACACATTGAATCGCGACACGGCGTTCCTCAATCGTTTTCGTTCTGTCTGGGCTCGCAAGCGGCGGGTTGAGCTGGGGCAGGTGGCGGTCGGCTCATTGTTGCTGGCGTTGCTGGGGCTGGGTGGGCTGGCGATCGCGGATTACTCGTGGGAGTTGGATCGCTCGGTGCGCGTGGTCTCGCTGGTGGCGACGCTCGGAGTGGTCGCGTTGTTTGCGATCAATTCGTTCTGGCGGACGGTGCGGCGGTGGAGTCAGCCGACGACGGCGGCGGAGATTGAGGCGGCGTTTCCTCAGCTTGGTCAGTCGGTGCGGACGACGGTGCAATTCGGAGCGATGCAGGCTGAGCAGGTGCGATCCGAAGGTGTCGCGACGACGCTGGTCACGGCGTTGGCCGAGCAGACTCATCAGCGCGCATTGCCGCTGACCATTGAAGATGTCGTGCCGGTGAAGAAGCTGGCGTTGATCGCGTGCGGATTTGGCGCGGCGTTCGTGCTGCTGGCGGGGGCGTCGAGCGTGGATTGGGAGTGGCTGAATGCGACGTCGCGAGCGGTGTTGCAGGAGACTCCGTATCGGCAGCTTGATGTGCGGCCGGGAGATCAGACGGTTGACGAAGGAATGGGAATGACGATCGACGTGGCGCTGATCGGTCGCACGAATCGCGAAGTGACGCTGTTCACCCGCCCGGCCGGTGATGCGGATGCGGAATGGACGGAGCGGAAGCTGGTGGCGAGTGAAGGGGTCGGGAGTCTTTTTCGTGGCGGCCGTTCAGACAACGTTGCTGTCGAAAGCCCGATGGCCGCCACGAAAAAGACTCCCGACCCCGTCGCGCCGACCCGGCCGCACGTCGCGTTTATTGCCAAGTTGGATCGGCTGACGAAGCCGGTTGAATACCGCGTCACGGCCGGCGAGTTGGCGAGTCCGGTTTATCAAGTCAGCATTCGGCGACCGTTGCGGATTGAGGAGGTGAAGATCGACCTGACTCCGCCGTCGTACACGGGGCAGCCGATGAGCACGTCGCTCGATGCGAACTTGTCTGTGCTGCAGGGGACAGTCGCCAAATTCTCGATTCAGTTCGATAAGCCGGTGAAGTCGGCGTCGCTGGTCTTTGCGCCTCGCAAGCAGCCGCGCGATGACGAGGACCAGAACGAGCCGGAGGTCGTGCCGCTGAACGTGGGGCACGTTTCCAACGTGCCCGGACAGGCGACTCAATCGGGTAGCGCCGACCAAACACACACGACAGCCGGGCACGTTGAAAACGTGCCCCACGTTGCCGAACTCACGCTCAACGACGACCGCAACTACAGCATCGTCGCCGAAGCTGAAGACGGGACGTTGCTGCCGGCGAACAAGTATCGCATTCGGGTGCGCGAGGATCAGCCACCGCAGGTGACGTTCGAGTCGCCGGAGGATACGGTCGAAGTTCACACGCTGGCTGAGTTGCTGATGCGCATTCGCGTGCGCGACGACTACGGGATGTCGAAGGCGGGAGTCGTCTTTCAGATCAACAACGAGCAGGAAGTCCCGCTGATCGCTCAGGACTTCGAGACCGTCGTCGCGGCGGCGGATGAAGTGGCTCAGACCGGTAAGGTCTCGCCGACGACGCAGGCGGCGCTCGAGAAAGTGCTGCCGTTGGAGGTCTTTGAGCTGACTCAGAAGGACAGCGTGATGTACTTCGCATTCGCCGAAGACAACCGGCCGGACAAGCCGCAGCGGACCGAGACCGACATGCGATTCATCGACATTCGCCCGTTCAAGCGAACGTACCGAGTCGTCGATCCCGATCCGATGCCGGGGCAGATGGGGCAAGGTTTCAAGTCTTTGGAAGAACTGATTCAGCGGCAGCGATTCGGACTCAACCGCACGATGCAGATCGAAAAGCAAGCGGTCGCCGGACGGAAGCCGGATGCCACAATGCTCGACCAACTGATGACGTTCGAGACCGAGCTGGCCAAGAACACGCGCGAGACGGCCGAGGGATTGGCACTTCGCGGAGTCGATGATGTCGAGCTGTTCTTTCAGGCGGAGACGTCGATGCTGGCGGCGGTCGATTCGCTGTCGGTTGGCAAGTGGGAGAACGCGACGCTGCAAATGCGCGACGCCTTGAAGTTTCTGATCGAAGCTCGCGACCGCGCGAATGAGTTCATCAGAAAGAATCCCAATCCCCAACTGCTCGCGCAATTGCGGCGGTTTGATCGCCTGCAAGCTCAGAAGCTGCGACGCCCGAAGACGGACAAGGAAGAAGCTCGCGAGTTGATCCGCCGGCTGGAGGAATTGATCGGCCAGGAAGCGACGGTCGTGAGCGGGTTGGAGGAAGTGACGGAAGAACCAAGAACCAAGAGCCAAGAACCAAAGGAAGAGAAGCCAGAGCCGCAGAAGTCAGAGGTCAGCGATCAGAAGTCAGAAAAGGATTGACGAATCAGCAGAATCCGGATCGAAGGAAGGCGTTCCGGGCATTCCGGATTAGTCGGCTTCAGCCGACTCCCCATTTGCCACCAGCTTTAGCTGGTGGGAAGCGGGGCAACAGAACCATGTCAGCCGGCTTTAGCCGGCTTGGTGGCGGGTCTTGAGACTTCATGTTTTTGACATCAAACACTCAATCCACTTTCAAAGAACACAGCCATGTCCAGCCATGTCTACCACGAGATTTATTTGCATCTCAACTGGCATGTGAAGGATGACAAGGCGACGCTGACCCCAGAACTCGAACCCATTGTCCACCAAATCATCACCGACAGAATTCATCGAACGAACGGAGTTTGGCTACACGGCATCAATGGCACCGCAACTCACATTCACATCGCCATCAACATTGAGCCACAGGTTTGCATCAGCGACTTGGTTAAGGACCTAAAAGGCGGTAGTTCATTCGACACCAACAAGAAACAAGGGAAAGGAACATTGGAGTGGCAGCGCGGCTATGGAGTAGTCAGTTTTGGAAAGAACAATCTGCCTTGGGTTTTGGAATACATCGCGAAACAGAAAGAGCACCATGCTGCTGGCAAAGCGATTGATCGAATGGAAAAGTGTGATGTGGATGAAGAAGCCAC
>CAMDDX010000302.1 GCA_945893075.1 Planctomyces sp. SH-PL62 | reverse complement strand
AACTCGTTTGCAGTTGTTCGCGTTGGCCTACAACCTGGGCAACTTCCTGCGGCGATTGGCCCTGCCCAAGCCGGTGCGGCATTGGTCGCTGACGACGCTGCGGGAGAAGCTGATCAAGATCGGAGCGAAGGTGACACGGCACTCGAAGTACGTGTTCTTTCAACTGGCCGAGGTGGCGGTGACGCGGAACTTGTTTGCCGCGATCCTCGAACGCATCGCGCGGCTGGCGATTCCGCCGCCGCTGGTCACGTGACGTGACGCGGGAGTGGATCAAAGCGTGGAAAAAGGGGTTCCTGACGGAGCCGGTCTGCGCCGATCGAGAGAATCATGCTGAAAAACGCTCCCGTGCGCCCCGTTTTCAGGTTTTCGACCGCGCTCAAGCGGGACCGGCGTAGGAAAAACGACAAAAATTTGCCACGCGCTAGACACGGGGGGGGGCCGCGATTGTTAACTGTGAGGCATTGCCAGCCTGGAGCGTTTCCCGGCTCAGCCCATCTGGGAAATGTCGGACTACATCGAAGAAGGAGATCCGACGAAGCCTCGCGATACGGTGAATGACTGGGAACTCGCCTCGCGGTTGTCGTATTTCCTGTGGAGTTCGATGCCGGACGATGACCTGTTCGCGGCGGCCAAGTCGGGGACGCTGAAGCAACCCGAAGTCTTGAAAGCTCAACTGAAACGCATGACGGCCGATCCCAGGATCGCGCGTTTCATTGAATCGTTTCCCCTACAGTGGCTGCAATTGCACCGTGTGGGCATGTTTCCGCCCGATCCCGGCCTTTATCCAGACTACGACAAGTGGCTGGAAAAGAGCATGGTGCTCGAAACGCAGGCATACTTTGCCGAAGTGTTCGCGAACAATTTGCCGCTGGGAGACTTCTTGAAGTCCGACTGGACGATGGTCAATCCGCGTTTGGCGAGTTTCTATGAACTCCCACAGCTCAGCAGTTCCGGCTTTCAGAAAGTCACGTTGCGTCCCGAGAATCACCGCGGAGGGCTGCTCACGCAAGCAGCGATTTTGTCGCTGACATCAGACGGAACGCGACATCGCCCCGTGCATCGGGGTGTTTGGGTTTCGGAAGCGATCTTCGGTCGCACGCCCCCTCCACCGCCGCCAAACGTCGAGCCACTGGAACCGACGCCCAGCGACAAGCCGAAGGCGACGATTCGCGATCAGCTTCAAGCTCACGCAACGCACACCACTTGCGCCTCGTGTCACGCCAAGATCGACCCGCTCGGCTTCGCGTTCGAGAACTACGACGCCATTGGCGGCTGGCGGATGCATGAGCGAGTCGCAAGCGGCACCGGCAATGACGCGGTCGTCGACGCGAGCGGAATGTTGCCCAATGGCAAGACATTTCAAACGCCGGACGAGTTCAAACAATTGCTGGTCGCGGATGTCGACCGGTTCGCGGAAGCGTTCGTCGAACAACTGGCCACGTATGCGTTGCGGCGGGTGATGACCGTGGACGACAAGGCGGCGATCAAGGCGATCGCTTCCCAAAGCAAGCCGGATCAGTATCGCCTGCGTTCCATCCTTGAAAACCTGGTCCTTTCAGACCTCTTCCAGAAACGATAGAGAACACCATGATCGACCACCAGCCAACAGACGAGATCGACCGCCGCACAGCGATAAGTCTGCTGGCGGCTGTGGTAGCTGGTGGTGTGATTTTGTCCAACTCATCTGCTCAGGCGACGGAACCGCTGCCTGAGAACGACGAAATCCTGCAGCCAGGCAAGTTCCCCGCGAAGCCTGGAAACTACCTCGCGGGCGAACTGGTGACTACGGATGCGATCAATCGCCGGGGCGGATTACGGCTGGACGGCGACTTCAACGACGACCGTTACGACAAGGCTCAGCCGCACGACTTCGCCATGCTGCCTTATGGCATGATCTACTACCACGGTGCCCCGGCTGAATTGCGCGACATCCCGCTCGGGACGCATCTACATGGCTCGTTCTATCTGCCGCCCAAGGGTGAAGAAGCCACGATTCCGCCGACGAAGGGGCCGCCACAATATGGCTCGAAATACAATCATGCGATCCTGCTCGAAGACGACTTTAGTTTCTTCCAGCGACGTGGCTGGGAATGGAGAGTCGTGGACCTCGATCGCGGTGATGGCCGTTTGAAAGTCGCCGCCAGTGGGAAAACGGAAGGCGTTGAATTCGAAAAGGAACATAGCTTCTGGATCGACGACGCCAAGCGTGTCTGGAAGGAACGCGAGTTGCTTGATTGGGAAGCGATCGCCGCAGATCAGGTCGTCCAAGTGAATCTTACGTGGTCCCCGGAGTGGCGCACCCGGCAGTTCCGGGTGTGTGACGTCTGGATCGACGAGGTGAGTCGAAAGGCAGCAACCGAACGTCAACGGCGGACTCACGTCCGTTTCCAGAAACATCGCTGGCTGGCCGGTTGGGTGGACCACGTCGAACACCTCGACGGCAGCAACGGCATCGTGACCATCACGCTCTTCGGCGGAATGGATCCGTCGCTGTACGACGAAGTGAAGCAGAAGCGGGCGGATGGCAACGCCGTCGCGGTTGCGGAGCCGACTCTGCGAACCTTCTGGCAGGACCACGACCACCAATTCGGCTTAATCGTTGAGTTGAAGGAAGGCGCCAATCCAGCACTGGGCAGCAGCGGAATTCAGATTCGCTGGAAAACCGACGCACTGCTCGATGGTTTTCGCCCTGGTCGAATCGTCCGACTCCGCTGTCACGACTGGCCGAATATCAAACTGCCACCCGAAGAACGTTTGCATTAAAACAGAACAAATCCAGGCGACACCAATCACACCATCAAGGAAACGGAAAAGCATCATGGCAAATATCCTCTCCCAAAACTGGCTCCTCAGCCGTCGTCATCTCCTGCGTGGACTCGGCGTCTCGCTGGCCCTGCCGCTGCTCGACTGCATGCGCCCGCTGCTCGCCGCCGACAAAGCCGTGCGGCCTAAACGCAGCGTCTTCATCTACCTGCCTAACGGCGTCAACACGCAGGAATACCAGATGGCCACGGCAGGCAAGGATTATCAGATGTCCAAGCCCTTGCAGGCACTTGCCAAGCACCGCGACATCATCACGCCGTTCAGCGGCATGTATCATCCGCATGGGCTGGGCCACCATCACAACTGCTCGACAATTTGGCTGACCGGCGGCAAGATCGGGCAATCGGAACGCAACACGATCTCGGTCGATCAACTCATGGCGACCGTGACCGCGCCGCAAACGCGATTCTCGTCGATCGAGCTGAGTAACCAGGGGCATTCACTGTCGTATAATGCCGATGGGATTCAACTCCCCGCACAGGGAAGCCCTGGCGTTGTCTTCCGGGAACTGTTCGAAGAACCCAGGGGTGGTGTGGCGAATCAGCGGCGCGGACTGCAGCAACGCGGCAGCATTCTGGATGCTGTCATTGACGAGGCCGCGACCCTCGATCGCCAACTGGGGTCAGCGGATAAGGGGCGATTGGAGCAATACTTGGCTTCGGTCCGCGAAGTCGAAATTCGTACGCAGCGCGCTGACAAATGGCTCGATGTACCACGACCGGCAGTCGATCCAGGTGTGGCATCGCAACTCAATCGCGATGTCGCACTGGAACAGTTGGGAGAATACCTGCGGACGATGTATGACATTCTTGTCTTGGCGTTTCAAACCGATCTCACGCGTGTCGCCACGTTCAGCACCGGAAACGAAGGGACCGGACCCGCTGTTCCGGAAATCGGCGTCAAACAGGATCGACATTCTCTGTCGCATCACAATGGCAACCCCAAACTGCTCGCCGACCTGATGTCCAGCGACACGTTCAATCTCCAGCAGTTTGGCTATTTCCTCGACCGATTGCGGGAGGTGAAGGATGCGGATGGACCGCTGATCGAAACGACGATGGCCCTGTACGGCAGCGGAATGGCTTATGGCCACAGTCACGGAAACGCCAGTCTGCCGATTGTTCTGGCCGGTGGCACGGCGCTCGGATTCAAGCATGGCCAGCACGTCGATTACAACCTGACCAAGAACTTTCAGGGCTACGACCAACACCCAGGCATCTACCACAGTGCCGTCAACAGCAAGGCTCACCTCAGCAATCTATTGCTGACGATGGCGCAGAAGATGGATGTGCCCACAGAGAAATTCGCGGACAGCAATGATACCGCGTCGGAGGTTCTGTGATGCGGATACTTCCATTTATCTTCGCGGTCCTGGCGATCGGCGTCTCTGAGTCGATCGCGTCAGCCGAGGATCAAGCAGCGCCGCGGTTTGTCGAGGCTGACAAGGCCCACTACATCTCCGGTGAACTGGTCTACATCGACGCCGTGAATCGCCGCGGCGGCATTCGGCTGGATGGAGATGAAGGCCGATACTACACCGGCCCACCGCACTGGTTCACGCTGCTGCCTTACGCTCCAGTCTGGCACAACGGGGCTCGCGCCGAGCTGCGCGATATCCCGCTGGGGACGCATGTGCATGGTTACTTCGTCGTGCCGACTCCCGGCGAAGAAGCGACGATTCCCGCCCTGCCCGACGACAAGAAGCAGTTCGCTATCCCGGAGAACCACGCGCTGCTGATGGAAGACGACTTCAGTTTCTATCAGCGTCGCGGTCAGGCGTGGAAAGTTGTGTCGATCGATGTCGCGAAAGAGAAGATCAAACTCGAACCGTTCGCAATCTCAGAGGCAGCCGCTTCCGCCACAGCCGCACCGACGAAACCAGGAGCCATCCTGCCGGGCGGGGATGTGGCCGGGAAGCTCGTGAAAACTGGCATCAACACGCCTTTCACCTTCGACATTGATCGGCGCTCGGAAGTCTGGAGCGGCCGGCAGCTCGTCGAGGTCTCCGCAATTCAGCCGGGCATGACGGTCCAGCTCAATCTCGCATGGGCACAGGGCTGGGGGCAGGACGAGTTCCGCGTGGGACGCATTTGGATCGACGACGCCAGCCGCGACTTCGCGACGGAACGGCAACGGCAGCAGCATGTGCAATATGAGCGCGAGCGATGGACCGCCGGTTGGATCGATCACATCGAGCACTTCGACTACGGCGGCGGCATCGTCACACTGACGCTGTTCGATGTCGATCAGGAGATTCTCGACGATCTGTCGCAGGACCGCGAAGAGCGGATTGCCGTCGCGGTTTCGCACAAGACACGCCGCACGTGGGCTCACCGCTCCGATCGCAAGTTCGCCAAACTGGTGGAGTGGAAGCGGCCGGATTCTGCACCACTCGGGAGCAGCGGCGTGCAACTGAAGTTGAAGTTCGTCGAGCTGTTGGCGGGATACACGCCTGGCGCCATCGTGCGAGTCAAAGCCGAACGCTGGAAGTTCGTGTCGATGCCGCCCGAAGAACGACTGACTTCAGCCAACGACCAAGACCGCGCGGAGCGGATGGTGCTGCCATGGTAGAGCGTGCCGCCGTCCTACATCTGGCGCTCCGCGACTCGGCCACGCTACGAACTCGCGAGGAAATCTTGAAATGAAGTCGCTTCGAATCATTGCCTGTCTGCTATTCGTGTTCGCTGCGGCTCATCTCCGAGCCGACGAAAGCACAAACTTCGACAAGGTCGTTTTGCCGCTCTTCGGCAAGTACTGCCAGCGTTGTCATGATGCGAAGAGGCAGGAGGGCGAGTTCCAGCTCGACACGCTTTCGCGCGACTTCGCCGACATGCTGGTCGCGCAGCGCTGGAGCGAGGTGCTGTTCCGGCTGAACTCGGGTGAGATGCCGCCGAAAGACGAACCCCAGCTCTCGGCCGACGAACTGGAACGACTGTCGGAAGCGATCTCCCAACAGATCGACGCTGGCCGGGCTGCGCGGATGGCTCGTCGCGATCGAGTCACGCTCAACCGGCTCAGTCGCGACGAGTACTCGAAAACGGTTTATGACCTGTTGGGAGTCCACTTCGACGCAACGATGCCCGGTGCTCTGAATGACGATCCGCGCTGGCACGGCTTCGACCGGATCGGGGCGTTGCTCACGCTCTCGCCATCGCACGTCGAGCGGTACGTCAAAGCCGCCGACACCGTCTTGCAGCAGGCGTTTCCCGAACAGCAGCCGACCTCAGCGATCAATCGACAAACGGCTCCGGCTCCGCAGCGTTGGGTGATCTATCCGAGCTTGCTGCACGGTCAAATTCAGACGCCCACGCCCGGCCTGTATCGCATCCGCGTCCAACTCAGCGGGCTGGCATCGTTCAAAGGCCGACTACCGCGCCTGAGCCTTTGGAACAGCAGCCTCAAACGCGCGGAGGTCGGACAGGATGTGCTCGCCGCTGAGGACGCGCCGACCGTTATTGAGTTCGAGTCGTTCTTGCCTCAAGGCAGCTTTCAGTTAACCAATGAAGCTCCCGGCAAGCTCGACGACGGCCCGACGCCGTCCGCAACGCCGAAGCTGCTGACCCGCGTGAAGGACTATCGCCCCAGTCCGATCGGCTACAAGCTATTCCTTGGGGACGGTCGCCCGATCTTTCCGCTACTGCTGGTTGACTGGTACGAGTGCGAAGGCCCGCTCGTGCTGGAAGCGGATCTCAAGAAGCGGGAAGGATTCTTCCCATCGAGATTGAGCACTCGTTCGCCGCCGGAGGCTCAAGAACTGGAACAGCAGCAGCGCGATGCGCGCGAGTGTCTCTCGCGATTCATGGCTCGTGCCTGGCGACGCCCGCCGACGACGGCGGAGATCGACCGGTTCGTGGCGCTGTTCGACTCCGAGCGTCAGTCCGGCGAGAATCCGCGCTCGGCCTATCTGGCAGCAATGGCCGGAGTGCTCGCGTCGCGGAATTTCTACTACCTCGTGGACGGTTCCGCCGACGCTCAGCGTGAACGAATCAACGATTGGGAACTGGCCTCGCGGCTGTCGTACTTTCTCTGGAGTTCGCTGCCCGATGACGAACTCTCGGAGCACGCAGCGCGCGGCGAACTTCACCAGCCAGAGGTCTTGCGACAGCAAATTCAGCGGATGCTTGCGGACTCGAAGTCGAGCCGCTTTGTCGAAGCGTTTCCCCAGCAATGGCTGCAACTGCATCGAGTCGGCCAGTTCCCACCGGACCCTGAGTTGTACCCGGATTACGACAAGTGGCTCGAACGCAGCATGGTGTTGGAGTCGACTCAATTCTTCAGTGAGGTCTTCACCCGCAACGCCTCGATTCGCGAGTTCCTGACATCGGACTGGACCGTGCTCAACGCTCGGCTGGCGATGCACTACGGGATGGAGTTTCCCGTACAAGCGGGACTCCGCCGTGTACCGCTCACCGAGCGCGATCATCGCGGCGGCCTCCTGACACAAGCGGCTGTCTTATCGCTGACATCCGATGGAACGCGACATCGCCCGGTGCATCGCGGCGTTTGGGTTTCAGAAGCAATCTTCGGACGCACGCCGCCGCCTCCGCCGCCAAATGTCGAGCCGCTCGAGCCGACTCCGAGCAACAAACCCAAGGCGACAATTCGCGATCAACTTCAGGCGCACGCGACGCACACGATCTGTTCGTCCTGCCATCGCAAGATCGATCCGCTCGGCTTCGCGTTCGAAAACTACGACGCCATCGGCCGCTGGCGCACGACTGAGAAGGTCGCCGGGGGCCTCGGCAACGACCCGCCCGTCTTCGCTGGCGGAGCCTTCCCCGACGGCCGACAGTACGACGGTCCCGAATCGTTCAAGAAGCTGCTGGCCGCCCAACTTGACCCTTTCGCGGAAGCCTTCATCGAACAACTGGCGACATTCGCTCTGCGCCGCGTCATGACGATCGACGACCGCAAGCAAATTCATTCCATCGCCGCCGCGAGCAAGTCGGATGACTTTCAACTGCGCACGATGGTCGAACAACTCGTGCTGTCAGAATTGTTCCTCAAGCGGTAGACAACAAAGGGTTTTAAAATGATCCGTATTTTGACGGTTCTCGTAGCCGGTTGCCTTTTGGCGGACCTGCCGGTGCATGCCGCCGACAAGCCCGTGAAGGTTTTTATTCTCGCCGGGCAATCGAACATGGAGGGGAAGGCTCGCAACTCGCTGCTTGATTACCAAGCGACAGATGCCAAAACCAAAGACCTCTTCGCCCATCTCCGCAAGGACGACAAGTGGGTTGTCCGCGATGACGTGTTCATCAAATTCCTCGATCGCAAAGGACCGCTCACCGTCGGCTACGGATCTCCTGGCTGCACCGGAGTCGAGTTGGAGTTCGGGACCGCAATGGGAAACCACTTCGATCAGCCGGTCCTCTTGATCAAGGCTGCGTGGGGCGGGCACTCGCTCTACAAACTCTTCCGTTCGCCTTCGGCAGGATTTCCTGACGCGATGCTCCAGAAGGAACTCGAGGAGGCTCAGAAGCGGGTCAAGCAAGACAACGAAAAGAACAACAAGAACGCGCCGCAGCCAACACTGGAGGACATCAAGAAGGATTACGGTTCCTCGTACCGCAACATGCTGGCGGAAGTGAAGAACGTGCAGGAAAACTACGGCAAGCTGCTTCCTGAATTGGAAGGCAAGACGCTCGAACTGGCGGGGCTCGTCTGGTTTCAGGGTTTCAATGACATATTCGGCGCTCAGGACGAATACGCGTCGAACATGCAGCACTTCATCAGGGACGTTCACAAGGATCTCAACGCCCCCAAGTTGCCGTTTGTGATTGGCGCGCTGGGCCAGAACGGTTCGAAGCCGGCCACCGGCGGGATGTTGACCGTCCGAGAGGCCCAACTGTCGATGAACGAAGTGCCGGAGTTCAAAGGCAACCTCAAGGCGTTCCCCGTCGACGTGTTGGTGGATAAGGCCGCCGAGGCCATGTTCCCCAATTGGCAGAAGGAGCCGGAGTGGGCTCACACCGGCAGCGACCGTCCCTACCACTACTACGGAAGCGCGATCTGGTTCAACCGCATCGGCAAGGCAATGGCCGATGCGATGCTCGAACTCATGAACAATTCCAAGTAGGCGAGGAACTCCGATGAACTGGTCCCGCAGAAAGTTTCTGAAAGCCCACGGGGCGATGCTGGCGTTGCCGTTCCTGCATTCGCTGGCGGTCGGGAACGACAAAGCCTTGGTCACGACGAAGCCGAGCAAGAAGCTCGTGATCATGTACATCCCGAACGGGATCGTTCGTCGAGGCTTCTTCCCTGGCGAAGAGAACGCCGAACTGCCGGGTTTCATCGGCGGCTTCGAGGCCGACAAGACGAAGGAGCAGCGGCGCATCGCC
>CAMDDX010000301.1 GCA_945893075.1 Planctomyces sp. SH-PL62 | reverse complement strand
CCGGCGCTCGCCGTCGCAAACGACATTGAGCGAATCCTTGGAAATGCTCAGCCGGTGGCGATCTACCTGCTGCCAACCTATTGCGCGATGGCCGACCTCTACTACGCACTGTGCCGATCCGGGTATTCGTCCGCGAGCATCACCCAGCGCCAACTGCGATCACGTCTGCGTCGAATGCACTTCCGCATTCACGTCTTCAGCATCCTGATCCCCATGTCGACTCCGTTGAAGTATCTCAGCGCCGGCAGGCGACACCTTCTCAAGGGGCACCTGTGGCGCGCACGCCGCACATTCCGCAAGGGCATCCAAAAGGGAGAGAAGTACCGCACGCCCTACTTCATCGCGATGCTGGAATTCGAGTTGGCTCACGTGGTCGACTCTGAAAGCGAACGCAGTGCTTTGGACGCCTCGGCTCGCGAGCGGTTTCGTCGGTTGGGAATCGAGAACCCTGAAGTTTTCTGGAAGTGTCCCGCAGTCCAGCCGTAACGAAGTCCGGCCTTTCTAAGAGCGCCTAACAGAATGAAGCTCGATCGCCGTTCGGAATGCGAGTCGCAGGAGCGACTCGCCTACGTAGCTCAGTCGCTCCCGCGACTGAGATTTCATTCTGTGAGACGCCCTACGAAGCCGGACTTCTAGTCGCCAAGTGCTCGATCAGCTTGTTGCATTCCTCAGCGAGCACAGCCAATCGGACATCCTCTTGAAACGCGGCACCGACCATTTCGCGGTGATACCAAAGGATGCGGTCGGGCGGCGCGTTGAAGCGCGACCACAGGTCGGCACCGCTGTCGAGATCGGCGACCATCGAGCCAAGGTTGTGCAGCTTGTCGGCCAACGTGATTGCGCGAGCCTCCCACGAGGCGGCGCGAATGTGCTCCAGATGATCGGTCTTACGCTCTTGCCACGAACGTTTCTGGCCGGAATCATCCCGTTTGCGTTCGGTCAGCGCGGCGACAAACTCGATGACCATCGGCGGGAATTCGGCCGCCAGGGCTTCGAGCGAACAGTCGGTGTCTTCAACGACATCATGCAGCAGCGCGGCAGCCAGGATTTCGTCGTCGGTGATGCCGGCTTTCGTGAGCAGCAACGCCACGCTGGCCGGGTGCGTGAGGTACGGCAGGTCGCTCGCCTTGCGAGTTTGCTCACGATGACTGCGAGCGGCGACACGCATCGCTCGTTCGACCAGGGGGCTGAAAAGAGATTGGTGATTGGACATTGGCTGCGGGCGATTAGGGCTAAGAGCCGCAGGGCGCTAGCCTCGGTTCAGATGACACAAACCGAGGCTAGCGCCCAGCGGCTGATCGAGAAATGATCGCGACCTCGTTCCCAATCACCGTTCCCTTTCTACTCGGACACGTCGTCGCGCCGGAATTCGTTGAAGTGGATGTATTCCCAATGCCGCATCAGCGGCGCGGAAGTGATGAGTTTCGAGTACGGCCCAATCGCTTCGACACGGCCCTTGTGTAGGAAGACGACGTGATCGGCTTTGCGCACCGTCGAAAGCCGGGTCGGGAGAAAGATCAGCGTCCGTTCCTTCGCGAGCCGGGCGTACGTGTCGTCGAGCAGCGACTTCGTGTTTTCGTCGAGCCGTTCGGCGGGCTCTTCGATAATCATCAGCGCCGGATCGCGGACCAGCGCACGCGCCAAGCCCAGCAAAAATGTTTGTCCGGAATCGAGCGTTTGGACATGCTCGCCCAAGACGGTCTCGTAGCCTTGCGGCAGTTTGCTGATGAACTGGTGCGCGTGGACTTGCTTGGCCGCCTCGGTGATGTGTTGCAGGGCGAAGCGCGGATCGCCGCAACGGATATTTTCAGCGACGGTGCCGGTGAAGAAGGGGTCCGTGCCGCCGACGAAGATCGCCTCGGCCCGCAGTGATTCGAGCGTCACGAACGCCAAGTCCTCGCTGTCGATCAGCACGCGGCCCGATTGCGGTTCGATGAACCGCGGCAGCAGGTACGTCAACGCGCGGGCTTCCAGTGGGTCCAGCGAGACCACGGCAATCATCGACTTGGCCGGGATCCGCAGGTCCAAGCGATCCAGCAACAGTTGTTTGCCGGGCAGCCGGTACGTGACCGACTCGAATTGAATCATCTTTGCGAGCGGTTGCAAAAACTTCGCACCCACCGCCTGGCCGACTTCGGGAATCCGCGACTGATACCGCAAGATGTTGTCGGCCCACTGCCCGGCCGTTTCTTCAATCTGTGGCAGATCCCAGAGTTCGTTGAGCGGGCGGTACGCCAATCGGAACGCGGAGACGAAAATCAACACGGCCGAGACTGGCAAGTACGCGGACTCGGCCGGATCGCTCAGGGACTTGGTGGCGATCAGGAACAACACCAGCGTCAGCGTGATGAGCATCAACACCCAACACAGCCAGCGTGACAACTTCTCATCTTCTTTCAGCGTCGCGATCTTGTTGAGGAAGCGCTCCAGATGCTGGCTGAAGCGTTCGTGCTCGAAGTTCTCCATCCCAAAGCCGCGCACCGGCCGAGTCTTTCGCAAGCCTTCCGCCAGCAACCGCAATTCATCACCGACTTTGTCTTCCTGAAGACGGCGCGATTGCTCGAAACGGCGGCGCTCCTTACGCACGAGATACCAGCACGCCAACAGCGGCACGATGCACTGCAACGCCAGCACCCAGTGCATCACCAGCACCAGAAACAATAGGCCCGCGAGCGTCACTGGCCAGCGCACGACACGCTCGAACCACGTTTGAATCCCCTCGCGAATTCGTTCGACATCGCCGGTAAACATCACGAAGGCGACTTCGCCGGCATCGTCCTCCAGGTCGCTGGGCCCCAGCCGCAACGTCTGGCGATGCAGCGATTGACGCAACCGCGTCGCGATCTCTTGCGACGACCGGAACGCCAGCGCCCGGATTTGCAGAGCCGACAGACTCGTGATCAACGCCAGTCCGATGTTCGTCGCCAACAACGCCAACAGAGCCGAATTGTTCGACCGCAGCGCAAAGAACTCGCGAACGCACCAACCGACAAACGGCCCCCACGTCTCACGCCGAGCTTCCCAAGCGGTGGCTCGCAAGCCTTGATCGAAGCGGCGATGACCCGTCGGCAGGTTTTCCTCGGGCACGCCCTTGGCCTTCAGCCGTTGGCCAACAGGAAACGATCCGGTCACTCGCTCGTAGCCCGCGACGTCGACCGCGGTTGGCAACAACACGTCGCCGCGCGTGATCAACAAGTCCACCAGCAGGTAGACGCCGAAAAGCAATCCACACATCGACGACGCCGACACCGCTGACAACAGCCACGCCCAGCGGGCCGCGCCACGCGACAAATCTTTCGGCGGAAACACGCGCCGGAACGGAGTCTCCATCATGGATCCCCTGCGAATGAGCGGCCCGTGAAAGTTCAGCACGGCTCCATCCGTGCGGATCGTTGGAATCAACCACCGAGTGACACTATGCCAAGTCGCGGTCTTCAAACAAGATGAACGATAGCAGCAGCATGGCTCCGATGTACGCCAGCGAGTACAGCGCGGAATATCCCAAGTACACCGCCGGGACCGCGTTCCCCACCGAGACGTTCGCCGACATGTTGAACGCTTCCAGTGACGGCAGCAGCGTGGCGATCAAGCGGGCCATGAACGACACGAACTCCAGCTTGAGCGTTCCCGCCTGCACGAGCACAGGGGTCAGATGCCCGATGACGAAAATCGACAGGCACGTGACCATGTTCACGACCATCGGCGTGCGCGTCGAAATCGCCACGCTGACCGCCGTCATCACCGCGACCTCCATCGCCATCAGCAGAACCGCGGGAATGACTTGCAGCATCTCCTTCAGCCGGTCGTTATTCAGGCCCTGGTTCTCAAACCAAGTGGGAATCTCTTTGGAACTCTCGCGAGCGTCGTAACCGACTTTGTAAAGCAGCATCACGCCGAAGAGCACGACCAGCGGCACCAGCAGACACATCGTGGAATTCACGATGCCGACATACTTCCCGACGATGAACTGCCGCCGGTTGATCGGCTTCGACAGCAGCGTCATCGTCGTTTTGCCTTCGATTTCGCTGGCGATGCTGGTGCTGGCCGTCCACACCGCCAGGAGCAACGCCGAAAACAGCAGCGTCATCAGCCCGCAGTCCTTGAGCATCTTGATATCGCTGCCCAATGAGAAGAACGGCAAGAACGTGTTGACGATCAGCAGCAACGCACCAAACGTCAGCATCAGCAGGAAGACCGGTTGGCGGACGGCCTCTTTCGTTGTGGCGCGCGCGATGACTCCGGTGCGGGTCATGTAAAGGAACACAAACATGCCGGCCAGCAGCAATCCCAGGATCAGTCCAATCGCACCCAACCCGATCACGGACTTGTCGAACTCCGCTCGAACAGGTTCCGCCGCCAGCACCGTGGAAGAAAGCCAAACAAGTGACGACATCATGCCTCACAGACTGTCAAAAACAGGAAAACACTCGAAACGACAAGGACGCGGCGACCTTACGTCCGATCCGGTCCGCTGCGTTGGGCGAGAAATCTACCGAACCCACCCGGCGAAGAAAAGCGGCAGAATTTCACCGATCTCACCGACGAGTCCCGAAGGTGTCAAACACCTCGTCACGTTCCACTTCGTGCATCTCTTGTTGGTGAATGTAGCCGGCAAATTCAGACTCGATGTCCGAGAGGAATTTGTCCAGAACCGGCGACGTCGCCTCGGCGACCAATTCGACAGACCCATTCGGCAGATTACGAACGAAGCCGACCACCGGATGTCGCCGTGCGATCGACACGGTCGTGTACCGGAATCCAACTCCCTGCACGCGGCCATAAAACAGCACTCGCCGACGAATCGGCTCCGAAGTCGTTTCCGCCATCATTTCACTCCTCCCAACATTGCTGGGCCAGTTGCCGGAGCCGCTCGAAAGTAGCGTGAATCACTTCGCGCCGCTCGGCCGAACTGGCCTCGCTGAGTTGCTCAAACCGTGACTCCCAATCGTCAACCGATTCCGGTTCGGGCAAGAAGCCGCCACCGATGGTTTCGTGCAAGACGCAGATGACCTCGACATTCGGCAAAACCGGTTCGAGCAACACCGCGAACTCGGCAGTCCACTCCCCTTTCAGTTTGATCGAGGTTCCCGAATCCAGCGCCTGCTCAATTTGCTCGGCCAGCGCGCGAGCCATCTCGAACAAGTGATCGCGAGCCGCATCATTGTCAAAGTTCCCCGGTCCCCAGGTTGCCACGTCATCCTCCATGTGTTGTTTGCCTCCGAGCCAGCCCGTCGAGTTGTGGCGAATCCTACCGCCGGCGCGAAGAGCGGCAGACTGGGATCGGAGCACGCTCCCGCTACCATGTCCCGCGTCGCGCGAGTTGTCCCTCATCGGAGATCGTCGTCCATGAAAACTCACCACCCGTTTCGTCCGCTGCTGCTCACCGCTCTCGTCGCCGCCGTGACGATGACGCTCATCGTCTTGCGTGTCCCCACGCCCGCTCCCGCCAACGCGCAGACACTGCAAGCGACCGGGACGATGAAATGGTATCGCGGCAATTTGCATACGCATTCGCTGTGGAGCGACGGCGACGACTATCTCGAAGCGATCGCGTTGTGGTATCGCGAACATCACTATGACTTCCTGGGTTTCACCGACCACAACATCCTCGCCGACAAGGAGCGCTGGATCGACGTCAGCAAGTCGAAGGGCAAGCAGCAAGCATTCGACAAGCTGAAGCAAAAGTTTCCCAACGGCTGGGTCGAGGAGCGGAAGACCGACGACCAACTCGAAACGCGGCTGAAGACCTTCCGCGAAGTCGCCGACCGCTTCAACGAGCCCGGCAAGTTCCTATTGATCCAAGGCGAAGAGGTCAGCGATGCGTTTCAAAAGTTCCCGGTCCACATGAACGCGACCAACGTCAAGGAATTGATCGTCCCGCGTCACGGCGGCAGCGTGGCCGAAACCATCCAGAACAATACCGATGCCTTGATCGCTCAGCGCGAACGGACCGGGCAGCCGATGATCATCCACCTCAACCATCCGAACTTCGGCTATGGCGTGACGGCCGAAGACTTGATGCGGATTCGGGGCGAGAATTACTTCGAGGTCTACAACGGCCATCCCGGCGTCAACAACTCCGGCAACAAGGAACACGCTTCGACCGAGCGAATTTGGGACATCATCAACACGTTTCGGCTGACTGAACTCGATCTGCCGCCACTGTTCGGACTCGGCACCGACGACGGCCACGCCTATCACAATATCCCCAGCCGAGCCTCCGAACCGGGACGCGGCTGGGTGATGGTGCTCGCCGACGCCCTTTCGCCGGAACGCCTGATCGCCGCGATGGAGGCCGGCCGTTTCTATGCGTCGAGCGGAGTGACGCTCGACCGCGTGACCTCGTCGTCCGAGGGACTGGAAGTTGTGGTCAAACCCGATCCCGACGCGACCTACGCGATCGAGTTCATCGGCACTCGCCGCGGCTTCAACGCGAAAAGCGAACCGGTGCTCGATAAGGAGGGCAAAGAAGTCCGCGCCACACGCCGCTACAGCGACGACATCGGCCAAGTCTTCACTCGCGTCGCAGGCACCACCGCCAGCTACCGTTTCACCGGCAACGAGCTTTACGTCCGCGCTCGCATCACGTCGACGCGCAAGCATCCAAACCCCTCCGAAGTCGGCGAATTCGAGCGAGCCTGGACGCAACCCGCGATTGGGCCGGCAGCGAAGTAACCAAAGCATGATCCAATACGACCCACATCATTGGCGCAGCCACCTGTTCGACCTTCGTGGCTCGATGGTCCGCGAGATCTTCGCGCGCGTCACCGTCTGCGTCGCTTGGTCGATTCTGGTCGTCAGTTGGGACTATGCCGGAAGGCCAGCGGTTGATTTCTCTGCAAGGGAATGGGCTGCCTATCCAGTGCTCAATAACGAGAGTCCTGATGACACCGCTTCCAAAATTCGGGAGATGTCCTGGCCACCGACCACAAATCCGTTCGTCAATTTGGCACGCCAATATCGAATCCGAATCCCCTTGCATGGCCACACATTGATCGGCGTCGCGCTCGGCCTACTGCTCGTGTTTCGCACGAACGTCTCCTACGACCGGTTCTGGGAAGGCCGCCGACAATGGGGCAACATCGTCAACGACTCGCGGAACATCGGACGATTGGCGACATCGCTGCTGAAAGAGAATCGCGACCTGCTCGACCGGTTGTTGCTATGGACGATGGCCTGGTCGTGGTCCGTGAAGCATCGTCTGCGAGGCAAACAGAGCATCGACAAAATCGCGGCCGAACTGCCCACACCAGAGGTCTTGGAAGTCGAGCAGGCTCAGCACGTCCCGCTGGCGGTCTCGATGAAGATGACCGAGCAAATTGACGCGGCGCAGCGGCACGGACTCATCAGCGACGTGCAGCAATCATTGCTCGACGGCAGCCTGCAGCGATTGATCGACGCACTGGGGGCCTGCGAGCGAATACACAACACCCCCCTGCCCTTCGCTTACATGGTCCACTTGCGGCGGGCCTTGATCGTCTATCTCGTCACATTGCCGATGGCGTTGGTCGCAGACTTCGGCTGGGCCACGGTTCCCGCACTGCTGTTGATCGCCTACATCCTGCTGGGTGTCGAAGAGATCGGCGTGGAAATCGAAGACCCGTTCGGCAACGACGTCAACGACTTGCCGCTCAAGACGCTGTGCGACACCATCGAGAACAACTTGCAAGCCCTGCGACCGGGACAGCGAGCGACGGCTCAAGCCCCCCAACTCGATGACTTGAAGCAGCCTGAATGACCGACCCCAGTCATCAGAACGTCAACGTCACAATCTCAGACGGCTTCTGCCAATTCGACCTCGACGTATTCGCATCCCGAGGAAGGTGCCGGAATTGGTTCTCCGTGCAGGCGCATTCCTTCCAAGTGAAACTCAATGGCCTCGCGGATCAATCGCATCGTTTCGCGACGTGTCTCGCCGGCCGCGACACAACCCAACAGATCGGGAACGTGAGCGCTATATCCGGTCTTGGTCTTCTCAATCAGGATGGCGTATCGCAATGGTTTTCGTTTCATAACAGCCCCGCTTGTCGCAGAATGCTCCGTTCGGTCTTCTTGTCCAAGTCTAATGACGGTTTTCCTGCGATTGTCACAGTTCCCGGCTTGCTCGGATGATGAAACTGCCGATGGCTTCCCTTCTGTCGGACCAAAACCCAGCCGTCGTCCTCGACAAGTCGAATTGCCTCGCGAACCGTTATCGTCATCGCCACCTCACACGCCCCTACATGAAGTTACCGTGTCTCCAGGAGTGTTGCCATTGGGGCTTGCTGCTGAACCAAGCGGCGATAGAAACGGCGCACTTCGTCATGCCGTGGTGCTCGACGATGGCCCAACTCGACCCAGCCCCAAGTATCGACGAAGACCGCGTCGGCCATCAGGCAGACTCCTTGCCATACAACTCCTGCTCAATGTCCTCGGCCGAAAGACAACTGCCGGAGAGGCAACCGGCCACTTGCAGAATCGGGTCGTCAGCATCCACCAAGCGGGCTGCTGGTTCCTGCAACTGCTCGCGAATCATCCGCGTCGCCGCCTCAATCACCGTCAGGCGGTCAGCATTACTCAAGTGTTTGAGTTCTTCCAGCAATTCCGAATGGCTCATGGCCAATCCTCGCATCGGTTTTCAACGAAGTGAGTCACTGAATTTTCGAGAGCCAGTTTCCAGTGCGACTTCAACTTTCACAAGATGGTTCTCTCGGTGGAATTGCTTGTGTTGTGGCCGGTCTCCCGACCGAGCCGCTGTCCGTTGACCGTCAGGTCTCCTCGTTCGGGCGGCGAAACAACTTCGACTTCAAAGCTGCGCGACCGTTCGTGGAGACCTTGCGGTCGGGCGGGGTGGCTCGGTCGGGAGACCGGCCACAACGGCGTCCCGTTCGGATGTCTGGCACTCCGGAGCTGGCAGCAAAATGGCATCGCTCATTGACCTGTCTCCTTGGGAACGCATTCGCGGCAACATTCTAAGACCGGTTATTGTCATTCGGTAGCCGCCTTTTCGGAGGGCATCCACTCGCGAGCGAACTGCAGGGCGCGTTGGCGGACCACGGCCAGCGCGCATAGCTGGGTAGTGTGGGCGAGCTGGCGCGATTGCTGTTTGTATGGTATTCCTCTCCTGGAATTCGTCTGCGTGAGTTTGCTGGTCGTGTGACTGCGGACCGGAGCGCAGGAAACCAGACCAGGAGGTGTC
>CAMDDX010000300.1 GCA_945893075.1 Planctomyces sp. SH-PL62 | reverse complement strand
GTTCAAATTTCAAAATTGCCGAGGCAATTTTGAAATTTGAACGCCCGACCCCGATTCCCCAAATCCCCGAGTCAAGGAGTCTGCCAATGCAAAACATACTGACACGAGTTGTGCTGGGACTGGCCTTGCTCGGCGCGGCCGCGACGACCAACAGCGCTGCCGCCGAGAAGCCGAACATCGTTTTCATGATGGCGGACAATCTGGGGTACGGCGAACTGGGCTGCTACGGCGGAGGGATTCTGCGCGGCGCGGCGACCCCGCGGATTGATCGACTCGCCAGCGAGGGACTGCGGCTGCTGAATTACAACGTCGAAGCGCAATGCACACCTAGCCGCTCGGCGTTGATGACGGGACGATTCGCGATGCGCTCGGGCACGATGCGAGTCAATCGCGGCGGCGCGTTGTACGGGCTGACTCAATGGGAGATCACGCTGGCCGAATTGCTCGCGCAACAAGGCTACGCCACCGGACACTTCGGCAAATGGCATCTCGGCAACACCGAGGGACGCTTTCCCACGAATCAGGGGTTCGATGAATGGTACGGCATCCCGAACTCGACATCGGTCGCGCCGTGGTCGTCGTTGACCGGCTTCGATCCGGCGGTGGCTCCGCTTCCGCACATCCTCGAAGGACGCAAGGGAGAGAAGACGCGCAACGTCGAGGTCTATGACCTGAAGTCGCGGCGGCTGATCGACGCCGAGATCACTCGGCGGTCGATCGAGTTCATTCAGCAAAACGCCAAAGCCAACAAGCCGTTTTTCGCCTACATCCCTTTCACGCTGGTGCATTATCCGACGCTGGCGCATCCCGACTTCGCGGGCAAAACTGGGTACGGCGAATTCGCCGACTCGCTGGCCGAGATGGATCACCGCGCCGGACAAGTGCTCGACACGCTCAAACAGCTCGGCATCGAAGACAACACGCTGGTCGTCTTCACCAGCGACAACGGCCCCGAAGAATTGCTGCCGTGGCGTGGCTGGGCCGGGCCGTGGTCCGGTTCGTACTTCACCGCGATGGAAGGCTCGCTGCGAGCGCCGTTCATCATCCGCTGGCCGAAGCACGTCCCCGCCGGACAGATCAGCAACGAGATTGTCCACGAGGTCGATCTCTTCCCGACCTTCGCCCGCATCACCGGAGCCGAGCTGCCGAAAGACCGAATCATCGACGGCGTCGATCAGACCGACTTCCTTCTCGGCAAGCAGGAGAAGTCGAAACGTGAAGGCTTTCCGTGTTACGTCGGCGACGTGCTGCATGCCGTGAAGTGGCGGAATTGGAAGGTCCACTTCGTCTGGCAGGAATACATGTTCGACTCGCCGCAACCGCTGCCCAACCCGCGAGTCATCAACCTGATCGAAGACCCGAAGGAGCGTCACGTCGGCGGCACGCTCAACACCTGGGTCTATCACCCGGTCAACAAAATCGTGGCCGACTTCCAGGCCAGCCTGAAAGCCGAACCACCCGTCCCGGTCGGCGCGCCCGACCCGTATGAGCCGCCAAAGAAATGACATGACGTAGGATGGCCGCCCTCGGCCGTCCGTCTTGAGAACAAACGATACAGGACGGCCGAGGGCGGCCATCCTACTGGCCAGGATCAACCACTCATGAACCACGACCAATCACAGCGCGCGGCCGAGTTGCTTTTCAGTGCCTGGATCGAAGAGCGTCGCATCGACGAGATTCCCGAAGCGTTTCGCCCCGCGACCAGAGCCGACGGCTATCAAATTCAACGCCAACTCGCCGACGTCTCCGGTCAAGCGACCGTCGGTTGGAAGATCGCCGCCACCAGCACGGCCGGGCAAAAGCATCTGCAAGTCGATGGCCCGCTGGCCGGTCGGCTGCTGGCCAACCGAGTCCATCCCGACAACACGCCGATTCTGCTCGGCAACAACGGCATGCGCGTCGCCGAAGCGGAGTTCGCCTTTCGACTCGGCCACGACCTGCCACCAAGACCGCAGCCTTACGAACTTGCCGAGGTTCTCGCAGCGATCGACACGCTGCATCCCGCCATCGAGATTCCCGATTCTCGCTACAACGACTTCTGCATCGTCGGCTCACCGCAGCTCATCGCCGACAATGCGTGTGCTCATCATTTCGTGCTGGGAAATCCGACCACCGCCGATTGGCGTTCGATCGACTTGCCGTTGCACACCGTGCGCTTGGAGTTGAACGGCACTCTCGCTCGCGAGGGTCTCGGAGCCAACGTGCTGGGCGATCCGCGACTCGCCATGACCTGGATCGCCAACGAACTCCGCACCCACAACATCGGCCTCCGCGCGGGCGATGTCATCACCACCGGCACGAGCGTGGTTCCCATCACCATCGAACTCGGCAGCCACCTTCTCGCCGACTTCGGCTGCTTCGGAACCGTTGCGACGAAGATGGTGTGAAACGCAGGCTGCTTCAAGGCACGATCAGGCGATGAGTTCGCTCACGAGGTCTCGGTCGTCCAAGACGTGCATCGGGCGGTGTTGGCGATCGGGAATCGTGAGGGCCGAGTCGATTCCGAGATGACGGTACAACGTCGCCAAGACATTGCCGGGCGTGTACGGCTTGCCTTTCGCTCGGCCGCCGTGACCATCGGTTTCACCGATGACTTGGCCGACGCGGAATCCGCCGCCAGCGATCACCGCCGCACCGGCTTCGGGCCAGTGGTCACGGCCGTCTCCGCGCGAGATTCGCGGGGCGCGGCCGAACTCGCCCCACATCACCACGGCGACATCCTGGTCCAAACCGCGCTCGTGCAAATCGGTGACGAGCGCGTGAAAGCCCTGGTCGAGCTGCGGCAGTTGGTCGCGCATGTCGCGGAAGTTTTTCTCGTGAGTGTCCCAGTCACCGACCTTCAACGTCACGACGGAGACGCCCGCTTCGACCAATCGCCGAGCCATCAAGAAATTCTCGCAGAACTTGCCGTAGCGCGCGTGCGTTTCGGGCCGTTCTTGGGAGACGTCAAACGCCTCGCGAACCTGCGGCGACGTGATCATCTCCAAAGCTCGCTGCGTAAAAGCATCGATGCCGGACATCGCGCTGTGAGCTTCGACCTCACGCCCCAACGTGTCAAACTCCCGAAGAATTTGCCGGCGGTCCCGCAATCGGTCGAGCGAGATGTTCTTCGCCAAACTCAGATTCGCCAGCCCGTCCGCCTTGGGGACGAACGGCCGGTGCGCCGGGCCGAGATACGTCGGACCTTCGTTGTCATACAAGCCCGGCGGCTTGTACATCAGGCTGACATACGGCGGCAGCCCATCCGAGTGCGGATGCAAATGACTGACGACCGAGCCGAACACGGGCCGCTTCCCACGCTCCGAAAACCCAGTCAGGATGTAATGCGGAGTGTGATCCCCCAAGTCGATCGACTGGATGCCGCGCAGCACGGCCAGCTTGTCCATCATCCGCGCGTGTAGCGGCAGGTGCTCGCAGATTGGCACGCCGGGCAAATTCGTCGCGATCGACTGAAACTCGCCCCGCACCTCAGCCGGCGCGTCCGGCTTCACGTCGTAGCTGTCGATGTGCGAAATTCCTCCGCGCAGCCAGATCATGATGACCGACTTCCCGCGTCCGACTCCGCTCTCCGCGCTGGCCCGCTGACGCAAGACGTCCGCCAACGTCAACCCGCCTAACGCCAACCCACCAACTCGCAGAATCTCGCGGCGAGTAATCCCGTCGCACAGCGTTGTCCCGTGGCCAAGAACGCTCAACATGGTCCGTCTCCCATTGACGTCGTAGGTCGGGCGGCAGTCTAGACAGGCGCTGGCCAATCCTGAAGGTGAATCGGCGATTGACGCCCACCATTCGGTTTTTCTGAGTAACCGATGGCAACCGCTGCGTCAGCCGCCGCCACGGCCTCAACGACAAAGTGCGTGTCGTGCGGGGCAACTTGGAAAAAGTGTACGAGCGCAGGGTGCCTGACCCCTGCCGGTGGAGTTGCTGCGGCGAAGTCATCACCACTGGCACGAGCGTGGTCCCCATCCCCTTCCAACAAGGCAGCCACCTCCTCGCCGACTTCGGCTGCTTCGGAATCGTGACGACAAAGCTGGTGTGACCGAAACTCTCGGAGCCGACTGCAATCCGATGGGGCAACGAAGAATCGATTCACCGCACAAATCTGACTCACGGCGTGTCGAGATCGACGTTCTGATTGGCACTGATGAAATTGCTTGATTCTCAATTGTGTCCTGCCCAAGATTCAGTCGCGTCGAGTTGTGTGTGCTACCGACACCCCCGACCGTATCCGACTCCAGCGACGAGTGGGTCCGGCATTGAAGGTCATCATGCAAGTCTCGATCGCCCATTTCGTCTTTCTGGCTGTCGGCTTGTTGGCAGGCGGTCTCGTCGCCTGGCTCTTGTTGAAGGGCAAGCTGGCGCTGGCCGATGCGAATGGCCGCGCTGCCGGCGAAGTTGAACGCACTTCGCTCGCGGAACAACTCAAGGCCGGCTCGCAAGAGATTGTGAGCCTCAAGCAACGGCTGACGGATACAGAAGCGCTCGTTCTGAAACTCCAGACCGACCTGGATCGGACCAGCCGAGAGTGCGCTCAGTTTGCGGAACGCGCGAGGCGGCTGGCTGACGTCGAGGCGAAGCAGAAAGAAATGGGTGAAGCAGCCGAAAAGCTCAAGACGGAAGTGTCCGATTGGCGTGAGGCGAATGGTCGCCTGACCGCCGAGGTTGTCGCGAAACAGCAGCGACTTGCCGAGCTTGAGCAAACGTGCCAGCAACTTTCGACACAGCGCGATAGCCTCGTCCAAGATCAGTCGGGATTCAAAGCCAGGATCGCCCACCTGGACACCACCATCGCAAAGGATCGAGCACAGGCGCAGGAAAAACTCGACTTGTTGAACGAAGCGCGTGAGGAGTTGAGTAACCAGTTCAAGGTGCTCGCCAACGAAATCCTCGATGAGAAGAGCAAGAAGTTTACCGAACTGAACCAGACCAACCTCGGCCAGCTACTCGATCCCCTGCAAGAGAAGATCAAACTCTTTCAGGCTAAGGTTGAAGAGGTCTACGTCAAAGAAAACAAGGACCGCAGTGAACTGACAGGGCTGGTGAAGCAACTCTCACAGCTCAACACCACCCTGAGCCAGGACGCGCAGAACTTGACGCTCGCTCTCAAGGGCAACGCCAAGTCCCAGGGCAACTGGGGCGAAATCATCCTCGACGATGTGTTGGAGAAAGCCGGCTTACGGGTGGGCCAACACTACGAACGGCAAGGCAGCGTCAAAAGCGAAGACGGACAGTCACACGTCATCCCCGACGTAGTCATCAACCTGCCCGCCGACCGACATCTGGTGGTGGACTCCAAAATGACCCTGCCGGATTACAGAGCGTTCGCCTCTGCCGAAAACGAAGACGAGCGTGCCGCGGCTCTCAAACGGCATCTGACTTCCATCCGCACACATATCAAGGGGCTGTCTGAGAAGAACTACCAGTCGCTCTACGGCCTCAAGTCTCTGGACTTCGTGGTCATGTTCATCCCGTTGGAGCCGGCCTTCATGTTGGCCGTGACCAACGACCGCGAGCTGTTTCAGGACGCCTGGAACAAGAATGTGTTGCTGGTCAGCCCCAGCACGCTGCTGTTCGTCGTCCGCACGGTCGCCAATCTGTGGCGGCAGGAAGACCAGAGCCGCAATGCGAAAGAAATCTCAAGGCGCGGCGCAGAGCTTTACGACAAGCTCGTCGGCTTTGCCGCCGATCTGCTGAATGTGGGTGAACGGCTCAAGCAGGCGCAAGCCTGCTACAACGACGCCCGCATGAAACTCAGCGAGGGCCAGGGCAACGTCATCCGTCAGGCCGAGAAGCTCAAGGAACTGGGCGTCCATCCCAGCAAGCGTCTCCCCGCGACGCTGGTTGATCGCGCGCTGGAAGAACCTCTCGCGGTACTGACGAACGAATCGGCCGGAGAAGCGAAGTCAAAGTCATCAGCGGTCTCGGAGGCTGACAGAGGACAGGGATAAGTCACGGCTCACTGGAATATCGGTCTCCCTGAATAAGCCACCGGTCTCGGAAACGGGGATCATCCGTCGCTGGAACGGACGAGGTGGTCAATTCGAACAAGCTCTGGAGATGTCCGAGTCTTGTCAGTTACGATCACCACTCAAGTCAGACTTTAACATCACTTAGGATGTCGCCATGAGCACTGTTGAACTTCGCCGTGAGATCAAAAAGGTCATTGATCATCTGCTGCCCGAACGGTTGGCGTCGCTGGCGGATTACGTCGATTTTCTGAATCGTCCGCCGCTGGTTCGGCGTGTGAAGGCGGCGGAGAAGGCGATCGTCGCCGGCAAGGGAGTCAATTGGCGGAAGGTCCGCTCGGATGTTTGAAGTCATCCTGTCTCCCGAACGTGAGGAGAAACCGTGTACCATCAGGTCGAGTTTAAGCCGCGAGCCATCAAAGACCTCAAAGGTTTGCCCGCCGCTGAGCAGCGCCGCATGATCCCGAAGATTGAAGCGTTGCAAAACGACTTGTCAGGTGACATCAAGAAGTTGACCAACTTCACGCCGGAATACCGACTGCGTGTGGGAAACTACCAAGTCTTGTTTGAGGTGGAAGCCGATAAGGTCATCATTTACCGCATCCTGCATCGGAAAGACGCTTACCAATAGACGGAATCACTCATGTTGAAACTTCATCCCGAAATCCTCGTGAAGAATGGCCAGAAGCAATTCGCCGTACTGCCATACGAGGAATTCGTGGCCATACAAGAACGGCTGGCCGATGCGGACGATCTCTTGGAACTTCGCAAAGCCAAGCGTGCCGAGGGCAAGAAACGCTCAATCCCCTTGGCTGCTGTGAAACGCGAGTTGGGGTTGAAATAGCAGATCGCAAAACATTGCGGTCTTTTGCGACAGCGAGCATTCAGGTCGCCAACTCAACTCAACTCAACTCAACTCAACTCAACTCAACTCAACTCACGCCAGGATGTCCTTGACGACGTTGCCATGTACGTCGGTCAAACGGAAATCGCGGCCTTGGAAGCGGTAGGTCAGCTTCTCGTGGTCGATGCCCAGACAATGCAGCAGCGTGGCGTTGAGGTCGTGGACGTGCATCGGCTTCTCGGTGATGTTGTATGAGAAATCGTCGGTCTCACCGTGGACGAGGCCCTTCTTCATGCCGCCGCCGGCGAACCACATCGTGAAGTTGCGCGGGTGATGATCGCGGCCGTAGTTGTCTTTGGTCAGCGTTCCCTGGCTGTAAACCGTGCGGCCGAACTCGCCCCCCCAGACGACCAGCGTGTCGTCGAGCATTCCGCGTTGCTTCAAGTCTTTGACCAGCGCGGCGGCGGGACGGTCGGCGGCCTTCGTCAGTTGGCGGATGCTGCCGGGGAGGGCACCGTGATGGTCCCAGCCGCGCAAGAAGACTTGCGTGTAACGGACGCCACGCTCGGCCATGCGTCGCGCGAGCAGACAGTTGTAGGCGAACGTACCGGGATCGGTGACTTCCGGGCCGTACATGTCGAGCACATGCTTCGGCTCGTTCGAGATGTCGGTCAGTTCGGGAACCGACGTCTGCATCCGGAACGCCATTTCGTACTGCGCGATGCGCGTATTGATTTCCGGATCGCCCACTTCCTCGAACCGCTTTTGATTCAGCTTGGCCAAACCGTCGAGCATCTTGCGTCGCGTGGTCGGATCGACGCCTGCCGGGTTCGAGAGGTACAGCACCGGATCACCCTGTGATCGGAGGCCGACTCCCTGATGCTTGGTCGGCAGGAACCCCGATCCCCACAGGCGCGAGAACAACGCTTGCGTCGCCGAACCGGGAGCAATCCGTGATGTCAGCACGACGAAGCTCGGCAGGTTCTGATTCGGACTCCCGATGCCGTAAGCAATCCAAGCCCCCGCGCTAGGCCGGCCGGGGAGTTCGCTGCCGGTTTGAATGAACGTGATCGCCGGGTCGTGATTGATCGCGTCGGTGTGCATCGACTTCACGATCGTAATGTCGTCCACGATCGAACCGATCTCCGGCAGCAACTCGCTGACGAGTGCTCCGCTCTCGCCATGCGGGCGGAACTTGAACAGCGTTGGAGCGATCGGGAACCGCGTCTGCCCGGAGGTCATCGTCGTGATGCGTTGTCCGTTGCGCACTGACTCGGGCAAGTCCTTGTCGAAGTATTCCTCCATTTTCGGCTTGTAATCAAACAGGTCCATCTGCGACGGCCCATCGGCCATGAAGAGCCAGATGACTCGCTTGGCCGTCGGAACGTGATGCAACGCGGGCAGGATGCCAGCCGACTCATTCACAGCCGGCTTATCTGCCAGCAGCGATTGAGGCCGCATCGTCGAAGCCAACGCCGCTCCGCCGAGTCCGGCCGCACACTTGCCGAAGAAGTAACGTCGAGTTTCACGCTGTTGGTATTCTTGAATTGGGTTCACGGTTCGGTTCCTTTGGAGCACCGCTTTGGATTTCGTCACACTTCACGTTTTCAAATTTGCCTGGCCAAACTTCAAAGGCCAACAGTCATGGTTCGGTAACGCCCGGCAACTCGAAGTCATTGCCGAGATGGGGTTCAAATTGATCGAGGATTTCTTGGAATCGCTCAGCCAGTTCGATCGAAAGTCGTTCTTTGAGCGACTTGTCGATCAGCCCGACCTGAAGCATGTCGTCGAGATGCGTTTGATCCTTCAGCCGAAACGACGTCAATTTCATGCGAACCAACGCTTCCAACCCCAACACTTGGAAGGCCTCTCCAGGAATCGATTCTTCGACGGAGGGAGTCGGAGCCAGGTCGTTCGGTCGAACCTTTTCGCCGGCAAACAGGAGATGCACGGCGTCTTGCACTTTGTTCACGGGACCGTCCAAGAACATGTCGATGCCGCGCACATGCCGATACCGGAAGCCCGCCGATTCCATCGCCTTCGTCACGCCCGGCAAGTCTTCGCGGCAAACGAGCATGTCCACGTCTTGAGTAAAGCGATAGGCGGCCGGATCGACTTGGCTAATCCAATGAATCACAGCGTTCCCACCAATGATGGCGTAAGGCTGCCCAGACTGTTCCATCGCGGCAGTTGCCCGCCGGAGTCGGTCCTGCACCTTCTGGAACGCTTCGTTAATACGGTCCATAGTGTCGTCTCGCAAACGCGGCAATGTGAGGAAGTCGGTCGCCATTGCTTACTCCTTCGTCAGAGTTTCATCCAAGTTCAGCAGCAAGTTGCCCAGCATCGTCATGGCGGCGTATTCGCTGGGATTGAGCGACTC
>CAMDDX010000299.1 GCA_945893075.1 Planctomyces sp. SH-PL62 | reverse complement strand
TTGGTACGAAGACCTGCTGAGCGAAATGCGCCAAGAAAACATCGGCCCCCGCCGCAACCGGATCAACCCCCGAGTCATCAAACGAAAAATGTCCAAGTGGAATAAAAAGCGTCCCCATCATCGACGACTCAAACCCTTGATGAAACGCTTTGAAGAATGCGTGGTTATGGCTAATTGAACGGTATTGTGTGTAACCGGGGCTAGCGCCGCGCGGCTAATTTCTGCGATGCGTATCAGAGGATGCCGAAGATTCGGACTCACCTGTTGGGCAGCCAGCGAGTATCCTGTCCGCCCCAAGGACCACCACAATCGCCCTCAAGGAACTTGCCTGGAATGCTGACCGTTCTCGGACCTGCTGGTCGTGCTTGTGATGGCGTTTCGCGGCGTGCAATCCTGCGCGCGGGTGGGTTGTCGATGTTTGGTGGATTGCTGGCGACGACGTCAGCCGGCCAAGCGGCGACTTCGGCCAAGCATGCGGCGCGAGTGAAGTCGGTCATTTTGATCGATTTATTTGGTGGTCCTAGTCACATCGACATGCTGGATCCAAAACCGGATGCTCCGGCGGAGATTCGGGGTGAGTTCGCTTCGATCGCGACTTCGGTGCCAGGGTTGCCCATCTGCGAACACTTGCCGCGTCTGGCCGAGTGGATGAATCGCGTCGCGCTGATTCGCACGATCTCGCATCCGTATAACAGCCACAATCCGTATGGGTTGATGACTGGCTTCACCGGCGGCAATGACCGCGAGGATTATTTTTCTCGGCCGACCGACTATCCGAGCATGGGTTCGGTGGCGACGTATTTTGGATGCGGTCATCCGGGCGTGCCGCCGTATGTCGTGCTGCCGGACTTTCCGGGCTACACACAATCGCTGCGGCGAGCCGGTCCTTACGGCGGGTTTCTCGGCCGCAAATACGATCCGTTGTTTGCGACGGCCGATCCGAAGCTCGATAAGCCGCTCGATAGCAACAAGGATTTTTATCGTGACGACGTGTGGGCGATTGGCGATCCGCGCTTGCCGTCGCTCGATGCGGCGACGACGGCGGACGCGCTCGATCGACGCCGCACGCTGCTGCAACAGTTCGATGCACAGGCTCAGTTGGTCGAAGGTTCGCGAGCGACTCGCGACCTGGCCGAGTGGCAGCGAGCGGCGTTTGATTTGTTGCTCTCGCCGAAAGTGCGCGGGGCATTCGATCTGACGAAGGAAAGCGATGCGACACGTGATCGGTACGGCCGCGACTTGTTTGGTTCATCGACGCTGATGGCTCGGCGGTTGGTCGAATTTGGCGTCAGCTATGTCACGATCCACACCGAATCAAAAGCCAATGGGCACTGGGACACGCACAACAACAATTTCAAGATGTTGAAGAACCTGCGGCTGCCGTTTGTGGACCGCTCGCTGACCGCGCTGTTTGAGGATTTGAAAACTCACGGCTTGTGGGACACGACTCTGGTCGTGATGTGCGGCGACATGGGCCGCACTCCGAAGATCAACAAGGCGGCCGGCCGAGACCACTGGCCTCAATGTGGCTTCGCGTTGCTCGCGGGGGGTGGGATGAAGCCCGGGTGCGTGTACGGCACCAGCGACAAGCAAGGGGCGTATCCCATCGACTTCCCCGTCACTCCAGGCGATCTGTGCGCGACGATTTATGAGTTGCTGGGCATCTCACACGAAGCCACCGTCCCGGATCAGACCGGTCGTCCGCATGGGATTTCGCACGGCGGTCAGCCGGTTCGGGACGTGTTGGCCTGATGTTGCCCGCAGATTCCCTGCAATTGAAGCGGGCGACACGCGAAGCGAGACCTGTTCGGCTTCTGCGGTGTAATCTGGATTTGGCTCTGATACATTGGCCGCAGAGAGTTTTCTTCCGCCGATCATTCTTTTTGTCGGTGGTTTTCGTCCCTAAATCGCCGCGGCCGTGCCGCAACACTCACCCAACTATGAGCGTTTCCATCGTCACTTGCCCGGAATGTAAGTCGTTGTTGCTCAGCGACACGGCTCAATGTCCCAGTTGCCATCACATGCTGCACAAGGATCAGACGGTGAATCTGTCTGAATTGAAAACGCACAGCGAAGTCATGGGGAGCAGTTCGAATGAAATCGCCTGCCCTGACTGCGGCGAAATGGTTCGCAAAGAATTGGTGCGCTGCTATCAGTGCGGAGCCTTCTTGCGCAAAGAGATGGCCGAATCGTACCAGCGGATGCGTGACAGCGCGCCCGAAGCGGCCGCGCCCGCGTTGCACGAGCTGACATCGCGGCCGGCGAGGTCGATTCCGTCGGCCCCGTTGTCGTCCGATTTGCCGCCGCTGGCCGATGATGATGACTTTGCTCTCGGGGCTGGAGTCACCGCGGTCGCACCGGGACAAGCCTCAGCAACTCCCGCGTCTTCGACGGCTGGTGGAGACAATTCGTATTCGCTGAATGCTCCGGCATTGGGTGCGGCGACCGCAGCTGCTGAACTGCCGGACGTTCCCCTGGATGAACCGGGAAGCAGCACGGGGAAATCCGCTTCCGGCGGACAAGTCGCGCATTCGGAAGCGACCGCTGGCGATGTGCTGCTGGATATCGCCAAACAGGAAGAAGAGGAATCCGAAGGTCGTCGCAAACAACGTGGCAAGCGCAAGCCCGGTCCCGGTGGAGCACGCGGCGGCTTTGTCATCTTCTGCCCGTGGGGCCATCAAATCGAAGTGCAAGAGAAGCATCGCGGTCAGATGGGCAAGTGCCCGCGCTGCAAAGCGGCCTTCATCGTGCCTTTGGCTCCGCAGGAAACGAAGCCCGAGGAAGGAGCCAGTTCTGTGGCTGATGCGGCGGCCAGCACGGCTGTTGCCGAACCCGCTGGAGCACTCGCAGCCGGCAAGTTCACGCGCTGGATGAAAGACGTCCGTGTCCACCCGCTCGATCCGACAAAGCTCAAGCTCAAGCCGGGAAGTTTGGAGAGTACGTTCGACACACAAGACATCGGATTCGGGCTCGATGGATTGCTGCTGCTCACGCTTGTCAAGAAGGGTGGGATGTTCGGCGGGGCCGATAAGAAGAAGCCGGAAGCCCGCGATGCAGCCGTCTCGCATTTGGCGGCCGGCAAGCCGCTCGCCGAACTGCAAGTCGCGGCTCAGCGGTTGTTCGGACCGGACACCATCAAGCAAATTCAAGTGGTGCAGCCAGTCGTCTACGCTCACGAGTCGATGTTCGCGGGCATTCCCGTCTTCGGCAACAACCGGATCGCGGTGCGCTTGCCCAAGCCGGCCGACGGCAACGAACTGCTGTTCGCGTCCTTCTGTTTGTCGGACTTCCGTGAGTTCTCGAAACAGATGAGCGAGGTCTTCAACGTCCAGGAACTGGGCGACGATGTCGGTGTCCCATTGACCGACAAGCTCACAGACCTCAAATGCCACTACACCGACCAAACGTTTCAGGCGCTGGCGGAGGTCGCATATCACCAAGCGGATCCGAACATCAAGCTGGTGATTGTCGGCCGCAAATGCGAAGGCTGTGGTTTGGTCATCAGCGAAGACGGACGCAAGAAAGAAAAACTCGGCGGCGCGGATGGAAAAGGGCTCGCCAAGACCAAGTGTCCGAAGTGCCAAAAGAAATTCGGCGCGTTCACGTTTTACGCCGTGGACACCACCGCTCCCGCTGAGCCATCCGTCGCGAGCGCTCCGGCCGTTTCTTGAAGGCCCTCCATCTCGGCCACTATATTCGGCCCGCATTTCTGCACCGCGTTATTTCACATCGTGTTTTTCCGCACCTGGAGTTCCCCGACAATGCCGGAGGTCGTCGAGCTGCGAGAGGTCACGGACCGACGTGATGTGATTCATCGCGCCGTGCAGCGGCTGTCGTCTGGAGACTTGGTCGCTCTGCCGTCTGAGGCAGGCTATGTGCTCGTCGGAGCGGCGCTCGCCGAAGGAGTCGGCAACCGTTTGTGTGACGCCGGCAAAACCGTGACGCTGCTGTTACGCGCGGCTGATGAGGTCACTGACTTCCTGCCGCATCTGTCGTCCGTGGGAGTGCGATTTGCCAAACGTTGCTGGCCAGGACCGCTTGTGTTGCGTGCTCCGGCCAACGCCGCGAATGGCTTTGTGGCATCTCTACCGGAGAGCAATCGGTCGGTCGTCGTCGTGGGCGGGCAGATGTCCGTGCGAGTGTCGAGTCATCCGGTATTGAGTGAGATCGCCAAACTGTCGCGCGGACCACTGTTATTGCGCGACATTGACGGTCCCTCGAAGAACGCTGACTTCACCGCTGATCCTTGGGGACAGGCCACACTCGTCGTGAAGGAGAATTCGGCTGCGGAATCCCAATCCAAATCACACGCCGAAAGCCTGACCACGATTGTCCAAGTCGACTCGCACGGCGGCTGGACCGCCGAGCGAATCGGAGCGACTCCGGAGAACCGGTTGCAAGTGGCCGCGTGCGAGTTGATCCTGTTTTGCTGCACGGGCAACACTTGTCGCAGCCCCATGGCCGAAAGCCTCTGTCGGCATCTGCTGTGCGAGCGGCTCAAGTGTTCGCCGTCGGAGCTCACGAAGCGCGGGTATCTGATCGCGTCCGCGGGACTAGCGGCCGACTACGGCAGTCCGGCCAGCCGCGAATCGGTGGAGATGATGCGGAGACGTGGCCTCGACCTGAAAGCTCACACCAGTCAGCCGCTGACTGACCGACTGATCGAGCACGCCGACCGCTGCTACACGCTGACCAGCGGGCATCGAGCCGCGATTCTCGACAGCCATCCGGAGCTGTCCAACCGAGTGCAAGTGTTGGCTCGTGATGGCGCGGATATCGCAGACCCGATCGGCGGTGGAATCGACGACTATGCCGCGTGCGCGGATAGCATTGAGCAACACCTCACCAAGATTTTAGATGAGATTGCATGACAGAAACGTCATGCGTGCCAGTCGATCTGTGCCCAGCCCTTGTGGCCAGGACGAGTGACAACCAACAATCTGCTAGGCAGGGTCGGTGAGGCTCGTCATCACCCGGCCGATCCACTTCTCGAAGGGGAGACACGCATCATGAAAATCGCGATTGCCAGTGACCATCGCGGAATCGCAGTGAAGAAGCGAATTCTCCGACAACTGGCCGACATGGGCCAAGAGGGAGTGGATCTCGGACCCGCTGCGCCGGAGAGCGTGGACTACCCCGACTACGCCGCGAAGGTCGCGAACGCCATTACCCATCATGAAGTCGATCGCGGCATTCTGATCTGCGGCTCCGGGATTGGCATGAGCATCGCTGCCAACCGCTTCCCTGGAGTGCGAGCCGCTCTGTGCCACGACGAATTCAACGCCGAAATCTGCCGCCGGCACAATGACGCCAACGTCATGTGTCTGTCCGCCGACTTGCTCACCGAGCAGCTTGTCTCACGCATGGTGGATATCTGGGTCAAAACGCAGTTCGAGGGAGGCCGTCACTCCCGACGGCTGGAGAAACTGGAAGAATACGCGAGCAAAGCCGCGGCCAAATGAGCTCGGTTTGCGCTCCGCAAGAGCACCCCAATTAAGGAGGAATGCGGCATGGCCCCCGGCCATCTGAAATACGCGAAGACGCACGAATGGCTGGCACTGGCTGGCGATGTGGGCACGATTGGCATCAGCGACTTCGCCGTGAAGGAGTTGACCGATCTCGTCTACATGGGCCTGCCCAGCGTCGGCAAAAAGCTGTCGGCCGGTGACGTTTTCGGCGAGATCGAAAGCGTGAAAGCGGTCAGCGACCTGTACGCGCCGGTCAGCGGCGAAGTCATCGAAGTGAACACCAACATTCCGAACGACCTCGATCTGCTTTCTAAGGACGCCTTCGGCAAAGGCTGGCTGATCAAACTGCGGCTCAGCAATCCGGCCGAAGCTTCCACGCTGCTGGATGCCGCCGCTTACGAGCAACAGTGCGCCGCCGATCATCATTGACCGAACCGCCGAGCACATTTTCTTTGACATCAAGACGCTGAGTCGCAAATCCTCAAAACGCGAAAGCGAGTTCGTGGTGGCCTATCTCTTCAACACGCCGGAATCGCAGGCGGACATGCTCCGAACGGTCGGCGTCAGCTCGGTCGAGGAGTTGTTCGATCAAGTGCCGCGTGAGCTACGCCTCGACCGTCCGCTGCAATTGCCGCCGCCGTTGAGCGAGATTGAACTCGAATCGCATCTGCGAGACATCGCTCGTCAAAACGTCGGTGCGTCGGGACAAGTCAGCTTCCTCGGCGGAGGCATCTACGATCACTTCATCCCCGCCGCTGTCGATGCGATTGCCGGACGCAGCGAGTTCTACACCTCCTACACGCCGTACCAAGCCGAAGCCAGCCAAGGGAGTTTGCAGACCTTCTTCGAGTATCAAACGCTGATCTGCCAACTCACTGGCATGGATGTCTCGAACGCCAGTTTGTACGAAGGCGCGACGGCGATGGTGGAAGCCGTACTGATGGCGATGCGCGTCACCGGCCGACGCGGCAAAGTGATCGTGCTCGGCTCGGTGCATCCGGAATATCGCGAAACCCTGACGACCTACCTGCGGCACTTCGACACCGAGATCGTCACCGTCCCCACTCCTCATGGCACAGCCGATCCCGGCGACGTCGCACGCCTGATCGACGACCGCACCGCCGCCGTCATCGTGCAGCATCCGAACTTCTTCGGCTGCCTCGAATCACCGCGAGAGATCTTCGCCGCCGCAAAACAGCGCGGGGCATTGAGCATCTCTGTCTTCGACCCGATCAGTCTCGGCATCCTCGAACGGCCGGCCGATCATGGAGCCGACATCGCCGTTGCCGAAGGACAATCGCTCGGCATTCCATTGCAGTACGGCGGCCCCTACTTGGGTATCTTCGCCTGTCGTCAGGAGTACCTGCGCCAAATGCCCGGCCGCTTGATCGGCGAAACGGTTGATCGCGAAGGCCGACGCTGCTTCGTGCTCACGCTGGGGACTCGCGAGCAACACATCCGCCGCGACAAAGCCACGTCAAACATCTGCACGAATCAGGGTCTGTTGGCGGTGCGTGCGACCGTGTACCTGTCACTGCTCGGCCCGCGTGGCCTGCGTGAGGTCGCGGAACTCTGCTGCAGAAAGGCCCATTACGCCGCCGAACAATTGACCGCGAACACCGGCCTGAAACTCGCCTTTGACCGACCGTTCTTCAAAGAGTTCGTCCTCCGCTGTCCCGATGATGCTGCGGAGTTCGCTCACCGGGTTCGCAGTGCAGGCGACATCGGCCCCGGGCTCAGCCGCTTTCCAACGCTTGCCGATGAACTCGGAGCATCGGCGAAGAATCTGTTGCTAGTCGCGGTGACGGAATCGCGAACCAAATCGCAGATCGACTGTCTCGCCAAAACGATCCGATCTGAATGCTCGTCCGCGACGAAGAAATGACCTTCATGCGAAATCGACAAGCCACCAATTTGGTTTTTGAACTCTCGCAACCTGGGCGTCGCGCGGCGGCTTACCCGGCGTGCGATGTGCCGGCGAGACCGCTGAGTGAATTGTTGCCGAGCAATCAACTCGCGTCGCAGTCGCCCGATCTGCCTGAGCTGACGGAGCCGGATGTCATTCGACATTTCACGAATCTGTCGACGTTGAATATGTCGGTCGATACCCATTTCTACCCGCTCGGAAGTTGCACGATGAAGTACAACCCGAAACGGCATGAGCGGCTCGCATCGCTGCCGGGGTTGGTCGATCTGCATCCGTATCAGACCGAAGACGCGCAGCAGGGGATGTTGGCCATTCTGTTTGAACTGCAACAGATGCTCGGCGAGATCGCGGGATTGCCAGCCGTTTCGCTGCAACCAGCGGCCGGTGCTCATGGCGAGATGACCGCACTGCTCACCGCGGCGGCGTACTTTCACGACCGAGGCGAACGGCGGACGAAAGTGCTATTCCCGCAGAGTGCCCACGGCACAAACCCCGCCAGCGCAGCGATTGCCGGCTTCGATTGCGTGCAGCTCAAAGGGCAAGCGGACGGATTCGTCGATCTTGAGGAACTCAAAGCCCACCTCGACGACAAGACCGCCGTGTTCATGATTACGAATCCGAACACGCTGGGCCTCTTCGAGCGAGACATCGCCAAGATCGCGCACCTGCTGCACGACGTAGGGGGGCTCGTCTACATCGACGGCGCGAACATGAACGCGATCCTCGGCATCACTCGGCCGGGTGACTTCGGTGGCGACATGATGCACTACAACGTCCACAAGACATTTACCGGCCCGCACGGTTCCGGCGGCCCCGGTGCGGGACCGATTGCGGTGCGGGACTTCTTGGCCGACTACTTACCGGGACCAATCGTGACTCGAACTCAGTTAGAGGGAGCGACTCGTTATCAATTGACGACTCCCCCGAAATCCATCGGCCGAGTTCGCAGTCACTTTGGCAACGTCGGCATCTTGCTGCGTGGTTATCTCTATCTGCGGACGCTCGGAGCCGCCGGACTCAAAGCCGTGTCCGAGCAAGCGGTGCTCAACGCCAACTATCTGCGAGTGAAGCTGGAAGACGTCCTGCCGGTCCCACACGGCGAACGCTGCATGCACGAGTTCGTCGCATCGGCCCAGAAATCAAAGTCCGAGAAAGGCATCACCGCGCTGGACATCGCCAAGCGATTACTCGACTACGGCTATTACGCTCCGACGGTTTACTTTCCTCTGGTGGTTCCCGAAGCGTTGATGGTTGAGCCGACCGAAACGGAATCGCAGCAAACGCTCGATGACTTTGCTGACACGATCCGCACAATCTTGAACGAGTCGCCGGAGTTCTTACACAGCGCGCCGCACGCGACACCGGTCTCGCGCCCCGACGAAGTCAAAGCGGGACGGCAACTCGTACTGCGCTGGAAACGGCACTGCGCTAGAAACGGTAAGTGATGAGTGGCCCCGTGCATCTGATTCTCGACCCGCCGCAATCCGGTGTCTGGAACATGGCAGTTGATGCCGCGTTGCTGGAAGAGTCCTTGAAGCGCGATGCAGTTTTTCTGCGGTTGTATCGCTGGTCGGAAGCGACAGTTTCTCTCGGACACTTCCAAGACGCCGCGGGACAGCAACGCGATCCGCGACTCGCAAGTCTGCCGACGGTGCGTCGGCTGTCGGGTGGCGGAGCGATCTTGCATCATCACGAGCAGACTTACTCCTGCTGCCTACCACCGTCGCATCCGCTCGCGCAACAGCCTTCTCAACTTTACGAACGGATTCATGCCGTCTTCGTGGAGTGGCTGTCGGAGTTCGGT
>CAMDDX010000298.1 GCA_945893075.1 Planctomyces sp. SH-PL62 | reverse complement strand
ATTGCCTCGGCAATTTTGAAATTTGAAGACCCGACCCCTCCGTCTAGAACTTTGGAAATCAAAATGGTCGTCAGTTGGAATTGGCTTCAAGATTATGTGGCGCTCGATAGCCCGCCCGCCGAAGTCGCCGAGCGGCTGATGATGGCAGGGCTCAATCTGGAGTCGATCGAACCGCACGGCGACGACCAAGCGATCGACCTTGAAGTCACCAGCAACCGCCCCGATTGCCTCGGCCACATCGGCATCGCACGCGAAGCCAGCGTTCTCTTCAACAAGCCGCTGACGATTCCTCCGGCCAAAGTGAAGTCCAACGGCCAGCCGATTGTGCAGGCCACGTCGGTCGCCATCGAGTGCCCCGATCTCTGCCTGCGCTACGTCGCTCGCCTGATTCGCGGAGTGAAGATTGGCCCCAGCCCGAAGTGGCTGCGAGATCGGCTGGAGGCCATCGGCATCGCGCCGATCAACAACGTCGTTGATGTCACCAACTATTGCCTGATGGAAAGCGGTCAGCCGTTCCATGCGTTCGATTTCGACAAACTGCGCGGCGGCCGCATCGTCGTTCGCCGACCAAAGCCCGGCGAAAAAATCCAAGCCATCGACCACAACGAATACACGCTGACTCCCGACATGTGCGCGATCTGCGACGCCGAACGCCCCGTCGCCGTCGCCGGAGTCATGGGCGGAGCCGCCACCGAGATCAGCTCTACAACGAAGAACGTGTTGATCGAGGTTGCGGACTTCTCGTCGATGTCGATCCGCGCGACCGCTCGTAAGCTGAACCTGCACAGCCCGTCGTCGTATCGCTTTGAACGCGGCGTCGATGCCCACCAGATGGACTGGGCCAGCCGCCGCTGCTGCGAGTTGATTCAACAAGTCGCCGGCGGCGAACTGCTCGAAGGTTCGATCTGGGCCGGCCAGCCGCCTGTTGCCGAACCGCAGAAGGTCTCGATTCGTTCCAATCAGTTTCGCCGCATCCTGGGCATCGACGTTCCTGCCGACGAATCGCATCGCATCCTCGTCGCACTCGGCTTGAAGCCCAGCAACGACAGACCCGATGCGGACGGGACGCGGCATTATCTCTCCCCAAGCTGGCGACGCGACCTCTCGCGCGAGGCCGACTTGATTGAAGAGGTCGCCCGCATTCACGGCTACGACAAGATTCCCGAAGATGTGTTCGTGCCATTGTCGTTGAGCGAGAAGTCGCTGACCGAGCGAGTCCTCGACCGCATCCGTGACACACTGACCGCCGCTGGCTTCTTCGAGACGATCACCCTGTCGTTCGTCAGCAGCGAGTTGGCCGATTTGATTCCCTCGTGGCCGACGCAGCTTGCGTCGGCCGCGGACGCTCGCAGCGCCCGCCACGCACGCCTCAGCGTCGATCACTCGTCGCGCCGGCAAGAGAACACGCTGCGGCAAAGCCTGATACCCAGCCTGCTCGTCGTGCGCCGCGACAACGAACGTCACGGCAACTTCAACGCGAAGCTCTTCGAGACCGCCGGCGTGTATCTCGCCGCGCGGCCTGGCGACCCGACCGCCGAACCGCGCCGAGTCGCTTTCGTCACCGGCGGTTCGTTCGTCGAAGCCAAAGGGGTGGTCGAAACGCTCGCCCGACGCATCAATCCGCAGTCGCTCGTCAGTGTTCGTCCGAGCGACCAACCCCACTTCGTTCCCGGCCGAGGTGCCGAGGTGTTGCTCAACGGCCAACCACTCGGCTGGCTCGGTGAATTGTCTCGCGACGTGACCGACAAGCTCGACCTCCGCGACGCCGTGATCGCTGCTGAACTCGACCTCGCCACGCTCGAAGCCGCGCCGAACCTCGTTCCCACGTTTGCCGAGCTGCCGCGCTTTCCGTGCATCTCACGCGATCTCAACTTCGTGCTCGACGAATCAATCACCTGGGAAGTGTTGCTCGAAGTCGTCCGCTCCGCCGCTGGCGCGTCGCACGACGGAACTTTGTTCGGCGGTCAGTACCGAGGCCAGCAAATCCCCGCCAACAAGAAGTCGTACTTGTTGACCATCGCGTTCCGCGCCACCGACCGCACGCTCACGAACGATGAAGTGGATGCCGCCGTGAAGTCGGTCATCAATGCTTGCGCGGATAAACTCGGCGCGGCGCTGCGGTGAGTCGTGCAGCTTCGGCCATCCGGCCGGTGGTAGCCGCGTTCGCCAGAACGCGGGCGACCCGCACTCTGGCGAGTGCGGCTACTCAAGCCGTCGGGCTTTGCGACTCGCGTTTTTGAAACAACGGACTCCGCCAAATACCCAGACGATGCAGCCAGAACTGCCCCAGCACCATCAGCGTTCGCGTCCCGTACGTGACACTGCGTCCGAAGTTGATGCTTGAGGCTTCGTCGAAGTAGCGCACCGGTACCGGGATGTCCCCCAACTTGAAGCCGAAGTGAACCGCCTGCGCCAGGAATTGACTGTCGAAGACGAAGTCATCCGAGTTTCGCTCGAACGGAACCGTCTCCAGCACTTCGCGGCGATACGCTCGGAATCCGCTGTGAAAGTCTCCCAGGTTTTGTCCAAGCGCGATATTCTCGCAGGTCGTCAGCCCGCGGTTGGCGACGTACTTCCACTTTGGCATTCCGCCATCGAGTGCTTCGCGCCGCGTGCGAATGCGCGACCCCAGCACCACATCGCAGATGCCCAATTTGAGAATCTCGACCGCGATCGGAATGACACGGCTGTCGTACTGATAGTCAGGGTGAATCATCACGATGAACTCGGCCCCGCGTTCGAGTGCGTGCCGATAGCACGTCTTCTGATTCCCACCGTAGCCGGAGTTTTTCTCGTGCGTGATGACCGTCAGCCCCAATCGCCGAGCGATCTCCACCGTGTTGTCGCGGCTGCAATCATCCACCAGGATAATCTCATCAACCGCTCCCGTCGGGATGTCGGCCACGGTCCGCTCAAGCGTTGCCGCAGCGTTGTAGGCGGGCATGATCGCGATGGTTCGTCCGAGCCGTTTCGTCACCGAAGAGACCTCCGCGGCAGTACTCAAGTGAGGGCTTGCAGCGATTGACGGAGTCGTCTCGACGGCAGCTTGAACTCCAAAGTCAGTCATACTCTCAGTCCGATTTCAGAAACTTGCGAGACCCATAAGCAGACGGTACAACCCCGCCTCGCCATCGGGCAACCCGTTGCGTGCCGCACGCCTCTCTCTATCATCGGGCGATTAACTCAGCGGCTAGAGTGCCATCCTCACACGGTGGAAGTCACTGGTTCGAATCCAGTATCGCCCAACTTCAAAGCGAGAACCCTCGGATTTCCGAGGGTTTTTGCATTGGTGGTGACTCCATGCGCCTCAAAAGCGCCTCTTGCAGCGGGGTGCTGCGTCGCTTTCTGCGTCGCTTTTTGGAAGTCCACTTCGCGGACTTGCAGGTAATGCTTGCGAGCAATCGCCTCAGAGTTCCCCAGCCATGCACAGACGACGTGAGACGGGAATCGGTCTTCCAACTCGGTCTGGCGGCTGGCTCGCAAGTTGTGCCACAGACGCGGCCACGGCGTTTGGCCAGCACGCTTGATGATCTTCTCGAATTGCGTTCGCAGGTTGACCCCACGCCAATTGCCATCGTTGGCGGCTTTGCCTCGGAAGCCGGGTAGAATCCATTCGTCGGCGTTGACGGTCTGCTCGAATCCCTTGGACGCGGCGGCGAAGACTTCGTCCAGGTAGGGCCGCAACTCAGGAAAGATCGGCACGACCCTCTTGTCCTTGTCGGTGTGATGCCCGGTCTTCGGCGAGTGAACCGTCATCCGGTTGCCTGACCAGTCGATGTCTCGCCATCTCATCGAACAACGTTCCGAGGGAACTCGCAGGCCACCGAACCGCGACAACGCGACCAACAGCCGCCATTCCGCGTTCGGGCAAGCGTCGATCACTTTGGCGATGATGTCTTGGTCGATGATTCGTTGCCTCGCCGAGTTGTGCGAGGGGCCGCCAACCACATCATCAAACGGATTTTCCGCAATCAGTTTTCGCCGTACCGCGTCCTTGAAGAATGTCCGGGCGAGACTACATCGCCGAGCCACCGTTGCCGCCGCCAGGGCTTTTTTCTTGCGGGGCTTCTCGCCTTTCTTCTTAGGCGAGGAATCTGCAACCGGCGGCGTTTGCAGGTGACGGCGAAAGTCGTCGGCATCGGCCGGCGTGATACTGCCCAGCGGTCGCCCCGATCCGAACACGTCGATCAGATTGCGTTTCGTGTGCCCGTAGAACACCGCCGTCCCGGCCTTCACATCCGAACGCCGAACCAAGTAGGCGTCCAAGAATGCTCCCAGCGTGATTTCCTTGGCAGCGTCGCTCGGATGGATCAACCCCACGGCCACGAGCTTCTTTTCCAACTTCGGCGAGAGATCTGCCAACCACTCGGCAGTGGCGCGAGCCAAGGGGCGCGGGTACAAAACTTGGTTGACGATTTCTTCAACGTGGTTGGCGATGACGATGGCTGTGTTCATCGACACTCGGCCGAGTCGCAGCGTCTTGCGGTGGCCGTCCAGCCCGGTGAATTGCACTTTGCGGAGACCGGTATCCCGATCCGTCGAAACGGAAGCCAAACTGTGTCCCTTCTCGCAAGAGACCGAGCGGCGCGGGGGAGCTTGCGAGTTCTCCGCGCCGCGCCGTCGGCCAAGGTGACAATGTTCGTCGTGAGTGTGTTCGGTTCGTCGGCCGCGTTCACGACTTCGCGGTCTTGAATTTCCTGCGGCCTCGCGTTGCTGTGGGCAGAGATTTGTCCCCAGCCCGCCCGATGTATTCCGTTGCGGCGCGAGCCAGCAGGCCCGATCGGGATTCTCCGTTGGCATCGGCAAAGCGGTCGATGGCGTCTAGGACTCGTTCGGGCAGCGTGATGTTGATTCGCTTCGCGGCCACGCGCAGCGTCGATTGATCGACGCTCACGATTGCCCACACGCCGCCGCGGTAATCCGAGTTCCGTTGATGCTGCTCGATTCGACCGGGCAGCGGGACGGGCTTGCCGTCTTCGATCAGTTGTTCCAAGTAGACTTCGATCGCTTCCTTGGCCATCGCCAGAGCTTCATCGACCGAACCTCCCGCCGAGAAACATCCCGGCAAGTCCGGCACGGTCACGCCGTAGTCGCTCGACTTGTCCTTGTGCATCACAATCGGAAACTGCATGGCGTTAGCTCCGTTCGTTCCAGTCCCAGCCGGCTTGTTTGAAGATGCTCCGCAGAGTCCCCAGCGGGATATCTCGCTTCGGGTGAGGCACCACCACGATGCCACCGCCATCCGGTCGGCGGAAAACGTGATGATCCCCTTTGGTGCGGACCAGCTCCCAACCCTCACGAGTCAATCGCTGAATGATCTCTCGGCTCTTCATGGCGTACTCCTACACACAACACACACACGATGCAACGGATGTCCGAAACGAACCACAGCGAATCCGCCATCCCGCTCAACCATCGGCGACGCTGACCACCTCGCCGTTGCCGTTTCCTGAGTCGCTGACCGCACAAATATGCAACCAGCGTTCGCTGGTTTGGGGCGTCGCAGGTATCCGGTGAGCCGTTCACACTTCAACCGTTTCACGCCCGCCCGATCGACCTTGCTGGCGTTCGTGGAAGGAGTTCTTTATCAGTGTCATCCGCACAAGATTGTTATCTCCCCAACGCCTATCGAAACGCGGCGGCATGATGACGCTGAACTCTTCCGACACGGCAATCGGTTCCTTCGTGGTTCGTTGGCAGGCGTCCGGCGCGGCGGAGCGGGCGAACTATCAACTGTTTCTTTCCGAGTTGTGCGAGGTGCTCGACCTCCCCCGGCCGGAGCCGAGTCGGCCGAAGGTGGAGGACAACGCGTATGTCTTTGAGCGGGACGTCACGTTCCAAAATATGGACGGGACAACCAGCATTGGCCGGATCGACCTCTACAAGCGTGGCTGTTTCGTGTTGGAGGCCAAGCAAGGGAGCCAGCAACCGACCGAGGAAGAGTTTGAACTCACGGCCAAGCCAGCCAAGCTCAAGAAAGGGACGGCGGTTCGTGGGACGAAGGGTTGGGACGATGCGATGCTCAAGGCGCGGGGGCAGGCGGAGCAATACGCTCGCGCGTTGCCACGGACGAGGGTTGGCCGCCGTTTCTGATCGTGGTGGATGTGGGGCACACGATTGAACTGTTTGCCGACTTCACGCGGTCGGGCAGGATGTATCTGCCGTATCCCGACCCGGCGACGTTCCGCATCGCGTTGCCGAAGCTTGCCGAGCCGGAACAGCAAGCCAAGCTGAAAGCCGTTTGGATCGAGCCGATTTCGTTGGACCCCAGCCGGCGCAGTGCGAAGGTCACGCGCGAACTGGCCGACCGACTGGCGGAACTCGCCAAGTCGTTGGAGGCGTCCCAGTACACGCCCGCTCGCGTCGCGCAATTCTTGATGCGCTGTCTCTTCACGATGTTCGCGGAAGACGTGGATTTGATCCCGCGTGACAGCTTCAAGACTCTCTTGGAGCGATTGCGAAGCAAGCCGCAAAACTTCCCGGAGATGGTGTCCGCGTTGTGGCGGACGATGAACACGGGCGGGTTTTCCACGGTGTTGGAAGAGACGCTGCGTTGGTTCAACGGCGGATTGTTTGAAGACTGCGAAGCCCTGCCGCTGAACGTCGCGCAACTCGACTTGCTGTTGGAGGCCAGTAAATCCAACTGGCGAGAAGTCGAGCCGGCCATTTTCGGGACGTTGTTGGAACGTGCGTTGGACCCGGTCGAACGTCACAAGCTCGGCGCACACTTCACGCCGCGAGCCTATGTCGAGCGGCTGGTCATGCCGACGATCATTGAGCCGTTGCGTGAGGAATGGGCTGCCAATCCAGGCAGGAAAAGTGACGGCAGAATTTCTGGGTGTCACACTCGACGTGGATTTGCCACACTTGCATCACAAAAAACCGCCAAAAAACGCCGATAGACACCGCTCGGCGGTTGCAATTACGGTTTTGTCGCGAATACTTGCTGGCTGCACCAAAAGTCCGAATCTGGTCGTGTCTAACCTCGGTGGTCCATTCCGATGCTTCTCTCATTCTCCGTTAGCAACTTCCGGTCGTTTTACGAGGAAGCGACATTGAACATGGTGGCCAGCAATAAGCTGACGGACCACCCGAACCATCGTGTTCCGATCGGAGAGGACGGCGTTCATGTCCTGCGGGCCGGTTTGATCTACGGTGCGAACGCCTCAGGTAAATCGAATTTAGTCAAAGCGATGTCTTTCGCTCAGCGTCAAATTCGCGGCGGCAACGAAACCGGGTTTAACGTTCAACGCTTTCGCTTCAACCCTAACGCGTCCGCTGAACCTAGCTCCTTTGAATATCGCTTCTTTGTCAAAGATCGCGTCTTCGTCTACGGATTTGATCTTCTCACTGACGCCGTGATTAAGGAATGGCTTTTCATTTTAGAGGGCGACATCGAAGTTGACGTTTTTGAACGTGATAGAGAAGGTGAGGTAACTGTCGGCAAGAGCAGCGAGGCGTTCAAGGACGACCAAGACGGATGGGATACTCTTAATGTTCTCTCGAAAATTCCCGTCCGAAAGAACCAACTGTTCCTGAATCGGGTTCTGGACATACCGGCTGAATCGCGCGGTGAAATCCTGCACTACGCCATTTGGTGGCTTACGGAATGCCTCACAGTCCTGAATCCAGACCATCGGTTCCTCGAAATCTTGGATAAGCTGCACTCCGAAATTGATTTCAAATCTTTTGCTGCGCAGTTTATGGCAAACGTCGGGACGGGCATTGACGGTCTGGAAATCACAGAGACGGAGCGAAGCGCGGACGAAGTTTCCAGTTCGTATCTCGCAAACATTGCAAGACGAAGCGAGCGAGGACTTCGACCGATGGTTCGCGGGTCGGGAGATGTCGACGTTCGACTGAAAGAGGATCAGCCATCAACATTAGTTGAGAGACGACTTCTCACACAGCATTTCGGAAGCGAAGGAGAAACATACGAACTTCCGTTTGCTGACGAGTCTGACGGCACTAAGCAATTATTGCATTTGATGCCCGTACTCTATTCTTTGAACAGTGAATGCAAAGTTGTCGTCATTGACGAACTTGATCGTAGCCTTCATCCGAAGCTGTGTTGGGAATTTATTCGATTCTTCAGCGAATCCTGTCCGGGTGCCTGCAAGCAGTTGATCGTTACGACTCATGAAGCTCACTTGCTAAACCAAGAGTTGCTCCGGCGTGATGAATACTGGTTTGTTGAAAAAGACACGAAGCAACAAAGCCACTTGGTCTCTCTCTCGGAATTTAGTATTCGTAATGATTTGCAACTTCAAAAGGGTTACTTGCAGGGACGATTTGGAGCGATTCCGGTCATCGGGTCGACAAACGAGCTACAAAGATTGCTCGACTGCCCTGCCAAAGAGGACTCGTAATGCCTCGCAAGAAGCGTCCTCTTGAGCGGGACATCGGCGTAGTCCGCGACGCACGTTTGGTCGTTGTTGCAAGCGAAGATACGCACGCTGTGGAACAGTATTTCGGACGTTTCCGCACCCGCCGCGTTCAATTTCGCGTCCTTCCGACCGAGGATGGTTGCTCGTCCCCAGCAGATGTCGTGGCGCGACTTGACAGGTACAAGGATGAATTCCAAATCGGTGACGATGACCAGCTTTGGGCTTGCTTCGACACTGACCATTGGGTGCAGAGCAACCATATTCAGAACTTGGTTGAGACGATCAAGTGCTGCAAACAAAAGGGCTACCGACTGGCGATTAGTCATCCCTGTTTTGAGCTTTGGTTGCTTCTGCACTTCGACGACTTTGTCCCGTCAAGTCAGTTGAGATGTATTGAAGTCATCTCATTGTTGCGGCAGGTGGTCGGAGGCTACCAGAAAAGCCAAGTCCATCGGTTGCCGATAGACGCCGAAAAGGTTGTGCAGGCTGTCTCGCGGGCGAAAGCAATCGACACCACTGACGAGCCGATTCCCAGCTCACCGACAACTCGCGTTTATTTGCTCATCGAAGAGTTACGCGCGCAAGAGGCCATCTCGCTCGTCTAGCCGAATGAACTTGTTGGCTGTCCTGATGCCATGCCTCAGAAAGTGTGAGTGTTTCGAGAGCAACTCGACGCGCATCGGAAGCGGCAACAGGCGGCGCATCTGGGGCTGACCATGACCGGCATGTACAACGTGCTCGAAAAGCTCCGCTCCGGCGAGCCGCTCAACGCCAAAGAGCAGACGATCCACGAGCAAGGATTGGTCTCGGTTCTCAAACAGCTTCACGACGAACTGGATGCCGCCGTGTTCGACGCCTA
>CAMDDX010000297.1 GCA_945893075.1 Planctomyces sp. SH-PL62 | reverse complement strand
GTTGTTGCCGAACAGCAGGAAAAAACCTTTGTCGATAATCGGCGTGTCGCCGAATTCCTCGTGCGCATGCCGAGCGGCCAGCGGTGGAATCGCGGCATCGAACACCGTCGTATAGCCCATGCCGGCATAGAGGTAACCGGTCGCGAACGTGCTGGGGACGCTGCCGGTCGTGCCGGAGCGGGTGTTCGGCGTGCGACGCACGGGCGGCGCGAGTCGTTTGTCTTCAGGCCGCATCTTGCGCGCAAGGTTGACCTTCGGCCCGGCGATGTGAGCGTGCATATCCACGCCGCCGGCCATGACGACGAGTCCCGTCGCGTCGAGGGTTCGATCAGCACGCACATCGGTCGCCGTCGGAGGCGCGACGATCTTGCCATCCTGAATCCAGATGTCCTGAACGACGCCATCAAGATTGTTGGTCGGGTCGTAGACCATGCCGTTGGCGATTTTCACAAGGCTCATGGTGCCAGCTTTAGTTGGTCAATCGTTCTCGGAGGATTTCCCGCACGCGTTTCTCGATCGCGCGCAGCACCGTTTCATCGCTGGGGAACGGCGAGTCGAACGCCGGTCGGAGAGGGATCGGCACGTCGTCCATGCGATACACGGTGCCCGGAGTGTTGATGCCGTAAGTTGCCGTGCAAAAGTGGACGGCGGCTCCGCGAGTCGTTTCCGACTCATGCGGATCCAGAGCGATGTAAGGAATCTTCTTCAGATGGTCGCGAGCCGGCTGAGAGAAATTGCCCGCTGGATCAGAAGCGATGATCAACCCCGCATCGGCCTCTCCGCGAGCCAGCGTGTCGGACGTCGTGAACTCACCCGGATTGAAGCGCGGATAGCCACGACCGAGACTCACACCGAATGGGTAACCGGTCTGCCACGCCACGACGTTGTCCGCTCCGGTGACGTTGCCGTGGCCACGCACCGGCTTGGCGTAGAACCGCGTGTAATCGTTCAAGTCGCGAGCCAGTGACAGAGCCGCTTCGACATTCATGTGCTTGCCGCGAGTCATCGACAGGCCCATGCCGAAGAAGATGATCCCGAATTTGCACGACTTCATGCGTTGCACGAGGTCTTGCATCTGAGCCAGCGAGATGCCGGTCTCTTGCTCGATCTCCGGATCGATCTCGACCCCTTTGACCAACGCTCGCAAAGCCCAGAGCACCTCGAAATCTTTGCGCGGTTTGATTTGCCAGAAAATGTCCGCCGCCGCCGCGCTCTTGCTCTTGCGCACGTCGACGAGCACCGCCGTCCGGCCTTTGCGGCCGTTGGGAACAAACAGCCCCTTGGGCATCAGCGAGTACCGCGTCCAATGTCGCGGATGCGACTCGGCCGGATTACCGCCCCAGAAGATGACAAGGTCCGCGCGGTTCTTTACTTCGCCGAGCGTGCAGGTCACTTCGCCGACTCCCTGAAACGCCATGCCCGAAGGACCGTGGCAGACCGAGGTCGTCGTATCGACACAGCCACCGATCCGATCGGCGATCGAGACCGCGACGCGCTGCGCTTCGCAGGTCGTGTCGGACAATCCGTAGACGATCGGGTAACGAGCATTCGCCAGTATCTGGGCCGCTCGTTCGACCCCTTCTTCGAGCGTGGCCGGTTGGCCGTCGATCGTGGCAACCGGATGATCCTCGATGTGATGGTTCAGGAACCACGCTTTGCCGAGCACGCAGGCGTTCTTGGCTTTGGTGATCTTGTTCGCAACGACGGTCAGTTCCATGTCATCGCAGACGCACCCGCAAAACGTGCAAGTGGCGTCTTTGACGATTTTCACTTCGTCTTCTTTGACTTCGGCATCAATCACAGCAGCAGCAGACATGTCGTTCAATTCCTAAAGGAGCTTATCCAATTGCACGTCCATGCCTTTGCTATCCGGCATTCCGGTGCAATGCGTTTCGCCTCCCATCAGCCGGCTGGAGGGATCGCCATACGGGAGAAACAGCAATCCCGGTGGCAACTCGCCCGTCTTCGCCGCTTTGCAGGTCAGCTCGACCTGGCCGAACTCCGAGCGAATGCGCACCCGCTCGCCGTCCACAACCCCTCGCCGCGTCATGTCATCGGGGCACATGAAGAGCGTCTGAGTTTCCTCAATGAAGTCAGCCTTGAGCTTCCCTTCGTTGAGCGTCGTGCCCTGCCGACTGGTGCGGCCGGGGATCAGGATAAAGATGTCGTCCATCAGCGTGAGTGCATCGTCTTTCGGCCCGTGCCGACTGTAACTGGGAAGTCAAAAACCACGGACTGATGCTAATTCATCGGTCCCTTGAAGGAAATCAGGTCGCCGAAGCAGTCTGGTGAGCCGCACGGCGCTAGCCGCGGTTCGATGAGAATAACCCGCGGCTAGCGCCTGGCGGCTCACGGCAATTGGCCGGACAGCTTCCGCTGCGAGGCCGAGTCACTAGGATCGGCAGCATGACCTTCTCGACGTCGGCGACGCAGCCGGGCTTTTTTGATGTTCGCATGAGTGGCTTTCGTGATCGGACGGAAGTTGCGGAAGTCCTCCGTTTGCTCGATGCGCGTGTGAGAATGCTCCAGGCGGAAGCGGTCGCCGTTCCGGAAGCGAGCAGGCGAGTCCTTGCGGAAGACGTCCAAGCGGAAGTGGCTGTGCCGGGCTTCGATCGAGCGGCGATGGATGGCTACGCGGTGATCGCCGAAGAGACGTTCGGAGCCGCGCAGTACAACCCACTGACGCTGCGGATCGTGGGAGATTCGCGACCCGGCCAACCATTCCGCGGAATCGTGGCTTCGGGTCAGGCTGTGCGGATCATGACGGGTGCGCCGGTTCCACCGGGTGTCGATGCCGTGCTCCCGGTCGAACTCACGCGAGAAGAGTCCGGCGTGCTGCACATTTCCGAACCGATCTCACCGGGCCGTCACATCGGACGACGCGGCGAAGACATCGAACCGGGCCGCATCGTGCTGTCCGCTGGCCGAGTTCTACGTCCGCAAGATTTGGGTTTGCTCGCGTCGCTGGGAGTCGCGGCGGTCTCCGTCGTGAGTCGTCCGCGCATCGACATCTTCATCACTGGCGACGAACTGCTCCCGGTGGGATCGAAGCCGGATGGTTGTCGCATCGTCGATAGCAATTCCGTGATGCTGGCCGCGCTCGTGCAGCGCGACGGCGGCGAACCGCGCATCGCTCCGCTGTTGCCGGATCGTCGTGAAGTCATTCGCGAAGCGCTGCTGGCCAGCACCGCCGATGTGCTGCTGATCTCCGGCGGCAGTTCCGTTGGTGTCGAGGACCACGCACCGAGCCTCGTCGTGGAACTTGGAGAGCTTCCGATCCACGGCGTCGCGCTGCGACCGGCCAGTCCCACCGGAATCGGATTCATCGGCGGCCGACCAGTGTTCTTGTTGCCCGGCAATCCGGTCTCATGCCTGTGTGCCTACGACTTGTTTGCCGGTCGAGCCATCCGAAGTCTCGGCGGACGCAGTCCGGAACTGCCATACGTCCGCGAGCAATTGCCACTGGCCACCAAGGTCGCCTCCGCCGTCGGTCGAGTGGATTACGTGCGCGTTCGCATTCGAGACGGCCACGCCGAACCGATCGCCGTCAGCGGAGCATCGTTGCTCAGCACAACGACTGCGGCCGATGCTTTCGTGCTCGTGCCGCGCGACAGCGAAGGTTATCCGCCGGGCGAAATGGTGACGGTGTTCCGATACGACGGGCCAACATGAGCGACGCATTTCATCAGCAACAGTTCCTCGACGTCGTCGACCGCGACGAAGCGGAGCGTCGTTTTCACGCGGAGCTTGATCTGCGGCCGCTGGCAGCGGAGACCGTTCTGTTATCCACTGCGCTCGGCCGAGTGCTGGCGGAAGATGTGGTCGCGCCGCTCGACGTGCCGAGCTTTGATCGGTCCAACGTGGATGGCTTCGCCGTACAAGCCGCTGACACGTTCGGTGCCAGTGAAGATCGGCCGCGATTCTTGAAACTGAATGCCGAGACGCTGGCGACCGGCATCATGCCGCGCGAGACGGTCGCTCCCGGAACAGCAACATCCATCGCAACTGGAGCCGTGTTGCCGCGCGGGGCCGATGCCGTCGTGATGATCGAATACACCGACCTGCGCGACGGCCAATTGGTCGTGCAACGTCCGGTCGCTCCCGGCAACAGCATCACGTTTACCGGGACCGATATCGGTCAGGGAGAAATCATCCTGCGTGGCGGTGAGTTACTGACGTCGCGTGAGACCGGCGTGCTGGCAGCGCTGGGACTCGCAGAGGTCTCGGTCGTGCGTCGCCCGCGTGTCGCGATCTTGTCGACCGGTGACGAGTTGATCGCGCCGGGAACTCCGATGCAGCCGGGGCTGATCCACGACAGCAACAGCACGGTGCTGACTGATGCCGTGCGCGAATTGGGTTGCGAACCGATTCCGCTCGGCATCATCCCGGACGATCAACCGCTGATGCTCGACACGCTGCGCCGTGCTCTGTCGCATGACGCGATCCTGCTGTCTGGAGGAACGTCGAAAGGAGCCGGTGATGTCTCCTATCGAGCCGTCGCAGAGTTGGGCCGACCCGGCATCGTCGCTCACGGAGTCGCGCTGAAACCGGGCAAGCCGTTGTGTCTCGCGGTCATTCAACCGGAAGAGACGGACCAGCACGGCGAGCGTCGTCGTCCGGTGCCGGTGGCCGTGCTGCCGGGATTCCCGACATCGGCCATCTTCACGTTTCACGAATTCCTCGCCCCAGTCTTGCGCCGCTTGGGAGGCGTGCGAGATGAACCCACCGAAGTCGTCGCGGCTCGTTTGCCAATGCGCGTGAACTCCGAACGTGGCCGCACCGAATACTTGCTGGTCGGACTCGTTGAGCAACCGGGCACGCAGGACTACATCGCCTATCCGATGGGCAAAGGCTCCGGCTCGGTGACGACCTTCAGCCGCGCAGATGGCTTCGTGGTCATCCCGCGTCAGCGCGAATATCTGGAGCGCGATGAGATCGTCTCGGTGCATCTGCTTGGAGCGAAGCTGCGGCCGGCGGATCTGGTAGTCATCGGCAGTCACTGCATCGGCTTGGATTACTTGTTGGGCGAACTGCATCGCCAAGGCATCAGCAGCAAAGTGCTCTCCGTCGGTAGCACCGGAGGACTAGAGGCCGCCAAACGCGGCGAATGCGATCTCGCCGGAGTGCATCTGCTCGACCCGGAGACCGACACCTACAACCGGCCGTTCCTCACCGACGAGTTGGAGTTGTTGCCCGGCTATGAGCGTCTGCAAGGCATCGTGTTCCGCTCCAACGACCCGCGTTTTGTCGGTCGCGATCTCAGTTCCGCCGTGGCTGCGGCACTGTCGGATCCTGAATGCGTCATCGTGAATCGCAATCGCGGCAGCGGCACGCGGTTGTTGATTGATCGACTGCTCGGCACCGCTCGGCCTGCGGGCTATCTCACCGAAGCTCGGTCGCACAACGCAGTGGCCGCAGCGGTCGCTCAAGGTCGAGCCGACTGGGGAGTCGCCATCGAACCGGTCAGTCGCGCAGCGGGACTCGGCTTTCTGCCGCTGCGTCAGGAGCAATACGACTTCGTCATCCCGCGAGCGCGCCGCCAACGTGCTCCCGTCCAAGCCTTTGCCGAACTGCTCGCCGACCCCGCCATCCGAAACGAATTGACTCGGCGAGGATTCTCGCCACGCAGTGAGTAGGGCCGGCCCTGCAGCGATGAAGCATGGAGGGGCGAAGGCTCGTAATTCGGCAGGATATGTTTCTTGCTTCCGGCCCAAAGGGTCGAGACTCGATAGCCCAGGGCGCAGCCCTGGGTCACGATCCAGCGTGACACGTTCAGCCCCAACGGGGCGAAACTCGCGCGTCATTTCCGTGGAGTCACGCCCCGTTGGGGCTCGCCAATGTTCGTTATTCCGTAACCCAGGGCTGCGCCCTGGGCTATCGAGTCTTGCCCCGTTGGGGCCAAGCCGCATCACGAACTTTTCGGTTTTCGGACTTAACAACACTCCGTCAAACCCAACTTTTCATCACCATAATTCAGGAATTCAGGCCAACACGCTTTATCGCATTGCGGCGCGAAGTAGACCATCCTCTTGAGCAACCGCACTCAAGGTCGCGTTGCCACCGGTCCGAGTGGTGTAGCCCAATTGACCAAGCGGCTTCAGGTCGCTCTCCGGCCAATGCTTCTCGAACTCCAGCGTGGCGTTCCCTTCCGTGTGCAATCGTGGCGCGGCGAAGGATTCGGCCAACGGTTTTCCCAGCGACACGAACTGCGTGAGCACCTCGAACATCGCGTTGGGGATTTTGCGTCCGCCTCGGCCGCCGACCGCGAGCACCGGCTGTCCGCCACGAGTCACGATCGTCGGACACATGTTGTGTAGCGGACGTTTCCCAGGGCCGGGTGAGTTCGGGTGATTCGGGTTCGTCTCGAAGCGCGACATGCCGTGACCGAACGTTAGCCCCAGGCCATCGACGGTGACTCGTGCTCCGAAGCTTTCGCCATGCGTCAGAGTCAGTGCGGCGAAGTTTCCTTGAGCATCGGCGGCACTCAAACTGATCGTGCCACCTTGCGGCTTCGGCGTGATGTCGTGAGCCAGAATCTTGCCGCCCTGCACTGCCGCCATGATTTGCTCAGCACATTCGCGAGCGTACTCAGCGGACAAGAGTTTGGCTGTCGGCACCGGCGAGAAGTCGGGATCGCCCAGCAGTGTCAAGCGGTCGCGCCACGCCAGACGCAAGGCTTCCAGGCGTGCGTGAGTGCGAGGCAATCCGTCATCCATGCGGTCCCACTTCATCGCGGAAAGAATGCTCAATGCCTGCAAGACGGTCAGCCCTCCCGCTGCGAGCGGTGCCGTGTGAATCGTGCTGTCACCGATCGTCAGCGTCAGTGGAGTCATCTCACGAGCCTGATAACTGGCGAGATCTTTCTCCGTCACGAGTCCGTCGTTCATTTGAAAAGCGTCGGCGATGTGCTGCGCGATGTCGCCACGGTAGAACGACTCGACGGACCCACGTTTCGCCAGCGTGTCGAGCATGTCGGCCAGCTCCGGATTGCAAAACCGTTCGCTCGCCGGCAGTGGTTTGCCGTCGCGCAAGTAGAGCTTCCGAGAACCCTCATCCTTCGCGAACTGCGCGGCGGACGATTGAATCGACGACGCCAGCCCGCCGGTCATGGGCAGTCCCTCACGTGCCAACTGAATCGCGGGTTGCACGAGATCGGCAAACGAGCGCGAGCCATACTTGTCGAGGACCAGTTGCAATCCCGCGAGAATGCCGGGGACTCCAGTCGCCAGCCAACCGTATCGCTGACGAGTGCCCAGCGGTTCCAGCCGAGAAAACATGTCGGGCGTCGCGGTTAACGGAGCCATCGAATTGAAGTCGATCGCCGTGATCCGTTTGCCGCCAGCCGTGGCCAACATCGCCGAGCCACCATAGCCACCGATGCCAGTCTGATACGGAGCCGCAATCGTCGCCGCCAGCGCCGCCGCCACAATCGCATCGAACGCATTGCCCCCTTCGGCGAGCACTCGTTCCCCAACCTTTTCCGCCGTCGGCTCCCCTTTGATCAATCCCTTCAGCGGCTGCGAATCGTCACCGACAAGCGAGAACTCCGGCAGCAGCAATGCTCCTGCGGTCGCGCCCGTGAGCCTCACAAAACTTCGACGTGTGAGCATGAGAAAACTTCTCCGTGACTGCGATGAGGTGATGAGATAAATGTTTAACCGCAACGCCATCGGCGTGCGCGGGAGTCGTCTGGCCCTCTCGCCCACGCCGATGGCGTTGGGGTTAAACATCTCAACCGCCCGCGCGACCGGTTTCGGCCAGCGTCGGTCGTTTGTGGTTCCAGGGCTGAAGCTGCTCCCACGCGCGAGCGGCTTGCAGCACCAGCAAATCGGCGTAGCGGTTGCCAATGATTTGCAGCCCCACCGGCAATCCGGATTTCGTCCAGCCAGCGGGAACGCTCGCGGCAGGTTGGCCGGTGAGATTGAACGGGTACGTGAACCGAGTCCATTGCAGAGGACCGAACTTCTCTCCTTCCAGCGGATCGGCATCATCTTGTCCAACCGCGAACGGCGGCACGGGCAGCGTCGGACAGAGGAGCAGATCGAACCGCTCATAAACGCGGCGTACCTGTTCCCAGAAGTCGTGCCGCGCAGCGAGTGCGTTCGCGAAGTCCACACCCCGTAGCTTGAGTCCGAGATCAACGACGCGCCGCAGGCCGGGATCGAGCAGTTCGCCTTGCGTCGGCAGTTTCTTTTCGAGCGACGCGGCCGCTGTCCCGAAGAAGAAGACGCTCCAAGTGTCATAGGGATCGCGCCAATCGAGTTGCACAGGTTCGACGATCGCTCCCGTATCCGCGAATCGTTCGGCAGCACGCTGGCAGATCGCGGCGACTTCTGGGTCGACGCGGGCGTAGCCGAGGTTCGGGCTGTACGCGACTCGCTTGCCGCGAATGCCGCAGTCGAGATTGGCGGAATAACACTCACCCGTGGCCGACGCTGCCAGCGTCGGAGCCGACGCAAGCTGCGTCGGCCACGAACCAGGCAACGACAACAGATCGCGCGGATCGGGGCCGGCCAACACGTCGAGCGAGGTAGCCATGTCAGCAACAGTGCGTGTGATCGGTCCGATGTGTCGCAACATCGCGCCGCCGCTGCCGGGCCAATTGGGGATGCGGCCGAAACTCGCCTTGAAGCCGAACACTCCGCTGAACGAAGCCGGAATGCGCAGCGATCCGCCCCCATCGGTGCCGAGCCCGATTGGTCCCAGGCCCGCCGCGACGGCTGCGGATGCTCCGCCGCTGGAACCGCCCGGAGTCAGCTTCGTGTTCCACGGGTTGCGAGTAATCCCGAACACGCGATTGTCGGTCACTCCCTTCCAACCGTACTCCGGCGAGTTTGTGCGGCCGACGACGATCATTCCCGCCTTGCGCAGCCGCTCGACCGCCGGGCAATCTTCCGAAGTCACGTTCGTCTCCATCAACTTCGAGCCGAACGTCGTCCGCGAGCCGGCAACAAACAAGTTGTCCTTCACATGCAGCGGCACGCCATGCAACGGCCCGACTGGCTGACCGGATCTCAACGCCTCGTCCGCCTTCGCCGCCGAACACAACGCTTCGTCTCCCTGCACGGTGACGAACGCATTCAACGCCGGATTGAATCGCTCAATCCGCGCGAGCGTCCCCCGCATGACTTCGACGGCCGACACTCGTCGCGTCCGAATCATTGCCGCCAACTCAACGGCCGAGAGAAATCCGAGTTCATCAGGCGACATGCGAAAAACCTTCCTCACTGTAGAGCGAGGGGTCGGGTGTTCGGTTTTTCGGAATTGGCGGGAAGGAAGCGTGATTCGCTGACCAGACCGATCCCCGCCAATTCCGAAAA
>CAMDDX010000296.1 GCA_945893075.1 Planctomyces sp. SH-PL62 | reverse complement strand
CCTTCAAATTTCAAAATTGCCTCGGCAATTTTGAAATTTGAAGGCCCGACCCCGATTGCAACGACCGCAGCGTTTCCAAATTGATCGCGTCCATTTCCTGTCCGTCGCGTTGCTCCTTCGCCGTTTCGAGGTACATCGGCAGCGCGGCGAAGCGCGGATCGTTGACGATGTGCCGGAACGGTTCCAGACCGAGGCAGCCTTCGCCGATGTGCTCATGCCGATCCACGCGGCTGCCGAGTCCCTTCTTGCTGTCGTTGAGATGAAAGCAGCGGATGCGGTCGAGACCAATGATCCGGTCGAACTCGTTCATCGTCGCGGCGTACTCGTCGCGCGTCGCGAGCGGATAGCCGGCGGCAAAGATGTGGCAGCTATCGACGCAGACCGCCACGCGATCGGGATGCTTGATGTGTTCGATGATGTAGGCGAGGTGCTCGAACTTCGCGCCCAAGTTTGTCCCTTGTCCGGCCGTCGTTTCGAGCAACGTCAGCGTTTTGAATTTCGGGGTCGCTCGATGCGCCGCGTCCAACGCCTGGACGATCCGCTTCAATCCCGATTGCTCATCTGATTCGACATAGCTGCCGGGGTGCATCACCACGCCGATCAAACCCAACGCTTCGGCTCGTTGCAGTTCGACGATGAACGCCTCCTGCGACTTGTTCCACAACTCATCGTGCGGACTGGCGAGGTTGATGAGATAGCTGTCATGCGCGACTGGCTGCTGAATCCCGGTCCGTTCGATGGCCTCGCGAAACGCCTTCACGTCCTCGGCCGCCAGCGGCTTGGCCGCCCACTGGTTGTTGTTCTTCGTGAAGAGCTGCACGGCGTCCAGGCCCAGCGCGGCGGCCGCCTCGACGGCTTTGTAGTAGCCCCCCGCGATTGATAGATGCGATCCGAACAACGGCATCAGTCTTTCTCCTGAGCAGTGGCTTCCAAACTCTTTGGGAGAGCGTTCTTCGTCGGTCGTCTCAGGCGAAACCCTTCGTCGAGCCAGTTGCCCTCAGGAGAGATCACATCGAACTGACCTCCATCGTCTGCACCGTTCCACCCGGCGCTGTAAATGATGAGCTCGTCGCCGTCGCGTTTGATCCGCAAAGTCTCGCCCGACTTGCCCAGCGGATCGGCTGGCAATTCCGAGAGAACGTCCGGCGTCAGGTCTTCGAGTCGCGCGGGCCAGTCACCGTGCAAACGGTGATAGACCTGACAAGCCAAGGTCAATTTCAGGGCCGCCTCGCGAGCAGCCGCGCGTTGGATCACCTCATTGAATTGGCTCACTGCGGGGATCAATTGCACGGCGAGACTCCGAGACATGATTCGTACTTCGAGGTCTCGCGGTGACATGCTCAAACGCTTGCCGGCAGGAATCTCGAACAGCCCGAAGACGCCTGGTGACAGCGGTGCTTGCTGCCATCTGGGCTTGTCGAACTCTGAGAGCCAGTTGTCGAACGTGTGCCGCAACAATCGTGTCGAATACTCTGGCTCACCGAGCACAAACGTCTGCGGTCGGAACAGTGATGGGGGCGTGCCTCTTGAGTGATCGAGGAATTCCTCCAGTCGATCCCGTCGCAGCAGCTCACTGAGCATGAGGTACTCGCACTTCAAAGCCTCCGAGTTTGGTGTCGCGAGTTTTTCGGCGGTGCGTAAATCCTCAATCGCCGATTGCAATTGTGCGGCGGTGACTTGCGGATGTTCCGCCCAGCGGGGGATCCCTTTCGCGGCGTGCCCAAAAAATGAGATGCCAACCAAGCGCTGACTCAGACAGCCATTTTGGGCAACGTGTTGGCCACAGCGGATCGCAGCACGATGCCACTCCCAAGCGGACTCAACGTCTCCCTCAGTCAAGCACTGATCCGCTTTCAAGAGTGCCAGTCGTGCCATGGGGCTCAGGTTGTGAACCACGTCGAGTTGCATGTCGGCTTTCATATCCTTCGGCTGCACGACGACGGCTTGCGTCCGTGCGGTTCCCTTCCGCCATTCAGTCAGGGCCATTTCATTCGCGGTCAGATGTTTCCGCAGCGGCTCGCTGGTTTGTTCCCAACCGAATTCGAAGGCGTTGATAATTTCGTCTGCCGGAATGCTGCTGTATCCGGCGTCGAGGTACAGCCCGACGGCGACGGCGTATTGCGTCATCGCATTGTCGGCCGGAGTGATGTCCACGGCTCCGAACGCTTGGACGTCGAACGGCTCACCGATGGCGGGCACGCTGTTGATACGATGGGCTCGATACGAAAGTGGTGAGAACAGAATCAACCCAAACAGGATCAACGGCAGCGCGACCTTCGGATGCAGCCACCACAGCAGCCGGCTGGGCTTTTGGGCAGGTTCGTTGGCGGCTGATCCCGGCGCAGAAGTGTCGAACGAATCGGACATCGGCTGGTCTCGTGTTGACCGAGGCAGGCAGCCTCAGCGAGTGACACCGGCCAACGTAACGGCTGGGATTCGGTTCGGAAAGTGGCTCATCGCGCCGTGCCCCACAGGTCACCAGTTTTGAGTTGGCGATGCGGGAACTGCGCGGAGCGGACGGATTGGAGTACTCGCAAAGAGACGGATACGAGAAGAGCCTCCGTGAGACGGAGAGCGATCCGCTCACTCCCAGAGACCACCGACTCCCTCTGGATCAGCAGCAAGCGCTCAGAAAGCTGTTCGAGGCCAGCCGCACCGAGGCCGATCCGCAACCGATCCGTGTCAAAGTGCTGATCGTGAACGACCGGATTCGGATGTTTGAAAACTTCCGAGTCACCGACATTCGTCGCCAACGCTACGGCGGCTACGAACTGATCGCCGAATACACCGGCCCGAACCCCAACGCCCGATTTCCGGAACTGCGGCCCGGCATCAAGTTCGTGTTTCCCATTGAGCAGGTCGCGACCTTGCACAACGCTCCGTAAGACATCCGGGCGAGCGGGGCGGCGTCAGCCCAATGGCACTCACTTTAGAAAGTAGTAGGCACATTCCATGTGCCGTCAGCCTGAGAATTGCAGACGGCACATGGAATGTGCCTGCTACTGTTCCGACAAAGTGAGTGCCATTGGGCGTCAGCCCCCGGTGCATTCGCTGACGATCTGGGGGCTGACGATCGTGAGAATCCAGAACCCGCGGCTAGCGCCTTGCGGCTCACTGCCGGGTGACCATTCAAGCCATGACCGCTGCAGGGGCTGGGCTGAATTGCGTCTGAGCCACGCTGTTGCCGGGGTACTGGGGGCTGGTCGTGAGTCTTCTTCGCACTTCGCGCACGATTTCATCAATTTGAAACGGTTGCAGGTTATGCGGAGTCTTGGTCAGCGCCGCTCGCCATTCCGTCAGAATCCGGTTCTTGCCTGGTTCCTTGGCCTCCCGATTGGAGGCTTCGATCATCTGCTGGATGGTGACTTCCCATTTTTGGAAATTCATTGACTGTTCCTTGGTACTTTCGGTGTCGGTTGCCGGCAGGCGCGAATTGCGTTCGCCTTACGCGGAGATCCACATTCATACTTTCGACCGAAACCCCTGCGAAACATTCCCCCGTCACGGCCTTTCGCCTCACGATTACCTCGAATTCTTTGGAGCCAGCGAGTTCTTGATCCCTGTCCCAGAACAAATTTGTAGGACGGGCACTCTTGCCCGTCGAAATTCCGGCGACGGGCAAGAGTGCCCGTCCTACAAAATTGATCTGCAACGTCTCGCAGGGACCATCACAGCGACGATGCCGCCACGACGCGGCACCAAAGGTCTGCGCCTGCGTGACTTGAGCATGGAACTCGCGATCCGGAGTCTCCAGAATCCGCCCCCCTCAACCAGCGTCGCGTCTGGTGACACGGCATTCGGAACTTTGATCCCTCACGGAGTTTCCCCATGATTCTTGGTCGCTTCTCGGTCTTTGCCATCGCTCTGCTGCTGTCCTCAACGATCGCCCAGTTCGCGGCGGCTCAAACTCGCGATTCGGGGATTGATCCCGATGGGTTCGACAAGTCGGTTCGTGCTCAGGACGACTTGTTCCGGCATGTGAATGGCCGCTGGCTGCTCAAGACCGAGATCCCGGCGGACAAGTCGAATTACGGCTCGTTCAACAAGCTGATCGACGAAGCGCAGCTCAACATCCGCGCGATCATCGAGGACGCGGCGAAGAATCCTCGCGACGAGAACGGTCACAAGGTCGGCAACTTCTTCAACAGCTACATGAATGAAGCGCTCGTCGAGCAGTTAGGCTTGAAGCCGCTGCAAGCGGAGATCGCCAAGATCGACAAGTTGGCTGACAAGAGCGAAGTCGTGCGGCACTTCGGCTACTGCGAGACGATCGGCGTCGGCGGGCCGATCGGTTTCTTTGTCGATCAGGATGACCGCGCCTCCACGCAGCACCTCGCCGGAGTCATTCAAAGCGGAACCACGCTGCCCGATCGAGACTACTACCTGCAAGACGAACCGAAGTACGCCAAAGCACGGGAAGCTCTGAAGGCGTACATCGCCAAGCTGTTTCAATTGAGCGGCCAGGCCCACGGCGAACAGGCGGCGACTGCGATTCTGGAACTCGAAACGAAGCTGGCGAAGGTGCAATGGGATCGCACGAAACTGCGCGACGCCGAGAAACGCTACAACAAATTCCAAGTCGCCAAATTGAGCGAACTGACTCCCAAGTTCCCGTGGCCCGTGTTCTTCGCGGCCGCCGGAGCGAAGGGACTGACCGAACTCAATGTGGTCACGCCCAGCTATTTCGAGGGACTGGAACCAATCGTCGCGGAGACTTCGCTGGAAACGTGGAAGCAGTATCTCCATTTTCGACTCATTGATTCAAACGCCAACGCGCTGCCGAAGGCATTCGCCGAGGCTCACTTTCAACTGCATGGCAAAGAGCTGGGTGGCATCCCCGAACAGCAACCACGCTGGAAGCGAGCGGTCGATACCGTCGCTGGTGGCGGCAGCAATCGCATGGGGGCGCTCGGCGAAGCGGTCGGGCAGTTGTATGTCCAGAAGCACTTCAAGCCGCAGGCTCGCGAACGGATGAATCAACTCGTCGGCAATCTGCTCAAGGCGTTCGAGCAGAGCATTCACGATCTCGCCTGGATGACCGATGCGACGAAGAAGCAGGCGTTGGTCAAGTTGTCGAAGATCACTCCGAAGATCGGCTATCCGGAGAAGTGGCGGGACTACTCGAAGTTGGAGATCGCTGCGGATGACCTCATCGGCAATATGCGCCGGTCGGCGATGCACGAGCATCAGCGAATGCTCGACAAGCTGGGCCAGCCGGTGGACCGGGGCGAGTGGGGGATGACTCCGCAAACGGTCAATGCTTACTACAACCCCGGCCTGAACGAGATCGTGTTCCCGGCCGCGATCCTGCAACCGCCGTTCTTCGATGCCGAGTCCGACGACGCCGTGAACTACGGCGGCATCGGTGCGGTCATCGGACACGAGATCAGTCACGGCTTCGACGATCAAGGTTGCAAGTACGACGGCGACGGCAACCTCAAGAACTGGTGGACCGAGTCCGATCAAGCCGCGTTTGAAAAACTCACCAGCCGGCTCGTTGCGCAGTACGAAGGCTATGAAGCGTTGCCGGCGAAGAAGCTCAACGGGCGTCTGACGCTGGGCGAGAACATCGCCGATCTGTCCGGCATGGCGATCGCCTTCAAAGCCTACCGCATCTCGCTGGCTGGCAAGGACGGTCCGGTTCTCGACGGCTACACATCCAGCCAACGCTTCTTTCTCGGCTGGTCTCAAATCTGGCGTCGCAAGTATCGCGACGCCGAACTCCTCAAACGGCTCGTCACTGATCCGCACTCGCCGTCGCACTTCCGAGCCAACGGCCCGGTGACCAACCTCGACGCCTTCTACGAAGCCTTCAACGTCAAACCCGGCGACAAACTCTTCAAGCCGAAAGAAGAACGAATTCAAATTTGGTAGCGTGCGAGCCGGGGTCAGGTGTTCTGATTTCTGTTTTGCTGTTGCAATGGAGAGCGAACCGTTGATTGGGTAACTGTCTGCGAACCAAGGTTGGGGTGGATTGCGGGAGCAAAACAGAAATCAGAACACCTGACCCCTCACCGGTAACGGCAGTTTCAAAACTCCGTAGCCTGACTCTCCGAGTCGGGACTTTTGCGGAACAACACCCGACTCAGAGAGTCAGGCTACACAAAGAAAGGCTCACACCATGCAGACTAATCGCCGCCATTTTTTGAAAACCGCTGCCGCCACCGTGGCCGCCACCACGTTGCCTCGCTGGTATTTGGACGAGCTTGCCACACCGGTCGCTCGTGCTGCTGACGATCAACCGGCCATCGCTTTGATCGGCTGCGGTGGCCGAGGTCGCGGTGATGCTCAGGCCGCTGCGCGGTTCGGTCGCGTCGTCGCCGTCTGCGATGTCGATGAAAAACAAATTGCCGAAGCCAAAAAGCTGTGGCCCGATGCCGTGGCCTACAAAGATTTTCGCAAGGTGATGGACCGCGATGACATTCCCGTCGTCGTCTGTGGCACCGTGGATCATTGGCACACACTGGTCTCGCTGGCGGCGCTCCGTTCCAAGAAAGATGTGTACTGCGAGAAGCCGTTGACGCTCACGATTGATGAGGGACAGCGGCTGGTCAAAGCCGTCAAAGAAACCGGCCGTATTTTGCAGGCTGGCAGTCAGCAACGGAGCGACAAGAATTTTCGCTTGGCCTGCGAACTCGTGCGCAACGGACGCATCGGCAAGCTGAAGCATGTCTCGGTCTGGCTGCCGAGCGGCCGGCGCGAAGGGCCGTTCAAGACCGCAACGACTCCCGCCGGATTCGATTGGAACCTCTGGCAGGGACCGACTCCGGAAGTTGAATACGTCCCCGAACGGACACACGTCACGTTCCGTTATTGGTGGGAATACTCCGGCGGCACGATGACGGACTGGGGAGCGCATCACAACGACATCGCGCTGTGGGGCATCGGTGCCGAGCGCAGCGGTCCCGTCTCCGTCGCCGCCAAGCCGCAAATCGAAATGATCCCTGGCGGTTTCTCCGCCTTCAGCGAGTACGCCGTCGAATACACCTACGCCAACGGAGTCACACACTCCTGTCACAGCACTCCCGCCAACGCTTGGAACGGCGCGGTGCTGGACGCGAAGGGCCAACAGCACGGCGTGAAGTTCGAGGGTTCCGACGGCTGGATCTGGGTGACCCGCGGCAAGATCGAAGCCAGCGATCCCGAATTCCTCACCACGCCGCTGCCGTCGAATGCGGTCCGGCTTACCGAGAGCCACGACCACATGGGCAACTTCTTCGACAGCATCAAGTCGCGCAAGCCGCCGATCTGCGAAGCCGAGATCGGCCATCGTTCGGCGACCGTGTGTCATCTCGGAGTCATCTCATTGCGTCTCGGCCGCAAGCTGCAATGGAACCCGCAAGCCGAACGCTTCGTCGGCGACGATGAAGCCAACCGCTGGCTCGCTCGCGAACTCCGCAAGCCGTGGAGTTACGACGCGGTTTGATGATGGCATTTGCCCGCCCCCATCCAGCTTGCCTCATTGGTCTCTACACAACTCTGGGTCCATGGCGATCGACGATGAAATTCAGGCGGGCCTTTCGGCCTGATTTCCTTCTGTCTTCCTCTGTGCCCCATCGCGTCTCTGTGGTGTCCAACAGTTTGCGGAACCGCAACCAGTCGAAAGCGGGGAAGGACACCACAGAGACGCGATGGGGCACAGAGGAGAACAGAGCGACTTCCTCCCGTGTTTCCTCCCGTGTTTCCTCCCGTCGTTTCGCGGCCAGCCGGGGGCACGACCAGAGTTGCGTAGAGACCAATCACACGAGGTCGATGGGAGCGTTTTTTGAAAACTCTGGCAGCACAAATTGCGTCGGACCCGGCAAACAACCGCGTCCGAATCGGTCTGGACCTGTTTTTCGCGTCGTGGCTACCATCCCGCCCCTTTCCGGTCTCCCTGTCTGTGCGCGAGTCGAAGTCGACCGCGTCCTGTTTCAATTTCCGTTCGGTGGAATGGAGTCTGCCGTGATGCGTCTCACTCGTTTATTGATGTTGGGTGTTTGTCTTGCCGCCACCAGTCTCGCGACGCCGGGGTCGGCTGCGGACAAGATCGAAGCGATCAAAGGCAAGAAGCACGTCCTCGGCAAGCAGCACGGCCCGTGGATGATCATGGTCGCCAGCTTGGCCGAGCCGCCGCCGGAGTTTCGCATTGACGGACCGACGAAAGAGCAGGCGGCCGACGATCTCGTGTACGAGCTGCGCAAGAAAAACATTCCGGCTTACACCTATGAGCAGAAGGAAGAGATTCAACCGCTGAGCACGATCAATCGCGGCGGCAAGTCGGTGCGCCGCGAAGTGCGAGCCAAGGACCATCGCATCTGCGTCGTCGCCGGCAATTATCAGACGTCGGAGGATACTCTCGCTCAGAAAACCATGAACTGGATCAAGGTGTTTAATCCGAAAGAGCTCTCCGATCACGCCGTGTTTCATCCGACGCCGGGTCGGCCCAGTGTGCTCAGCGGAGCGTTTCTGACCATCAATCCGATGCTCTCCGCCGAAGAGATCGCGCAGCGCAAGATCGATCCGCTGTTGTTGCAGCTCAACGCCGGCCGCAAGTATTCGTTGCTGGGGAACCCGGAGAAGTTCACGCTGGTCGTGGCCTCGTTCCGTGGCAAGGCGCAGTTGATCAGCAAGCCCTCCGATCACGATTTCGAGATTGGAAAGTCGCTCGACGAAGCGGGCCGCAACGCCGAAATCCTGTGCCACGCCCTGCGCGAGCGGAATCTGCATCTCGGTCGCCAGTACGAAGCCTACGTGTGGCACGAGCGGGAACGCTCGCTGGTTTGTGTCGGTGGCTTCAACTCCGACAAAGACCCGACGGTGGCTCAAACCTACGGCCAGTTCGCCGAATGCAAACAAACGCATCCGCAAACGCAACTCGACGTGATGATGCCGCGATCGTTGCTCGTGCCGGAGCCGGATAAGGAGAAGTGGATCTTCCCCAAGCTCACGAATGCCGTGAAACGCAACCGCAAGGTCGATCCGCTGCCGAGACACACATTCGCCTTCGACCCCAAGCCACAGTTGCTGCTGGTCCCGAAGTCGAGTAACAAATTCAGCCGAGGGGGATGACTCGCGGCCGAATCGCTCAGCCCGGCTGTTCCCACGTGTCCGGGGTCAGCGAGCCGGGCTTTTCTCTTTCAGGAACCGCCGCATGTCCTCCGATCCCGCCGCGCCGAGCGATTCGCCAACAGGTCAGCGTCCCGAATTGCTCCGTGTGCTCGGACTGTGGATCGCGATCGCGATGGTGGTCGGCAACACAATCGGCTCAGGCATTTTTCGCAAGCCGGGGCTGATCGCGGCCGACGCGGGCTCGTTTCCGTTGATCATCGCCGGCTGGATCGGCGG
>CAMDDX010000295.1 GCA_945893075.1 Planctomyces sp. SH-PL62 | reverse complement strand
CAACCTCGTCGGCGCGAGCCTGCTCATCGCGCGACGATTGGTGGAATCCGGCGTCCCGTTCGTCAGTGTCCATCAAGAAATCTTCGACCATTACGGACATGCCTACGACATGCACTCGAACAACTTCGGCATGTTGAAGAACCTGAATCTGCCGCTGCTCGATCAAGTGATCCCTGCGCTGCTGCACGATCTCGATTCGCGCGGACTGCTCGATTCGACGTTGGTTGTCGTGATGGGCGAGATGGGCCGAACGCCGAAGGTCAACGGCAGCGCCGGCCGCGATCACTGGCCTCAATGCGGATTTAGTCTGCTGTTCGGCGGCGGCGTGAAGCAGGGCCTGGTCCACGGTTCGACCGACGCGATCGGAGCCTACCCGGCGTCGCATCCGGTATCCCCCGCCGACTTCGTCGCCACGATTTATCAGTTGATGGGCATCGACCCACACCAAACGGTCCCCGACCGCACCGGCCGCCCGATCCCAATCGCTCACGGAGGAGACCCCGTGCGAGAAATCATTGGATGAAGTCTCGAATTGGCTTTGATTCCCGGAGTGCAAGCATGCCGTGTCGTTTCAATTCACGGACGGAGACTTGTGCTCGGTGCCACCGCCAGACCAAGAAACCCCTGCGAGGAATCACTCGATGAACTCGAATCGTCGCCAGTTCATTCAGGCTGCCGGAACCGCGGGAGCGGCGATGTTGACGTTGCAGACCGCTTCGGCGGACGACACCGCGGCGTCGGCGGTCGATCAAAGCCGACCCGTTGACCGGCCTCCCTTCACGACGGAATTGTTCCTCGACAACCAGTTGCTGGAAGCGACGCCTGGTGTCTCGCGGAAACTGCACCAGGCCAAGAAGCACTTGCTGAATCCCGTGATCCGGCCGGAGCGCTGGTGCGAGGGAACATACATCGAGCCATACACGACGATGTACGACGCCGAGGAAAAGCTGTTCAAAATGTGGGCTCGGGCCGGAAGCGATGCGAAGGCCGGATACGTCGGCGGTAATGCCGCGTGGATCCTCTATTACACGTCACAAGACGGCGTCCATTGGGAGAATCGCGATCTGGGAGTTTGCGACGTGGGAGGTCGCCGCGACCACAACGTCGTCTTTGCCAGCGACCTGATCCCGAAAGCTCCGACCCGGCTGGCGTACGGTCCGGAGAAATTCGTCATTCCGACGACGCCGATGGTGCCGCAGGGCAAGAAGGCGTTCTTCTGGGGCGTTAACAAGCATCCGCAGCCGCGCGATCCGTCGGAGAATTACGTCGCACTGGCAATCGTGCAGGATCACCGCCGCGGAGCGCACATCGCCACCTCGCCGGATGGCGTTCACTGGTCCTGCGCGGCTTCGCCGTTTTGGCAGACGCCGCACGATGTTGCGGGCACTGGGGACGACTGCCTGATGCATTTGATGTTTGATGAGGCGAAGCGGAAGTGGGTGATCTACCGTCGGATCATCCCCGAGTTCAGCGAGCGCATGATCGCCGACGACAGCGATCGGAATCGGTCGCCCATCGATCGCTACAACCGCTCCTACGCCTATGCGGAGAGCGACGACCTGCGCGAATGGAAGAACCATCGGTTTATTCTCGCGATGGACGCCGATGATCCCGCCGACACGGAACTTTACCAGTTCGGCTGCCACAAGTTCGGGGCGACGTATGTCGGATATGTGAGCATCTTCTATTTGCGTCACCCTCAGCCGATCGACATTCATCTGGCAACCAGCCGCGATGGTATTCACTTCACGCGGGTCTGCCGGGGGACGCCGTTCATTCCGTCCGGGCCGCTGGGTTATTACGACTTCATGGCGATGGCTTGCTCGCAGCCTCGGCCCATCGTGGTCAACGATACGATCTTCATCTATTACGCAGCTCTGAACTTTCCTCACGACGTCGATGAAAGCGCGTCGGCGGATTATTCCGGGGGCGTGGCGCTGGCGACTCTGAAACGAGACCGATTCGCCTCGCTGGAAACCGGCACGCCCGATGCGGAACCCTGCCGCGTGCTCACGAAACCGCTGGTCGTCTCACATTCCCGCCTTTACCTGAACGCCGCGACGTGGGGGAAAGGCTCCATCCGCGTGGAGGTGCTGACCCGCGATTGGCAGCCGATCCCGGGCTTCACAGTGGCCGAGTCTCGCGAGATCCAGGGAGACGCTCTCGACCATCCGGTCCGCTGGTCGAACAACGCCGACCTGGGCAAGCTCGTGGGCCAGGAGGTTCGGCTCAAGTTCCACATGACGCGCGCCCGGCTGCATGCGATGACCATGAGCGATCTAGAGCGGCCCCTGGGGCTCGTCGAAGCCGCGTATCGATCCGACGCGGCAGGAGATTCCGCACCCAAGCAGAACTGACCCGTGGCATAGGCTTCCAGCCTGTGATTCCCCGATAAAGATGACAGGCTGGAAGCCAATCCCACGTCACCTTCCAACCAAGGACCGCTCATGCAGACAACACTTCGGTTTTCTATCGCGCTGGTGCTGGCGATTCTGTCACTCGATTCGCCGGTACTGGCTCAAAGCCGCCAAGCGCCCCCTGGCATGTTCAAAGACCTGGACGACGAGATCGTCGGCAAGGCGATCGTGCTGCATGGTAAGCAGCTCTTCATCGACAACTACGTCATCGAATCGCTGGCCAACGCAAAGAAAGTTCTTAACCAGCCGGTCAAGCATCCGAAGAACCCGTTGGTTCGTCGCGACAGGCCGTGGGAAGAAAAACTCTCGTCGCCGTTCGGGTACGGGGCCGTGGTCCGCGATGAGCGCGATGGGTTGTACAAGATCTGGTATCAGATCTGGCTTGACGACAAGGACGCTGTGGGCTCGCTCGGTTACATCACATCGCCGGACGGAATCACGTGGGACAAACCGATCACCGATCCGCGGGCCGGCAACAACTGGGCGTTGTTCGAGCCAAAGGAGCCGTGGGTCAGCGGGGCGGGCGTGATGATCGACGCGGCGGAAAAGAACCCCGAGCGTCGATTCAAGATGATGTATCTCGCCAAGCCAACCGGCAAGTCGAGTTCCTTGCAAAGTTGCGTCGCGTACTCGGCTGACGGCGTCCACTGGAAGCCCGAGCCAAAGAACCCGCTGATCCCGTACAGCGACACACAGATCGCGCCGTACTGGGACGCCCGGCTGAATCGCTTCGTCGCGTACCTCCGCTTCGGTCCGCCCAACGTGCGAATCATCAGCCGCATCGAAAGCGAGGACTTCTTTCACTGGTCGCCGAAGGTCACCGTCGTCAAGAAGGGAAAACTGGATGCGCCCTTCAACACTGAGCTCTACACGATGGGGGCGATGCCGTATGCCGGAGTCTACATCGGCGTGCTCAACACCTATCACGGCGAGACGATCAAGCCGATTCCCGATGACCAGCCTTGGATGGATCGAGTCGACAATCAATTGACCTTCAGCCGCGACGGCGTCACTTGGCAGCGAGTCCTGAAGGATGGCGCGATCTCCGCGAGCGAGCTGCGCAGCGAGCGGGACTGGAAGCAGGCCGCCCAGCAGGCGACGTTTCTCCCTTACGGCGAGTTTCAAAAGGATTGGGATTGGGGCCAGATCTACCCGCATCACCCGCCGTTGGTCGTCGGCGATGAAATCCGCTTCTATTACACCGGCATTACCGGACGTCACTGGCACACCTATCACAAAGACACGCGGGATAGCGGCATCGGCCTCGCGACCTTGCGATTGGACGGTTTCGTTTCGGTGAACGCCGGAGCTGATGCCGGCACGCTCACGACCAAGCCGCTGGTGTTCTTCGGCGACACGCTGGAGGTCAATGCGAACGCCGTGGGCGGTTCGCTCACCGTCGAGGCTCTCGACGCCGAGGGGAAAGTCATCGAAGGCTTCAGCGCTTCTGACTGCACGCCGATCACCACCGACAGCGTGCGTCACGTGGTGAAGTGGAAGGACAACCCGGACTGTCACCTGCTCCAGGCGCGGCCGATCAAGCTGCGGTTTCATTTGAAGAATGCGAAGCTGTACGCGTTCGAGCCGCGGATTCGCCACAACCACTATCTGCAATCGTACGATTGAGGTTCTCTATTTGAGAAGAAAGGTCGAAATGCTCCGCTCGCGCAATTTGTGGCTGTTGATTCTGACACTTCTGCTCTGTCCCGCTCCGCTGTTGGCCCAGCGCCAGGCGCCGCCCGGCATGTTCAAGGATCTGGATGACGAAATCCTCGGCGATGCGCTCGTCATTCACGGCAAGCAGCTCTTCATCGACGACTACGTCATCGGTGAGCTGCAAGGCGTCCAGAAGACGTTGAATCAGCCGGTCAAACATCCGCAGAACCCGGTGCTGAAGCGCGACCGGCCGTCGGATGGATTTGCGACCGACTACGGCACCGTCGTCTTTGATCCCAAAGACCGCCGGTTCAAGATGTGGTACCAGATCCTTCAAGGCACCGCCAAAGAGGGAGCCAGTCACCAGTATCTCGTGGGATTTGCGACCTCCGCCGACGGGATTCACTGGGAAAAGCCGATCACGAATCAACAGGCCGCCAACAACCACATCGTGATGGAGCCGCCCGAAAGATTTCTCGGCGGACCGGGTGTGATGATCGATGACCGCGACGAGAATCCTCAACGTCGTTTCAAGATGATGTATGTCGCCAATCCCGAGGCGAAGCCCAGTTCATTGTCGACGCGGATCGCCTACTCCGCCGATGGCATCCACTGGAAGCAGGAACCCGCGAACCCCGTCATTCCCTTCAGCGATACGCAGATTGCTCCTTACTGGGACCAACGGCTGGGGCGCTATGTGGCCCATCTTCGCTTTGGTCCGCCGAACACTCGCGTGGTCAGCCGGATCGAAAGCGCGGATTTTCTCCACTGGTCGCCCAAAGTCACGGTGCTGAGAAAAACAAAACTGGATGCACCGCTGAGCACCGAATTCTACACGATGACCGGTGTCCCGTACGAAGGAGTCTATATTGGCTTGCTGAACACGTATAACTACGAGACGATCTCGCCCATTCCCGCTGACAAGCAATGGTGGGATCGTGTCAATAATCAATTGGTCTTCAGCCGAAATGGCGTCACCTGGCAGCGGGTTGTAAAGAATGGCGTCATCTCGCCGAGCGAGTTGAAAGACGATCGCGATTGGAAAACAGAAGCGGAGCAGGCGACGTTCCTTCCTTACGGAGCCGCGGACGACGCCTGGGATTGGGGACAGGTCTATCCTCATCACCCGCCGCTCGTCGTCGGTGATGAAATTCGCATCTACTACGGCGGAACGCGGAATCGACATTGGTTGAACTATCATCCCGAACCAATCAACAGCGGAGTCGGCCTGGCAACCTTGCGCCTCGACGGATTTGTTTCGGTGAACGCCGGAACTGATGCCGGCACGCTGACCACCAATTCACTGGTGTTCTTCGGCGACACTTTGGAGATCAACGCCAACGCCGAGGGCGGTTCACTCACCGTCGAAGCACTCGATGCCGAGGGCAAGGGCATCGAAGGCTTCGGCGTCTCCGACTGCACGCCGATAACAACCGACAGCGTCCGGCATGTTTTGAAATGGAAAGACAACCTGGACTGCCATCTGCTGCAAGCGCGGCCGATCAAGCTGCGGTTTCACTTGAAGAACGCCAGGCTCTACGCGTTCGAGCCACGGATTCGCCACAACCACTATTTGCAGTCGTATGAGTAAGCCGTTCCATCGTCCGCGGTGGTCCAACCATTCGACAATCAACAAAGGAAGGCAAATGCACAACGCCACTCGATTCTTACTGTCTTGCTCGCTGATTGCCTTGTTTCTTTCCTCCGCCGCATCCGCTCAAAGCCGGCAGGCGCCGCCGGGGATGTTCAAGGATCTCAATGACGAGATTGCTGGCGATGCAATTCTCATCCACGGCAAGCAACTCTTCATCGATGACTACATCATTGGAGAACTGGATGGAGCAACGAAAACGAGGCATCAGCCGATCAAGCACCCGAAGAATCCGCTGATGGTCCCCGACAAACCTTGGGAGGGATCCTTCGGATACAGCTCCGTGATCTTTGATCAGGCCGAGGGCACTTACAAAATGTGGTACGCAGCCTGGTCTGCAGACCAAAAGAAGCAGTCACTCTGCTATGCCACTTCTGCGGATGGGATTGAATGGCGGAAGCCTCTGACGATGCCATCGGGATCGAAAGAGCAGAGCAACGTCGTGTTTGGATTGACTCACGAGTTCAATTGCGCTGGCGTTTTCAAGGATCCTGCCGATCCCGATCCGATGCGTCGCTACAAGATGATGTATAGTGATTACCCGGATAAGACGGCCAAAACGGCCTCGACCAGTGTGGCATTTTCACCGGATGGGATTCATTGGACACCGCACCCGAAGAATCCACTGATCCCGTTCAGTGACTCGCACAATTGTCCGTTCTGGGACGTGCAGCGGAACCGGTATGTCGCCTACCTGCGATTTGGACCTCCCAACGATCGGATCATCAGCCGGATCGAGAGCGAAGATTTTGATCACTGGTCGCCCAAACTCACCGTCCTGCGGGCCGGTATTCTGGATCAGCCATTCAGCACGGTCCTTTACCAGATGGAGGTTCTGCCCTATCAGGGAATGTTCCTCGGTTTGATCAGCACGTATCACGGCGAAACCATAAAGCCCATTCCAGAGAACGAAACGGAGTGGAAAGACAAGTTAGACGTGCAACTGGCATTTAGCCGGAATGGTGTAACCTGGAGTCGCGTGGTCGATGCGGGTTGGCTCAAGGACGCCCGAGACAAATCGATCAAGCGATCACCCGAATCTTGGAAGCGAATGACGACCGAGGCGGCGTTCATTCCCTTCGGTGAGCACGGTCGAGACTGGGATTGGGGAGCCATCTATCCGTTACAGGGACCGGTGGTCATTGGTGATGAGATCCGGATTTACTACACCGGGCATACCGGTCGCCATTGGGGCAGTTACCACGGAGACAAGGATCGCTTGAGTGGCATTGGCGTTGCCACGCTGCGTCTGGACGGTTTTGTTTCATTTAACGCCGGAGACGAAGCGGGGACGCTAACGACGAAGCCGCTGGTGTTCATCGGGGACACGCTGGTTGTCAACGCGAACGCCGCCGGCGGGTCGCTCACTGTTGAAGCGCTCGACGCCGAGGGCAAGGCTATCGAAGGCTTCGGCATCGCCGACTGCACGCCGATCACCACCGACAGTGTCCGGCACGTTCTGAAGTGGAAGGACAACCCGGACTGTCACCTGCTGCAAGCGCGGCCGATCAAGCTGCGATTCCATCTGAAGAACGCGAAGCTGTACGCGTTCGAGCCCAGGATCCGCCATAACCATTACCTGCAATCGTACGATTAAACTGAGTCACGACCTCGGCTTACCTTCGGAATTCACTTCGACAATAGGAGAACCCCAATGCTCAAGATGCTCGGCAGTCCCCGTCGGTTTTGTGACGGAATCACGCGGCGTGAAACGCTCAAAGCCGGGGCGGTCTCTGTCTTGGGAGGGTTTGGCCTGCCTCAACTGCTGCAGGCCGAGCAGCAACGGGAACATGTCTGGAACGGCAAAGCCAAGAGCGTCATCTGCCTCTATTTGCTCGGCGGCGCCCCTTGGCAGGATATGTACGATTTGAAGCCCAATGCCGCGTCGGAAGTCCGCGGCGAATTCAGTCCGATCGCCACGAGTGCCCCGGGAATCGAAATCTGCGAGCATCTTCCGCTGCACACGAAATGGATGGATCGTTCGGCAATTGTCCGCTCGATCAATCACCGAGCCGGGTGCCACAACTGCATCCCCAGCTATACGGGGTGGGAAGTACCGGAAACCGATTTGCTCAATATCAAGGAAACGCATCCACCCAGCATGGGATCGGTCTGCGAATACCTGAGTGGCGGACGAGCCGATTCTCCGGGGTACGTCTACATGCCGTGCTATCTCGGCTGGGGCCAGGCGATTCGCCGCCCAGGCCCGACGGCAGGTTTTCTCGGTTCGCGGTTTGATCCGCTGTACACCGAATGCGCCCCAACAGTCGACAGCCCGCCCGAAGAAGGGCATGCACCGCAGCCGCTCCGAGGAATGCCCTACATTCCCCACACCCGTTTGGAAGGGGCGATGACGGTCGACCGCCTGAGCGCCCGCCAGACGTTATTACAGCAACTGGATGCGGAGCGGTTCCGCGTCGAACAGCAGGGACGCCTGGGGGGCTTCAATCGCCAAGAAGAGCGGGCTTGGAGTTTGCTGACTTCCTCCAAAGTGCGAGATGCCTTTGATCTGGAGAAGGTCGATCCGAATGTCCGCGATCGGTACACCCGCACTCTGTTCGGTCAAAGTGCATTGATCGCTCGCCGGCTGGTCGAAACCGGCGTCCGTTTCGTGAATGTCACTTGGGACTGCTATTGGGAACGACTGAAGCTGCAACTGCACTGCTGGGATACGCATTCCCAAAACTTCAAATTGTTGAAGAACTACAATCTGCCGTATCTCGATGCGGTGTATGGCGCGTTGATGCAAGATTTATCAGAAAGCGGCTTGCTTGATGAAACGCTGGTGGTGGTGATGAGCGATTTCGGCCGCACGCCGAAAATCAATGCCAATGCCGGGCGTGATCACTGGACCTTCTGTTACTCGATGCTGTTTTCCGGCGCGGGGATCAAGGGAGGGACGGTGTACGGTGCAAGCGACTCGCAGGCGGCGTATCCCGCGCAGAATCCGGTCAGCACGTCCGATATTTGCTCGACGATCTACAAGGCTCTCGGCATCGATCACGAAATGCCCGTCTACGACAAGCTGGGCCGTCCGATGTCGATCAGCCACGGCGGGTCGCCGATCGACGACATTCTGGCGTAGCGACATGCTCCTTCGTGCGAATGTTGACGGATCAGCGTCGACCTGCGACGACCGAAGTCACCCCGTGTGGTCAAAATACTCAGCCGGGGCTGAAAAGGATGTCGCAATTTGCCTTGGAAACGCTGGCCCGGCGAGAATCTCGGCCGGGGTCTGCCTCAAAGTGTTTTGTCAGTCCGAATCCTTCGTCGCTTTCGGCGCTGAACTCCGCAGCACGGCCGATAGCAAACACGGTCACCCCCACGAGCGTGGGGACATCCTTCACCTTCTCTTTGCCGATTGTTGCGGTGCCCCGCGATCGAAGAGGCGGTGGTCAACGCGATCTATCACCGAGGATATGACGTGCGCGAACCGGTCGAGGTCCGCATCTCGCGGGATGAACTGGTCGTGCTCAGCTATCCCGGCCCCGATCGTTCTGCCCGGCTTGAGCAACTCCGTGCCGGCAAGGTCATGCCGCGCCTGTCTCGAAATCATCGAATCGGTGAGTTTCTCAAGGGACTCAAATTCACCGAAGGCCGTTCCACCGGCATCCGCAAGATTCTGCACGCGATGAAAGACAACGGCTC
>CAMDDX010000294.1 GCA_945893075.1 Planctomyces sp. SH-PL62 | reverse complement strand
GCACGCCAAAGTTCTGATTCATGATCGGCACGCCGACCACACCCGTCACGACGGCCGAACCGAGCAGGTTCGTCAACAACGTCACCGTGCCGCCGCCGCTGTTGGCGGTCAGGATGTCGGGCCGCGAGTAACTCTCACCGATGCTGAATTCGCCGACGGCAATCCCTGTCGGGGCGGAACCCGTCGGGAAGCTAGAGCTAGAAGCGAGCGTGCCATTCTCAAACTCAAACACGCCGACGACGTTCGCAGAATCGCTGACGGCCACGACGTCTTTGTCTCCGTCACCGTCGATGTCGACCGTCGCCAGGTCTGCCGAAGCGGCAAAGGGCGCGATCACGTTCGGAGTCGTGTCGAAATTCCGATTGCCAAAGTTCGCCACTTGAAACAACTGCGTCGCTCCGCCCACGACGAGGTCGAAGTCGCCATCTTGATCGAAGTCCTCGGCCACCAGCGATCGCGGCAGAGTGCTCGCGTTGAACGTCACCGACGTGTCGCTGTTGAAGTTGAAACCGGCGGGCGTGCTGAAATTGAACAGAAACGTGACTCGGTTGGTGCCTTCCACAGCCACGGCCAGATCGGTCAAACCGTCCCCGTCAAAGTCCGCAGCAACCATCTGCCGCGGAGTGCTGCTCACGCCGAAGCCAGCGCCGGCGGCAAAGGTTCGCGAACCCGTGTTGGCGAACACGAGGACGTCGTTCGAGTTCCTATTCGCGACCGCGATGTCGGGCTGCAAGTCGCCATTGAGGTCCGCGATCACGAGGCTCGTCGGTTCGTCACCCGCCGGCAGCGTGACGGCACCGCCGAACTGTGCGTTGCCGAAGGCGTCGTTGCCCAAATTGAACAACACCGTCAGCGTGTCGCTGTTGAAGTTGGCGACGACGAGATCGACTCGGCCGTCGAAATCAAGGTCGGCCGCCGCGACATCGACGGGCATTGAGCCGACAGAGATCGCCTGCCTGATGAAGCCTGCGACCGGCATCCCCTGCCCGCGCTGGTTGATGACGACCTCGTGGATGCCCGCGCCCGCGTCCACATACGCGAAGTCGAGTCGGGAATCGTTGTTGAAGTCCGCCGTGACGACACTTCGCGGTGTGTTCCCTGAGGCGACCGTGCTCGGCGACGACAGGCGGGGATCATTGGGTGCCGTCGGCCGCGTGTTGAAGGGGATCGTGTGGCCGATGACCTGCTGACCCGGCCGGACGAGTTCCAGGGTGTAGTTGCCGAAGTCGTCTTGGGGCGTGCTGGGATTGTCGAAAAACTGAGGATTCGCGAACGGCTCGAAGTCGTCCCGTTGGCCGTTGCCGTTGCTGTCGACAAACACCGTCACGTCCGCGCGGCGAAATTCCGTCGCGACATCCAACAGGCCGTTGCCGTTGGCGTCCGAGAAGGCGAGGCATGAGACCGTCGTGTGTGCCAACTCAAACGCGCCGATGTCGCGCGTGACCGTGGTGTCGTTGTTTCCGTCCGTCCGAGCAAAGCTGCGTTGGTCGGTGGTCGGCGTGCCGGTGTTCGTGCCCGCGTCGATCGCCGGGCTGCCGAGCAGCAGTTCGTGAGTGAAGGTGCTCCGCCGCGGCGTCTGCGTGACGACCGGCGGCAGATTCCCGAACTGAATCGGAGCCAGCGGCGGCGCGAAGCGGCTGAGGTTGTTGTCTCGCAGGACACCCAGCAGCGGATTGACCAATTCAAAGACTTGTCCGCCGCCCGTGTAAGTTCCGTTGCCCGAGCCAAACGAGTCATTCAACGTGAAGGTGGTCTCGTTGATCACGGTCACGAAGAAGTTGCCGTTGGCGACAGAAAGTCCGCCGACGCCCGTCACGCGGACGCGATCACCCGTCATTAAGCCATGAGAAACGGCGGTGGTGATCTGGATCGGCTTCGTACTCGTCGCGTTCGTGATCGCCACCGACGTGACGCCGCCAACGATGTCACCGTTGCTGCCGTTGGTGAACCCCGTCGCGCCATCGAGGTCGCCGATCAGGTTGTTGCCGCCCGCCGCGTTGGACGTGAAGCTGCCGCTCAGGTCCGCATTCGGGCTGTTGCCTAAGGTGGAGTTCGTCGCCACGAGCGTGTTTTGAAGCGTGACCGCAACGGCCGCACTGTCATTGCTGATGCCGCCGCCATCGGACGCAGTGTTGAGCGCGAACGTGGCGTTGGTGATCGTCGCCGTGCCGCTCGTGGTGTTACGCAAGCCACCGCCCTGAGACGACGCGTTGTTTGCGGAGATCGTGCTATTGCGGATCATCAACGTCCCACCATTGTTGATGCCGCCGCCGTTGATGCCGAAGTTTTCTGAGATCGTCGATTCGAAGACGTTGGCGGTCGCTGCGTTGTGCAAGCCGCCTCCAGAAAACGCGAAACCTGACTTCAGTGTCGATGCCGTGAGTGTCAGCGTGGCTCCGGGCCCTTCATTGGTGATCGCGCCGCCGTTCCCGCTGAAGGCTTGATTCCCGAGGAAATCGCTGTCGCTGATCGTGACCATACCACTGAAGTTGTGGACGCCGCCGCCGCCGCCGATGCCAGACGTCGCGAAGTTGTTGCTGAAGACCGAGTCCAACACGGACAGAGTTTGGCTGACGTTCGCAATCGCGCCGCCGATTTGTCCGGAGTTGTTGCTGAACTCGCTGTCGCTGACGCTGACCGTCTTCATGGTTTGTTGGCCAAACGTGTCGACGTAGACCGCGCCACCGAACGTCCCCGTGTTGTTCCGAAAGAGCGACCCCTGAATGTTCGCGGTGCTGTCGGCAATCAGCAGCGCCCCACCGCCGCGTCCGATGCCGATGCCGTTAGCGATGTTGAATTCAAACCGCGTGTTGGTCGCGACCAGGCTGTCGTTTTGGACCGAAATCGCACCACCGCTATCGGCGGAAGTGTTGTTGGTGAAAACGCTGTCACGAACGATGACCGTGGCTGCCAGGTTGCCTTGAGCGTGGATGCCGCCGCCGAAGCCATTCGCAAAATTCTTGGTCACCGTGACGCGGTCCAGCTCGACGTGTGATTGGTCGCTGCGGATAGCACCGCCCTTCTCCTGAATGCCGTTGACGCGCCCATTGGTGAGCGTGACATCCGACATGAGCAGGTTGGCCCCGCCGGAAACATCGAACAACCGGTCGAACTGCTGACCGTCGATCGTCGTCGACTCGGCACCATAACCGCGGATGTTGACGCTGCCCGTGACATCCAGGTCGCCGGTCGCCGCGAGATCCTCACCCGGACCAAACCGCGTCAGCTTGTAGACGCCCGCCACGAGCACGATGGTCTGCGTGCCGGCCAGCGCATTGCTTTCTTGAATCGCCGCGCGGAGCGAGGTCTTCCCGTTCGCATCGAGCGCAACGCCGTTGCCAATGTTGGCATCGACCGTGTCGTCCGTCGTGTTGACGAAGAAGCCATTGAAGCCAAACTCAAAGGCCCCGATGTCGGCGGTGCTCGACGTGCCGCCGTTGAGGACTCGCGGAACCCCGCGCTGATCGGAGAAACTTGTGGTTGTTCCGCCTGTGTCGATCGCCGGACTGCCGGCTTGCAACGCGTGCGTCCGCGTCAGCCCGCCATTGAGGGCCAACGCGCCCAGCAGCGGATCTAACGGGCTGGCGACGGTTCCCACTCGGTCGTTGTTGACGTTGTCGACAAAGATCGGGCCACCGGTGCCCGATCCCGCGACACCAATCAAGTTGCGTCCCAGCGACCCCACGGTGTTGGTCGAGGCAAACACATCCCGGCCCGTGCCGGTGAGACCGACCATGTTCTTGGCGATGATCGTGTTCTGCACGGTGCCGCTGCCGAAGCTGGGACCGAAGGAAAATATCCCGCTGGGAGGCGCGATCGTCGCGAAGCCGCCGCCGAGTGCCGCCGTGTTGTTCGTGATCGTGGCGTGCGTCACAGAGAGGGCTCCACCCGCTTGCGTCACGCCACCCCCCGCGCCGCCATTGCTGTTGAACTGAATTGCTGTGTTGCCGGAGACCGTCGAGTTGCTGAGGGCTGTCGTGCCCCCCGTGACGTAGAGGCCACCACCATTACCGAAGCTGATCCCCGTTTGGCCCGCTACGTTATTAACGATGGCCGAGTTGCCAATCTGCACTGAGCCGCTGCCCACGACCACACCACCGCCCGCGCCACTCAGCGCCCGGTTGCGGGCGATCGCCGAGTAATTCACCGTGGCGATCGTGGAGCCGATAATGCCTAGCCCACCGCCGTTCGCCCCCGCCGTGTTGAAAGTGATACGGCTCGCGGAGATGTTGAGTGTCCCGGACTCGGCACCAACGCCGCCGGCATCGGTGCCAGCGACGTTGCCGTCAACATTGCTACGGATCAGCGTGGTGTCGCCCACCGAACCGATGCCGCCCGCGCGTAAGCCCGCCATGTTGCCCGTGATATTCGAGTCCCGAATGATCATCCGGCCCTCATTGACAATGCCACCCGCGTCGCCGTCTGTCCTGTTATCGCGGATCGTCGACGAGTCGATCTCGAAGAGATTGGACGAGCCGATGTGATCGATACCACCGGCACCGGCTGCGGCAAAGTTCCCAGCGATGATGCTGGCGCGGACCGTTGCCCGCCCAAAGTTTGCGATACCGCCCCCCGTCCCTTCGACAGACACGCTGCCGATGGCCATGTTGTTCGCGATGAACACACCGTCGAGGTTCAACTCGAACTGACTGAAGATGCCGCCGCCGCTGGCGGCCTGGTTCTCGCGGACATGCACGTTGTTGAGCGTCGCTCTTCCGACGTTGCGAATACCGCCACCCACGTCGGTTGCCGCGACGCCGTGTTGCACCGTCAGGCTCTCGATGAGCGTCGCCGTGGAGAATGACCGCAAGTCAAACACACGGTCGATCCCGTTGGCGTCGATGATCGTCGCCAGCGGACCAAAGCCGATGATCTCCGTGGCGAAGTTGACGTCGAGGTCTCCGGTCGCCCCGGCGTCTTCTTTATTGGGACCGGTCTCATCCAGCAAGAACACGCCCGGCAACACGACAATCACCGGCGCGATCGACGAATTGACGTTGCGTTGGTGCAACGCCGCGCGGAGTGAGATGTTGCCCGCCGCGTCCGCGATGACGCCGTCCAACAAGTTAGCGTCGGGAGTATCGTTGAGCGTGTTGACGAACACCGCGTTCGTGCCCGTCTCAACCGCACCGATATCCGCGACAATCGGAGCACGCAGCGGAGCACCGCGCTGATCGGTGATCGGCAATGCCGAACCGATGACGTTGGGCAGCGTCCCCCGATCAATCGCCGTGCTCCCCACCAGCGGGCGATGCGTCTTCGTCGGCCCTCCGTTGAACACCAACGCACCGAGCATTGCGTCGATCGGCGCGGTTGTGCCGACCTGATCGTTATTCGTCGCATTGACGAATCCCGCTCCCGAAGGGCCGATCCCGATCAAGTTGAAACCGAGCGAAGTGAAGGCGTTCGCACCGCGCCGTATGTCGCGAAAATCGGCGTTACTGGTCGCGGTGTTCTGCGCGATGATCGTGTTCTGGACGAGTGCCGCATTCGAACTGCCGTTGAAATCGACGCCGCCTCCCAGCAACGCCGTGTTCTGCGTCACTGTGCTCGCCGTCAGAAAGAGACTGCCGCCGCTCGCCACCTCAATCGCACCACCGTTGTCGGCCAAGTTTGCCGAGAACGTCGAATGATCGATGCCGGCCGATCCCGCCGTGAAGATCGCACCACCGTCGCCGGACCCCGCACCAACACCGGCCGTGTTCAATTCAAAGGTACTCCGCTGCACGTTGAGCGTGCCGCTGCTGGCGTTGTAGATCGCACCGCCGTGGTTGTTCCCGCTCCCATTCGCATCGTTGCTGAAAAACGTCGTCGCGTCGATGAAGGCCGAACCCAGGTTGTAGATCGCACCGCCTTCGCCCGTCGTCGTGTTGTTGTCGAAGGTGCTCGCCAAGACAAACAACGAGCCTGTCGCCGCATTGTGAATCGCGCCGCCGCGAACCGGGTCCGTGCCCGTGTCGCCACGATTGTTGAAGAACGTCGTCCGCACAACAGTCAATTGGCCCGCGTTGTCGATCGCGCCGCCGCTGTCACGCTGCCCGTCTTTGATCGTCACGCCTTCGATCGTCACGAAGTTGCCCGACGCGATGTCGAACACGCGATCGGCCGAACTGAAGTTGGCGTCGATCACCGACGTCCCGTCGGCCGCACCGCGAATCGTCACGGAAACCGCCGACGAGATATCGAGGTCTCCGGTGGCAGAGGCCTCTTCATTGGCTCCGTTGATTGTCAGTGTGTGCGGGCCGGGGCCGGGCATGAGCTGGATGATGACATCCTGCCCGGTCTGAGCGTTCGCCTGCAGGACCGCTTCGCGCAACGAAGTGACGTTGGGGTTGGCATCGATCGTGTCACCCAGCGTGTTGACGAAGAAGGTGATCGGCAGACCGCCGGTCAATAACTGTCGTGACTCAAACTGCTCGACGGCGGGAGCCATCCGGCGACGTGGCTCATGCGGCCGTGGCCGCCGCCTCGTCCAATGTCCGTTGTCTCGTTGAGCATCCGCTCGGGCAAACCAGCCACGCAACCAAGAAGTCAGCAACATCGATGTCACCTCGAACCCGCTCAGGACAAGAGCTCATTCAACATGCCGATGCCCTCGCGACTTCGCACACAGAGAGCACACATCCTGGCGCTCGCTTCCTCGGAGTCCAAATAGGCTCGGCGCGCGAAACTCTAATGCCCGAAACAAGGACCATGAAAGCGGAATTCCCGACGTTGCCTTTGCTTTGCGCACAACCCGGACAACCGGACGCTTTCCGACTCGTCGCTAAGATCGTTTCCACGCCTCGCCACACTGTCCGCTTCGGCAAAACCGGACCAGTTTCACCAAAGCGCTCTCGCCATTTGGGTCGATCCACTTCGGGACAAACTGTCAGCGGCGAAATCTGCCGGTGCAGAGTCAACGAAAGTTCCACACCAAAACTACAGCCAGACACCGTTGGATTTCATCATGGCCGCTCGCGTGCTGTTGCTCATCGCCCTCACTGGCTTGTTTGCCGCTGCATGGAATTCGGATTGCCCCGAAGCGGCAAACTCACTCGAAGCATTCACGATTCGCCCGCCGGAATCCAATCCCGTTGTCGGGAAGCATGGGCAGGAGCGGATGGTTTCGGAGATCAGCCAAACCATTACGATTTCTCAGGAGTTCGACCCCTCAGCAGTCTCGCTGCCGGAGTTGATCGCACCGGGAACCTACCGTGTCGTTGATGCCCAAGGCCGGGTTGGTTGGATAACGATTCCAGCCGTTGACCAATCAGCATTCTCAATCGACGCACCTGAGCCGTTCTACAACAGTCAGTCCGAATCCGGGTGTTGGTATTTCATCCGAGTCACCGCCACGCCGCTCATTGCTGCCCCTCAAACAGGTGACGCAGTCCTTCGATGACCGTCGGGGATTGCAACTCGACGCAAAGCTCCTCTCGCATTCGCCGATTTACACAGCGCTTGTTGAACCGTCGCCGTTCGGGGGCATCCGCGGCAAGATCCTCAAATCCTGGGGGCACAATCCCGAGTTGCGACGCCAGTGCCGCGTAATACTCGCGCCGACGAATTGGCTGATCGTCACAGACTAAATAGGTTTCCCCGGCCCGACCTCGAACTTCCGCGGCCAACACCGCCTGCACAGCGTCCTCCACATGAATAAGGTTCAACCAGGCATCGGGATTGCCTGAGAGCAATCCTCCGCGTCGAAGTTGCTGCTCGCGAGCCAGCATCCGCCCTGGACCATAAATTCCGGCCAACCTCAAAACGACGGCTTCGCCAGTTCGGACATCTTGATCCGCACGTCGAAAATGTTCCCAAACAACTGTCTCCGCATCACGGCAAATGCACCCGTTATCTTCGCTTGGCGAGGCTGCCGAGAATTCATCCACAAGCTCCCCGTTGTCTTGGCCATAAACGCTGGTGCTGGAGATGTACACGATCCGCTGAAACTTACCTCGATTTTCCTTTAGCACGTTCCGCAGTCCTTCGACGTAAACCGTTCGCTTGGAGCGCTTACTCGCCCGATCAAAACCGACGGCATAGAGAATTGTCTCCACCTGCGGAAGCTTCTGGAGTGAGCCCAAGTCCAAGACGTCACCAATCAAAGGATTGAGACCAGATTCCGCCAAGCGAGCAGCATGCTCTTCGGAGCGAGTCAACACCCATGTCTCGTAACCATCATCCAACCAATTTCGGGCGACTCGTTCACCGAGATATCCACAGCCAATAATGAGCTTTCGCATCGCGCGGTCAATTGGGTTGATAATAATGATCTTTGGGGCTTTGGCGACCACGCTCATGTTCGGAACTCAACGAGACCGACACAATCCCGCTCGAGCGTTTGGGGGCCAAAACGTTGATCGCTGGACACTCCGCCGAGGACACGGCAAAATCACCCTTTCACATGCGGGCGTATAGCTCAGTTGGCTAGAGCGCAGCTCTGATAAAGCTGAGGTCCTTGGTTCGAATCCAAGTACGCCCACTCGCATACGTCCGGGAGCCGATCAGGTTTCTGGTTCTGTCCGCGAGCCTGACACTGCTTCGGGGACGTAGCTCAATTGGGAGAGCACTGCCTTTGCAAGGCAGGGGTTGCCGGTTCGATCCCGGTCGTCTCCAGTGGCAAAAGTTTGATCTGCCTCCGATTTTCAAAAAGTCGGGCCGATCGGTTGACCCCCAGCGAGGATGCCAATAACATCCCCGCTCGCCTTTTGCGGCTGCCCAGAAATTGGGACTGCAAAAGCTGACGTAGGTCTTTGACAATTCGGTGGTTGTGAAATCTGCAATACACAATCTCAATGCGCTCCAAACATGGAGCGCGAGCGTCCAAGGTGAATAAGCTTGAATGGCGGACGCGATGCAAATCGCGAAAAGCCAAAGATAAAAGTGGTCAAGCAATTAAGGGCGTATGGAGGATGTCTTGGCACCAAGCGGCTCTGAAAGGCGTGGAAGGCTGCGATAAGTTCGGGGTAGCTGTCAAACAAGCGTTGATCCCGAAATTCCTGAGCTAACGCGGCGAAGTGAAACATCTCAGTAACCGCAGGAAAATAAAGAAATCTCGATTCCGTCAGTAGCGGCGAGCGAACGCGGAAATAGCCTAAACCAATGGCTTTGCCACTGGGGTCGTGGGGCATACCGGCCGCAAGGCGCGAAGTTACCAAACTGCCTGCTAGAAAAAGTGAGAAGAAAAGCTCTACCATAGAGGGTGATAGTCCCGTATTCGGCAGTTGTGCAGTCTTCGTGGGTGTGTACCCGAGTAAGTCCGGTCACGTGAAACCCGGCCTGAATCTGGGAGGTCCATCTCCTAAGGCTAAATACGACTTGGTGTCCGATAGTGAAAAAGTAGCGCGAGCGAAAGATGAAAAGAACCCCGGGAGGGGAGTGAAAAAGAACCT
>CAMDDX010000293.1 GCA_945893075.1 Planctomyces sp. SH-PL62 | reverse complement strand
TCCCAGAACTTTGGTGCCTCGTTCGGGTCGTAGCCGGCTTTCGCCAGGATGTGGATGCCCATTTCGTCCGCTTCGGACTCGTGCTTGCGACTGTAGGGGAGGACGAAGCCGTATTTGCTGCCGGCGTTGTACGCCGTCATGAAGACTTGCTCTTTGTCGGGAGCTTGCCGTTTGACGACGGCTTGCAGAATTTTTCCAGCTCCTTGCACTTCCAGTTCCTGGCTCATGCGTTCGCCGCCGTGACGCGCGAGGGCGTGCGAGATTTCATGGGACATGACGACTGCGACTCCCGCTTCGTTTTGGCAAACCGGCAGGATGCCTTCGTAGAACGCGACTTTGCCACCCGGCAAGCAGAATGCGTTTTGTGTTTGATCTTCGATGACAACGTATTCCCAATCAAAGTTCTTGCCGAGATTTTGCCGCGCCGCGGCTTCGGCCAAGCGTTGGCCGACGCGATCGACGACCTCTTTGTATTTGGCGTTCGTCGAAAGTTTGTTTTTGGTTTTGACCTCTTGGTAGGCGGCGACACCCATCTGGACTTCTTGTGATTCTGGGACCAGCAGCAGTTGGCGGCGCTGCGTGATCGGCGTCGTGCGGCAGCCGAAGCAGGAGCAAAGTCCGAGGCCGGCAGGAATGGTCCAGTTCAGAAATTCGCGGCGGTCGAGTTGGCGATTGGTCATGGTCACGTCCTTGTGAAATTTGTAGACGAGTCACTCCGTGACTCGAACGTTCCGGTCACGGAGTGACCGGTCTACTTTGTTTTGGGTTGCTCACCCGCAGCCGGTTGAACCGGCTTGGGGGTTGGCTTTTTCTTTTTGCCGAACAGGCCGCCCAGGTCTTTGAGCGTATGCTCGATGTCGCTGGCCTGGCGGATTCCGGGCGACGGTTCGTCCTCTGGTTGCAGGCCGAACTTCGGCAGTTTGGCATCCACCTTCGGCAGAGCTTTGCCGAGTCCCTTCAAGTCGAGCGGTTTGTTCGGGTCGATCGGCAGTCCGCCGATCCCTTTCAGGTCGAGCTTGCCCGGCAGTTTGATCCCGAACGACTGGGCGATCTCTTGGACGTCCCCTTTGTTGAGATTCAGTTGACCGGTCAGTTTCTGGATTTGCTCGTCGTACAACTGCGTGAGTTTGTCAGAACGCTTCGCCGCTTCTTGCTCGAAGCGGACGAGCACTTCGCGGCGGCCGGCTTCCAGTTGCCGCGCGAACGCCGTGTTGACGCCCGCGGAAATTTCATGGCCGAGGTTCGATCGCAGCTTGAACTGTGGCTTGAGCGCGGTCCCCGAAAGCACCATTTGCGCGTCGATCTTGTGAATGCCGTTCACGATCTCTTGGATCTTGGCGAGCACAAAGGCATCACCTTTGAATCTCTTTGTGCCGAGCTTCGCGGTGATCGATTCGAGGGCTTGCTGGTAGTCGATCTGCCCCGACAACTCGTCACCGACCAGCGTGAGGTTTGCGATGCAATTCGACGCGCGACTGGTCATCGCCAGTTGGATCGACTCCGGCTTGCCGATGTTCCGTTCGTCGGGCCGCGGCTCTTTGTACGACAGCAGCAGATGATGCTCCGGCACGTCCTTCGTGTAATCGAGCACCGCCTTGAGCTGCACGGTCAGTAGGTCAGGCTTTCCAGCCTGACCTGATGCGAGTTGGATCCCGTTGGCACTCGGAGTCGCAGGCGCGTTCGGGGCAGCCTGGAAAGGCTGACCTACGGCGTCGATGCGGACGATGATTGGCTTGCCGTGAATCTTCGGGTTGCTGGTGACGCCGGAGATCGAGCCTTTGAACGCCAGTTGTTCGCCACTGAATTCTCCTTGGCCATCGACGTTGAGCAATCGGATCAGCAGCAGCGGCAGTTCCACTTTGCGAGGAAACAGAATCGTCTCGCCGCGGAATCGTTCCGGCTTCGGCTCATCGGTTGCGAGCTGAACTCGCTCGCGAATGAACTTGGCCCAGCCGATGGCAGTCTCTAAGCGATTGGTCAATTCGGGGCCGAGCAACAGTTCGGTGACTTCGTTCGGATCGAGGTGCAGCAGATCGGCCTTCTCTTTGATCTTGCTCAGATCGTGTGACTTGGCGTCATCGAGCGCGTGCAGATCGTCCTGCGCCTGCCGCATGGTTCGCGCGAGTTGTTGTTTGGTCTGATCGAGTTCCTTCAAGAGTTGTTCCACATCCTGCGCCGCTCGGCCGTAGCGTTCGATCTTTTCGAGTTCGTTGCCCCCTTTGACCTTCACCGATTTTCGCAACTCGTCGATTCGCTGCTTGAGAGCCTTGAGTTCGTCTTCGTACCGGCCGAATTCTTGCGGCCAGCGTTCTTCGAGTTCTTGGCCGAGCCGCACGGTCTCGAACTGATTCGGATCGAAGTCGAGCTTGGCTCGATCCACGAGTCCGGCTAGCCAATCCTTGCCGCGCACGAGCAGTTCCTGCTTGATGTTCTCCAGCATCTTGCTGTCGGAATCCTCCGACAGATCCGGCTCCTCGCCCGGCAGCAATCCGGAGTCGGCTCGCTTGGTGCCCCACTGCAAGCCGCTGACGCTCGCCTCTTCGACGATGTACGACTTCTTGAGCAGTGGCTGCAATTCAAGCTTCGCGTGCAGATCGGTGAACTCGACGAGGTTCGTTCCCGAATGCTTGCGATCGGCGACAGCGACATTCGTCGCTTTGATCGTGGGAGCGAAGAAGGTCGTGTCGAGTTGCGTGATCTCGACCTTCGCGCGAGCCACTCGCTGCCCTGTGTAGACCATGCCGCGACGCAGCACTGGATCGAATCCGTAATGAAAGAACGCCCACACAAGCCCAATCAAAATCGCTCGCGGCAGCAGGTAAGACCAACGCATGAGTTCATCCTTGAAGTCATTTGTAGCCACGCTCGCCAAGAGCGTGGGTTGAGTCGAATCTCCCACGCTCTTGGCGAGCGTGGCTACCAAGACGGTTCCATCTACGCCACCTTGCCCGTCAGCTCGCCGCCCCAGAGCAGCGAGACCAATCGGAAGCGTTGTGCCCAGGTCACCAATCGCGGCGTCAGCACTCCGAAGATCGGCTTGCTGAGGAAATACAGCGGCACAAACGCGGCTGCTCCCATCGAAAAGCTGCCGAGCACGACGGTGTTGTTGAAGTCGGTCCACGGCAGCAGCATCGTGTCGTACATCGTTTCCCACAGCGGCCGGAGGGCCTCGCTCTTCAGCAAGAACTCGCCGATGCGATGCGAAATCGGATCGAGCCACATGCCGGCCCAGGAGGTCGCGAAGACGGTCGCTAAGCCGACGCCCAAGTTCACTCGCAGCGAGCACATCAGCATCATCAGCCCGATGGCCAACAGATTGCCTTTCGGCACGAGGCCCACCAGCACTCCCAAGGCCAGGCCCATCGCCATTTGGCCCGGTGTCGCGTCGACGACCAATGCTTTGAACAATAGCCGAAACGGCCTGAGCACGAACATGCGCAGTCTCCGAAAGGTAGGTTGTGCGAGGGGAAGGTCAGCTCTCGCCAGGACGGCGAAAGGGGTTGATCAAGGGAGATGGGAACGATTGAAGATCAGGACGATCCTCAGGAAGGGACCGGACGGTATCGAAAAATCGGCAGACGAGGCAACGGAAGTTGAGCCGAGTTTCTGAGCCAAACAGCACGACGCGATTCGCGCCGGCAACGACTTCGAGAGACGCCCCATCCGTGGCATCCGCGTTATCCGTGTGCTTTTCAGCAAGTGGACGGTCGCAAGAACACGGATTTCACGGATGACACGGATGCAGCGGCAAACTCTTTCTCTAGGGATCGACAGCCACATGTCCGGTGACAGGAACCGGCGGATCCAGTTGCTTCAAGAATTGCGACAACACCATTTGGTATTCCTCCGAATCCGCGTCGAGGTGCCCTGTTCCGGGAATGTTGATGAATTGCTTGGGGCCGCGATGTCGTTGATGGAGCCGCTGACCCAACTCAAACGGGATCACTCGGTCCGCGTCGCCGTGGCTTTGCAGCAACGGGCCGTGGTAGTTCTCGATCTTCGCCAGCGAATCAAATCGCTGAGTCATCAGCAGGTTCGTCGGCAGCCACGAATAATGATGCGCAACCGTCTGCGGCAGATTCGAGAAGGTGCTCCACAGAACCAACCCACGAGCACCGTCCTTCGCCGCGAGATCAACAGCGACTCCACCACCCAGCGAATAGCCCATCAGCACGATGTCCTCACGCCCGGTGCCGGTCCGTTTCGCCAACCAATCCCGCGCGGATCGAGCATCAGCCAGCAGGCCGGCTTCGGACGGTGTCCCTGGCGACCGGCCGAAGCCGCGATAGTCGAATGCCATCACAGCGAGATCGTGCCGCTGATTGAGTCGAATCAAAGACTCTTGCAGGCCCGCGATACAGCCGGCATTGCCGTGGCATACCAGCGCGACTGCTCGCGGAGCCGGATGCGGCAAGAACCAGCCATGTAATCGAGTCCCGTCCTGCCCCTCGAACCAGACTTCTTCCGTGCTGGGCGTGGGAAGTTTCCAGTCTCCATCGGGATAGACCTGCGGTTGATAAATCAGTTTTCGTTCGAGCGGGCCAAGCGGCGAATACGCACCCATCCACCGGCAACCGGCCAGCGAGAGCAACAGGAGCGCCAACAGAAGCATCGTGCGCATGATCGGCCTTCGACGTTTCACGCTGCTTTCCGCTCGGTGTTCGGAACGAGGTTCGCCAGCGCTGGACCGCGCAGGTTCACGTCCATTTGCGGGAACGGGATTTCGATGCCCGCGTGATCGAGTGCGAGCTTCACCGCGCGAATCGTCCGCTGTTTGATCAAGCCGAAGTCCGCAGTGGTCGACCAGACTCGAACGGACCAGTTCACTGACGAGTCCGCCAGTTCGAGCAACACCACTTCCGGAGCCGGCTCGGACAAGATGCCGGGAACCGCGCAGACGGCCCGCATCAGAATCTCATAGGTCTGGTCGATGTCGGCGGAGTAGCACGCACCGACCGTGACGTCGACTCGCCGAGTGTGATGGTACGACGTGTTCTCAATCGTGCTGCCGAAGATCGAGCCGTTGGGAACCATGATCCGGCGATTGTCCGGCGTGTCGAGCGTCGTGGAGAACAGGTCGATCTCATCGACTTTCCCCGTTTGCCCGCCGACCACAATCACGTCGCCGACTTTGTACGGTCGAAACACCAGCAGCATGATGCCGGCCGCGAAGTTCCCCAACGCTCCCTGGAAGGCCAAGCCAATTGAGAAACCAAGGGCACCGATCGCGGCCGCGTAGCTCGTGGTCTTCACGCCGAAGGATTCCAGGCAACAGGCCAGCGCGAGGATCAACAATCCCCACCAGGTGAACTTGGTCGTGAACCGAGCCAGCGTTTCATCAATCTTGGCCAACTTCAGACTGCGGTACACCAACCGGCTGACCCAGCCCGCAGCAACCCACGCGGCAAACAGCCCAAACAGAGCGCCGATCACAGGCGCAGCGTTGTCACGGTAAAGCGCGGGATCGAGCAACTTGCTCCAAAGTAGTTCCAAGGTCGTGGGGGACGGGTCCATCTTGTCTCCTGAGAATCATCGATCAGACAACTCGGCGAGCGAGGTATAGCAGCGAGTTCGCCAATGCGCGAAGACGTTTTGCTGGCCAGTATGACCGGCAGATTTTGCCGAGAGCGCGGCAATGTCCGCGAATGCTCTCGCCATCGCAGGTCGCGGCAGAATCGTCGCGAGAGTCGCACGACAGCGTCCGATGTTATGGGGACGTGCTCAATCCGGATTCTTGATCGGCGTTCGCCGGCCGGAAGCGCACGATCCGCGACTCCGCCGCGCTTGGCGAATCGAAGGTGAGCAATGGGACTGGGTGGCTCCCGACTTTTGGATACTCGACACCGGAGACGTCTGGTGTGGGAACACGAGCAGGATGGCTCGGCGTCTGCCGCTGCGCAACAGGAACGAGAGGCTTCACCCCCGGAAGAAACGCCCCAGCCCGATCTGTGGCTGTGGCTGCCGCAAGTCGTTCCCCAAGCGCTGTGGAAGTGTTGGGCGATCGGAATCGCCAGCGCGGTCGGTTTCCTGGGACTGCTCTCTGCGTGGCATTTCGCGGAACAAGCGTCAGCAGCCGGCTCCGTGCCGGGCGATTTGCTTGCGCCGTTTCTGAATCGGTTGCTGCTCGGCAGCGGAGCCGTCGCGTGGTTGATCGCTGGGCAGTTGTGTTGCCTCGCTTGGTGGGTCCGCTCGCGCAGCCGCGTCGATTATGGCGGCCGATTTTATGCGTGGGGTTGGACGGCGGCCGGGTTCTTCACCGCGTCGCTGTTGTGTCTGACGGACGCTCATCGGTTAATTGCCTCGTTGGTGTCGTGGTCCGTCGCCGGATCTGTCGCAGACTCGGCCGGCATGACCGCGTTGTGGCTGCTGCCGCTGCTTGTCGCCGGACTCGTGCTGTGGGCGAACTTGGGAGCGGAATTTCGGAACGACTTCGCCAGCCGCGTGCTGCATTCTGTGGGTGCCCTCTGCGCGCTGACTCTGATCGGACTCGAATTGTGGAACGCTCGCACTGGCAACGCCGAGGACTGGGAATTCGTCAGCCGTCTGCTGCTGGCGTCGCTGCAATGGTGTCATCTCATGTCGGTCTGGCTGCACGTGCGGCATGTGGTTCACGTCTCCGCCGATCCTCCAACCTTGAGCGCATCGGGCTGGTTGCTGGCCTGGCGATACGGTCCTGGCCGAGCGGCCTCATGGCTTTCAGAAAAAGCGACCACAAAGTCGGTCGAGCCTGTGGCGGAATCTATCGATGACACCGTACTCGCTGTTGGTAAAAAACAACTCCGCGAGGCAGACGGAAGCTCGAAAGAAGTTCGCATCGACGAAGCGGAACCGACACCGAAAGGGCCGACTCGGCGAACTCGCGAAACTGCGAAGAAATAATCCGCACCCGGAGCGAGACGGCTACGTTGGGCGATAGACCATGAGGTATCGGTCTTCGTGCGGGCGATAGAAGCCGCGAATGTGCTCGCGCACGCTGAAGCCGAGACTTTCGTAAAGCTTCACCGCCGGCGCGTTCTGCGGATCGACCGTCAACAACACGGGCACGTTCGCTTGAGCCAGCGCGGCACGCATCAACTGAGTCCCGATGCCGGCTCCTCGGCAGTCTGGATGCACCATGATCTTGTGCAGGAACAATTCTCCCTGCTTGGTCGGGAATTGCACGAGCGCTCCGGCAATGTCGTGTGAATCCCGCAGCGGCGGAGCGTCACTCGCCTGCCGCGCAATGAGTAGCGTGGCCACGTCACTCCAGACTCGCCAGATGTGTTCGCCGTCCGGGATGAAAACATCGGGGACGATCGGCCAAGCGATCCGATCAAGCGCGGCGACATTCAAGTAGTCGGTGGACTTCGCAGCTTCAATTCGCACGTCGGTCATGACGCAAACTCTCGCATCAATCGTTGGTCGGTGTCGCGGGCTTGGAACGTTTCTCGTCCGGCACTAAGCGATCCAAGATGCCGTTGACGAATTGGAAGGACTGCATCGAGCCGAACTTCTTGGCCATCTCAACCGCTTCGTCGATGACGACTCGATGCGGCGTGTCGGTGTGCAGTAACTCGTATGCGCCCAATCGCAGAATGTTGCGATCCGTCGGAGCCATCCGCGCGAGCTGCCAGTTGGCGGCGGTCTCTTCCAGATGCCGGTCGATCTGGGCTTTCCATTCCTTCACGCCGGAGAACAGGCTCCAGGCGAACTCTTGCAGGCCCGGTTCGCGCAGTTCCTCGGCGATCATGCTGCGGATCGTGTCGGCTGAAGCGTCCGGGTTGAGGTCGGTTTGATACAGCATCTGCATCGCGAGTTCGCGAGCACGGGAGCGGCGGGATGTGGACATTGTGAAAATCCGAAAATCGAAATCATAAATCCGAGGGATGGCTACCTCGGTTTTGTGATTGTCGGTTGAGGTTTGAGGAAGTCACTGAGACGGGTTCGTAGTCGCTTCAAGCGGGCAGCAGAAATGCTGCCCAAGCGGCCGCGAAATGTCGATGCTGGCAGAACGGCGAGATAGCCCAATCGAATGAGTGACGGTTCTTTCAAGTGGGCTGTGCGGAAGTCGGGATCGGCCGGTGTGATCGTTTCGTCCAATTCCGAGGCGAGTTGTTGCAGTTGTGTGCTGACGCCACAAACCAGCAAGTCATCGAATGGCGGGATGCGGCACAGACACAGCGCGGGACGATCCTTGATCGTTCCGTCCTGTTGCGGCAATCGAGCGATGACGACATTACCGTCCTTCATGGTTTGACTCTCTTCGCATCGCGACGTTGCGGTGTGGTCTTTGTTCGCTTCTTAGTTCCTGTCGTGGCCTTTCCTCGGCGTTCCGTCAACAACACATCCGAGTAATCCGGCTCTGTGTCACCATAGGCCGAGGACAAGCCAGTGGCGCTTAATGCGAGCCACGCTTGGCGCTCTTTCTCGGACGTCGACGGCGACAAAATCGTCACGAGCAATGACGCATCGCGCGGCAACTCGAACGGCTCGTCGAGCCGGATTTGCTGGCCATCAAAATGAGCTTTCAAACTGATCACAGGCATCGCCGCGTCCTCATCGAGTTTCGGATTTCGAGTATTTGCCTCAGACGCCCGCTTGATTCAAGAGCTTCAGCGTGTTGACCATTTCAATCGCGGCCAGCGCGGCTTCCGTTCCTTTGTTACCGGCTTTGCCACCGGCTCGGTTGAGGGCTTGGTCGAGGTTCTCGCAGGTGAGGACTCCGAAGAGAACTGGGATGCCGGTCTCTTGGGCGGTGCGCATCAGGCCGGCGGCGACTTGGTGGTTGATGTAGTCGTGGTGAGTTGTCTCACCTTGAATAACGGCTCCGAGCGCGACGATGGCCGCGAACTTCTTGCTGCTCGCGAGATGTTGTGCGAGTTGCGGTAGCTCGAACGCGCCGGGTGCCCAGACGACGGTGAGTTGCTCGTCTTTGGCTCCGTGGCGGCGGAAGGTTTCGAGTGCTCCGTCGAGCAGCCGGCGTGTAACGAGATCGTTGAATCGCGACACGATGATCGCAAAGTGGTCATTGCCGACAAGGAGGTTGGATTCGATGGTGGTGGGCATGGTGGGATGAGTCTCAGATTAGCCGAGCATGGTCTTCAACGCGGCCAGATTCTCTTTCGTGTCAAAGATCGCGAGGATCGGAATGCGGAAGTTCGGGATGACTTGGCTGGCGATTTCGCCGGAGCCAGATTTCAGACGGAGTTGAAAGCTGCCGTCTTCGAGGACGTATTGTTCGACGGTCTCGCGGCCTTCGGTCGGGTCGATGATCCAATATTCTTGGACGCCGTGAGCTTCGTAATCTTCAAACTTGACGCCTCGGTCGCGGTGTTCGGTGGTTTCGGACAAGACTTCGACGGCGAAGTCGGGGACCGGGAACTTCATGGTGTTGGAGTGAAATCGGCTGGCCGTCTCAGGCCCGAAGAAAACGATGTCCGGTTCGTAATCGTTGCGTGGGAACACGCAGAGGCATTTCTCGTCTCGCACGACGCCGAGTCCATGCTGATCGACGAATGTGCTGATGAGTCTCGTCAGATTCAACTTGGCTGTCAGATGCCGATTACGGGCTGGAG
>CAMDDX010000292.1 GCA_945893075.1 Planctomyces sp. SH-PL62 | reverse complement strand
GGTTTGCGAACTGACTTGCGACTCTTCTTCGATGACCGATACTTTGAACTCATGGCGGCGACCTCCGGTTTGTGGATAACTCTCAACCGGGCTTGTAAGCCCGGCCGGAGCCGCCGCCAACTTTTCAACTACGACAGGGACAACCTCCTACATTCCGGCTCCGCTGATTGCCGTGGCCCTCGCGACGCTGCTGTCGTCAACGTTGCTGAGGTCAGAAGGATTGACTCTGGTCAGTACCGAATTTGGCGAAATCCCCACGGACTTTTTTGTGATCACTCCGCCGGCGCTCCCCGCGTGGAACTGGGCGACTCTAAGCGAACTGGTGGGCTATGCCTTCGCCTTTGCCTTCGTATGCGGCTTAGAGAGTCTGCTGGCGGCTCGCATGGCGGATCGTCTGGCCGAAAATAAGGGCACGCCCTTTGACCCGAATAAGGAATTCTGGTGCCAGGGGTTGATTCAGACATTCGTGCCGCTGCTGAATGGAATGCCGTTGTCGGGAGCCTTGGCACGCACGGCCACGAACATCAAGGCGGGGGCCGTCACTCCGTTGTCTGGCATCATGAAGTGCGTGTTCAAGCTGACGCTGGCTTACTTCCTGGCGAATTGGCTGGAGCAAGTTCCGATGGCGTGCATCGGCGGACTGCTGCTGTGGGTCGCGTTCAACATGATCAAGCCGGCCGAAGTCCGTGAGATTCTAAGTACGAATCGGTTTCACACCGTGTTGATGGCTTACACGGCTGTGATGGTGATCGCTGGTGGTTTCTTGACCGGCGTGCTTTCGGCGACTGCCATCTATGTCACGCTTGGGCGATTCTTTGAAAAGCCGACCGAGCCTCAGGGACAAGCGCGGCTACCACTTCAAGCCTGCGAACTGGCGACATCGGTCAAGCCGCTTTCCGTCGAGACACAACAACAGGTCGCCTGAGCCCAACTCCTCTCGCGTTCCCGAGTACATCAACCGAGCAAACTTTGGATTCAAGGAGATATCAGATGAACGACACTGTGACCTATCCCGTCAGCCGTTCGACCGGACCCGCTCTGCTGAGGTTGATCGTCGTCGTCGGTTGTGTGACCTGTGGCCTGTGGCTGTTGATGCACTCGCTGACGATAGGCTGGCTCAGTCGGTCCAGTCTGGGGGGCGTGGCGTTATTGCTGATCGGCGGATTGATGGCTCGTGGTTCCGCTCGCGATTGGCTCGGTCAAGTCACGCTCACCGACGACAGCTTCCGAATCGAGCCGTGGTGGTGCGGGTTCTCGATCGACTGGGCCGACATTCGCGAGTGGTCTGTCACCGACGATCGTGATCCGGACGACTTATGCCTGAAAGTCTGGCTGCACGGTGACGAGTTACCGGTCGTCTTCCTGGGCCGTTGGCTGTCGCCGAGCGATTTTGAAAAACTCGTGGATGACGTTCGCGCGTGCGTGGCCGATCAAGAGGCATTCGGTGAGCTTCCGCTAACTCTGAAATCGCATCGACGACCGGCCACAAAACTGCGAGCCGAAGCTTGAAGGCTTCGGCTCGCTGAACGGGTCTGCTATTCACGAATCATCAAAACTACTTTGAGGCTTCGCCTTCCGGTTTGGCCGGAACCGGGACATACGCCGGATCGATCGCCGGTGCCACCGCATCGCGCGAGTCCGGCGTTGGCTGGAAGAAGAAGATGCCTCCACCTCCGCCGCCGCTGATCGAGTTCACGTTGTAGATGTACTGGGCACTGAGCGCCTTGGTGATCTGCGTCTGCACCTTCTGCAAGTGAGCCGACGTGTAGGGATCAAGGTTGGCGGGAGCTTCCTTCAGAATCCGCTCCACATTAGCGAGGATCTTTTTCGCTTCGACCAACGCGATGTTGGAGATCGCCTTGCTGGCCTCGGTGTCGGTGAACTTCGCGGGCAAGGTCAGCTCGATCAAGCGATCGAGATGCTCTTGCTGCAAGTTGCGGCGCAGGCTGCTGATCATCGGCACGCGCGGCGTGTGCGGCTTGTCCGGGTTCTTGTCGGTTTCGCGCCAGACGTTGGCGGTGAGGCCCGTCAGAACTTCCGGGATCGTGACCGCATCTTGATCGGCGGGGACGGTCAACTCGTTGTCGTAGATGCGACGCAGAGTCGTAGGCCGCAGCAGCGAGGACATGATCGAGGCTTGAAAGCCGGCGATCCGGTCGTTGATCGGCCACGTCGCGTCGGACGTATCGAAGCTGTCGCCGTCGATCCACTTGTCCTTCGTCATTCGAGCGAGCAACGCCGGAGTCAAACCGAACGCCGCGTCCTCGAACGTGTTCTCGATGGTGAACTTCAAGGCCTCGCGTTGCATCGCAGCGGGGACTGGTTCGACTGGCGCGCGGCCGTTCTTGTCACCCTTCTTGTCGCGATTCACGAACGCTCCGCCCAGCCAGTTGGCCATCATGCCGACCGACTGCATCTGCATGTTGAAGGTCAACTCGTAGCCTTGCCGCGCCTTGCCCCACGACTGCCCGTCTTTGACGAACTTGTCGAGAATCTTTTCGCGGTTCTTCTTAATCAGACGAATCTGATTCTGAGCGTAATCGAGTGGGTTCTTGCTGAAGTCGTACCGGCGAGCGAGCGGGTCCGGCCCCATCGTGTCTTCGTCGGTTGCGTAGGCCAGTTCCGGTTCGGCGACACGGTCGAGAATCGGCTTGAGGTCGGCCGCGAATGTGTAGCCGTATTCGATGGCCCACATGTCGTAGGGGCCGACGCCCGTCATCGACCAATCCCCCTGAGCCTTATTGGCTGGATCAGCCGGGACGTGCATGTTGATCGGCAAATAATCCATGACCGAGCCGGCCAGTGGCTTCTTGCCTTTGATCTCATCGCTGTTGATCTGGGCGAGCGTGTAGGCGCTCGACGCTTTGAAGTTGTGACGCAGGCCGAGCGTGTGCCCGACTTCGTGAGCCACCAATTCCGCCAACAGCGGGCCGATGAACGTTTCCGGCATCCCATCGAGCTTTGGTTCTTCGGGGACCGCCGGAGCACCCGGCGCGGCCGGTTGCTGATCGTTGATGCCGCCGAGTTCCGCCATGTCGAACGTCATGCGAGCCATCGCGAGATCGAGCATCTTGGCTTGACCGGCCATGCACATGCCGTTGACTTGGCTGGTGCGGCCGAGCAGGCCATCAAACGGATCGTCGCCAAACAACGCCGTGCGATTCGACGCGAACGGATGCCCTGCGAACGGCGTGGCCGCATCGCGTTGAATCTGCTGAGCCACAAAATTGCGTTGCGACGGCGCGGCGAGACGAACTCGCGGATCCCAATTCGGATGCTTCGCCAGCCAGGCGAACGTGTCAGGATCAAAGCCTTCCATCGCGAGCGTCGGCAGCACGTCGTTGAACTGTCGGTTGAAGTGCCGAATCCAACCGTCGGTGAGGACGATGTCGGCATCGAGAATCTCGCCCGTCCACGGATTGACGCGGCTGGGGCCGATCGCGGTGCCGACGTTGTTATTCAGCCAACGGATGAAATTCCAACGGACGTCTTCCGGGTCTTTGTCCATATACATGCCGGTCTGAGCATCCTGCTGCAAGACTTCGATCGCGCCGACGATGCCGACCTTCTCGTAGGCTTTGTTCCAATACAGCGTCCCTTCTTTGACCCAGCGGCGATAACGGACGGGAGTCGTGTGCTCGATCACGAACGTGATCGGCTTGACGGGCGGGCTGAGCTTCAGAGTCGGGTCGCGCTTCTCCAGATGCCAGCGGTTGATGAATCGGACTCGCGTGTCGTCGGTGACGTACTTGCCGTAGTCGCTGTAGCCGGTCGTGAAATAACCAATCCGCTCATCGGCCTTACGTGGCTGATAGGCCGAGTTCGGCGTGATCTCGCTGATCGAGTAGTGCAGCGTCTGCAATTGGCCGCTGCCGCTGGGAACCTCGAACGCCACTTCGACGTTCTTGCTGAACGCCTTGGCTTTCTTGATCGTGACGATGTTCGGATTGCGAACGCCGGAAGCACCGCTGCGTCCGCCGCCGAAGAACAGGCTCGACTGACCAATCAGCAGTTGATTGAGGTCGATGATCGGCGAGCCTTCGGGACTCATCGTGAGGATCGGCACTTCGGTCAGCAGCTTGTCGGTGAACAGTCGATTGACCGAGCTTTTCGATTCCGCATCGCCGCCGGAGCGAATGTCGATGTTCGGGTCCATCAGCGCGAGCCGCTTGTCGTAGCGTCGCCAGTAAACGACGCGGTCGCCCGCTTGCAAGCCGGCGAACTGCGCACCGCTGGCGATCGTCATCGCCATGAAATACTTCTGTTGCAGATAGTCGCGCGGCAGCTCCGCCAAAACGTGGCCATCCTTCGCGCGGACATACAAGCCGTACAGCGACGTGTCCCCTTCCGGGGGCGCGACCTTCTTGTAGTCCTTGAGCACATCCGCCGCCGGAGGAAATTCCGGAGGAGCCTGCGCTCGGACATCGCCTGCCGCAACGGTGATCGCCAGCAGCAAGCCAGCCAGACCCATCCAACTGCATCGCCATTCAAAGGATTTCATAAGCTCACCTTCTCGCTCAGACTTGGGGGACTTAGCGAACCACTTCTTCGGGGACATCCCGGAGCGTGCCAATTCAGCGCTGTCGGTCCGGATCGACGCTGATACCGTCAAATTGCCCGACCAGCACAATCGCCATAGGTTGCCAATCTTAGCTGCGGTTCGGGCGATGGAAACTCAGCAGCCTGACTTCGCGAAGAATTTCCAAAGGCGGAAGCGATCGGCTCGAACAAAACGAGATGTTGCCGCAATGCAACATGCCGACCACGCGCTCGTAGTGACCCCATTTATGGGGTCGAACGCGCGATCCCAACCCGATCAATCGTGTCACTACGAGCGATCGAGCTACTTCCCGATGCAGTACAGGAATTTGTCGGAGCGAATCAGCAACCGCGAACCGTCGATGGCTGGCGAGCCGTTGAAAATGCTGCCGTCTCGCAGATCGTTCGTGGCAAGTAACTCGAAACCAGGCTTGGCCGCAAGCACGAAGGCGCGGCCGTCGCGCGTGAGGTAATACAGCCGTCCGTCGGCGAGCAGCGCGGACGAATAAACTTCTCTGGCACGGTTGAGCCGTTCTTCATAGACGGGCACGCCGCTCTCTGCCACCGCGCAGTACGCGATGCCGCGTGACTCGTGCATCCAATACAGATGCTTGTCGAGGAACACGGGGGACGACACGTTCGAGCCTTTGACGCTCGTCCAGAGCCGATGTGATTCGGTGACGTCGCCGCTGCCGCCCGCTCGCACGGCGAGGCCCGCGACTCCGGATCGGCCACCCAGGCAATACACCACGCCCTCTGACGCCACGACGCTCGGCACCATGTACCAGGTGATGTCCGTCTTGCACGACCAGAGTTGCTTGCCGGTGTCGGGATCAAACGCCAGCACCGCCCCTTGAGTGGCGACGATTAACTCCTGCCGCCCGGACTCCGCGGTGATGAGGACAGGAGTGTTCCACGATTGCCGAATCCCTTTTGCTCGCCACTGTTCTTTCCCGGTCTTGCGGTCGAGTGCGTACAACGACTCGCTTTCGACGCTGGCGTTGATGAAGACCAAATCCCTGTAAAGCACCGGCGATGCCGACGTTCCCCAGCCGTGCGTTTTGGAACCAACGTCTGTTTGCCAAAGCTGCTTTCCCGCATGGTCGAACGCGAAGACGCCCGACTTACCGAAGAACACATAGAGCCGCTCGGCATCGGCGGCCGGAGTGTTCGCGGCGAAACCGTGATCGCGAATCCGATCCTCTTCCGGCAACTTCGCCGCGACCGCCGTGTCCCAAACGAGTTTGCCGTCTTTCCGATTGAGCGCCAGCAGATGCCGCTTCAAATCCTCCTGACTGCCGCCCGACTCTCCGGGGACGAAGAAACCGGTGTAGCTCGTCAGATAAATACGATCGCCAAACACAATCGGACTCGACGCCCCCGGCCCCGGCAGTGGAGTTTTCCAAGCGATGTTCTCCGACTCGCTCCAGGTCACCGGCAACCCTTTCGCCGCGCTGATTCCCATGCCGCTCGGACCGCGAAACCCCGCCCAGTCTGGTTCGGCCGCAACTGCTGACAGAGTCATTGAAGTTGCCCAAAGGCACAGCGCGAGTCGAATCAGCGAGCCTCGGAAAATACGTGTGAGCATGGGATCTGTCCTCAAAAGTGTCGTGAATGTGATGGTCGGTAAGCGTTCGAACTACGGAGCTAAATCGCTCGGCGCTTCGATCAGTAAATTGTCGGAGAACAGCACGTTGTCGTTTTTTGGCTGTCTCAATTCAACGGACTTAGGAAGACTCGAAAACGTATTCCCCGTGATGTTCACGTGGCGAGTCCCCTCCAACGCGATGCCGCCGGCGAGTTGGTCATCCACTTTGCGTTTGATCGCCCCCTCGCCAATGTAGCTGTCGCAAAAGCAGTTGCCGGTGACAGTGATGCGGCTGCTGTCTTTGGCAATTCGCAGACAGCGCGTGTCGAGTTGCGGCGGTTGCGTGCCGTCCTTCGCTTTGGGAGGCATCTTCAGCAGCACGAACGTGTTGGCCGAGACCGCGCAGCCGTGAGCGTCCACGAGGTCAATGCCACCGCCGTTGTGAGCGATCACGTTGGCCGACAGCGTGATCCCGTAACAGTCGCGAGCCAGCACGATCGCTCGGCCGTCGCATTCTTCGATCATGTTGCCGGAGACGACTGAGCCGTAGGTGTTCTCGATGACCACGCCGTCGCCGAGGTGATCGTCCACGCAATTGCCAGTGAAGCAGAGGTTAAATCCGTCGAAGACGTGCAGCGCGTCGCGATTCTCCTCGAACTGATTGCCGCAGACGACGATGTCATGGCAACCCGGCAGATTCAGCCCGGTCTGCTTGTTATAGGTAATGAGGCAATCGCTGACGCGCGGGTCTTCGTAGCAGCGATCAAGCTTGATCCCGTCGCCGCCGTGATAGCTGACGGTCACCCCTTGGATGAAGATTTCGTTGACCAGCAACGCCTCGATGCCGTGCCCGCTCTTCTCGTTGCCGGTGATGCGAAAGTTGCTGAGCATGACGCGCCAGAGCTTGTCGTCGGCTTTGACCTTCTCGCCATCCGGGTGCCGCACGACCAGCGCCGGCTGTCCGTCGGCATTCATGTTCTTGATGTGCGTTGCCGCCCCCGAACCTTGAATCAGCACGTCCCCTCGCGACAGGACCAGCGGTTGAGAAATCTCAAACGTGCCGGGCGGAATCCGCACGACGCCCCCGTCCTTCGGTAAAGCATCCAACGCCGCCTGCAACGACGGAAACTTCGCCGCATCAATTTCCGGACGAGCGCCTGGCAGAATCGGCTTCGCGGCCGATTGAGTCTGCGTGGAATCGGAAGCGACGCCGAACCACACGAGCGATAACAAGACAACGGCCGAGGGAACGAGAACGCGAATCGACATGGCGAGATTCCCTGGAGTGCGGTGGCTCGACACCGCCCTCCATCAATGCGGTAAAAATGTCAAAGGCCAAACAGCCCACGTCGTGATCAACAACTCACGAAAGACGAACCTTCGACCTTTTCCGTCACGACGACGTCTTCTCGCCAATCGAACGCGAACCTCCGCTCTTCATGGAGGGCTGTGTCGAGCCACAGCACTCCAGGAAAAACGAGTAGCTGCCTCACGCTCACGAGGGTATCCTGCTCCGCCATGAGCCACCACTCGCCGCATCGTCTGGGGTGTTGCCGAACCGATCATCCGGCCGTGGGTCGGCGTGAGCTGTTACAGGTCGGTTCGCTGAGTTTGCTCGGCACGGGACTCGCCGACTTATTGCGGCTGGAAGCGCACGCGGAACCGGCTCGCACGAAGGCCCGCGCGAAGTCGGTCGTGTTCATTTTTCAATCCGGTGGTCCTTCGACGCATGAGACGTTTGATCCAAAACCCGAAGCTCCCGACATGATCCGGGGCGAGTACGGCGTCACGCAGACCAAACTCGCGGGAATCAACTTCTGCGAGCATCTGCCGAAGCTGGCGATGCGGAACGACAAGTTCTCGATCGTGCGCACGATGCACCACATCGCGCATCCGCAGTTCCGCAACGAGCATCTCAGTTGCATGTACCTGCTCCACACCGGCTCGACCGAGATGCCGCCAGGGGACACCAACGCCTCGATCTCGCAGCCTCGCGACGGGCGTATCGAGTGGCCGTCGATCGGCTCGATGATCGCGTTCGCCGCGCCGCCGGAACCGCACGTCGGGTTGCCGGCAGGCATCGAACTCCCGCGCGTCAACCAGATGAGCTATCCCGGCCGAGGCGCGGGACTGCTCGGCCCGAAGTACGAACGCTGGAAGGTTGATCTCGCTCCGGTCTGCAAGTCGCCCGACACAGCCGGCTCGTGTCCGAATTGCTTCAGTCACGATGACCCGAATGATCCCGCACGCGCCGCTGGTAAAGGCCCGAAGGCGTGGTGGGACAATTCAAGCTGCCGCGACGCCTCATTCCGCTTGCCGGACTTGGGAGCTGGCGGCGTGTCGTTGCCGCAGATCGAGAACCGCGCCGAGTTACTCGCGCGCTTCGATCAACTGCGGCGTTCGCTCGATAACGCTGATCGCGTCGGCCGTCTCGAAGCGTGGGACGAATACCGGAAGCAGGCCATGAAGCTGCTCGTGACCAGCCGTCCTGGAAAGCAGAACCCATTCGATCTCTCGCAAGAGCCGGACAACATCCGCGATCAATACGGCCGCGAAGAATGGGGCCAAGGTTTCTTGGTCGCTCGGCGGTTGATCGAAGCGGGCGTGCGCATGGTGCAGATCAACCTGCGCGGTTGGGACACGCACCAAAATGCGTTCCGCGATTTGAAAGCCAAACTGCTGCCGTCCATCGACCACTGCCTCAGCGGATTTCTGGACGACCTCGCCGCGCGCGGGTTGCTCGACGAGACGCTGGTCGTGATGTGCGGCGAGATGGGCCGCACGCCGAGAATTTCACCGATCACAGTCGGCGGCAAAAACGCGAGCGGCGAAGTCTTCACTCCCGGCCGCCATCACTGGGGCGACGTCTTCCCCTGCTTCATCGCCGGCGGAGGCATCCGCGCCGGCCAAATCATCGGCCAAACCGACGCCCACGCCGGCCTGCCAATCAGCGATGCCTTCACGCCGGCCGACCTCGCCGCCACGATCTTTCACTTGCTCGGAATCGACTCGCACGCCGAGTTCCAAGATTCGCGCGGCCGACCGTACCGCGTCTTTCAAGGCGAGTCGATTCGACCACTGCTGGGTTGAAACGAGTAGACCGGACGCCTACGTCCGGTCAGTTCCATTGCTCGGACGTAGGCGTCCGAGCTACGTCACGCAAAAACCTTCTGCACGACTTCGCCTTCCACATCCGTCAGCCGATGATCGCGGCCTTGATGGCGGAATGTCAGCTTCGTGTGATCCAAGCCGAGCGCGTGCAGGATCGTCGCTTGCAGGTCGTGAACGTGGATCGGATCGGCGATCGGGTGATAGCCGAGGTCGTCGGTCTCGCCGATGATTTGGCCGCCGCGGACTCCGCCACCGGCGAGCAGCATCGTGAAGGCGAACGGGTGATGGTCGCGGCCTTCTTTGCCGGGGTTGATGCCTCGGCGGACTTCGTTCATCGGCGTGCGGCCGAA
>CAMDDX010000291.1 GCA_945893075.1 Planctomyces sp. SH-PL62 | reverse complement strand
CGCCGCATCAAGGGCTACCGCGACATCCCCAAACTCATCGCTGCTCTTGAAGCCCTAACACTCAAACCCTCTACTCACCCACGAAAGATGTCTGCCTAACCCACTTCACCGCGCCACCAACTTTTCAACTACGGCAGGGACAACCTCGAGGCCGAAGGTCCGATCCGTGACAAAGCCGGGACCGTGTATGCCGGCCGAAATTTGCTGCGAATGTTCGAGCCGGTGAAAACGATTTGGCGACGCCCGCCATTGCTCGAACTACTTCGCGGAGTGCTTGGCCCAGAGGTCGGCTTGGTGCGGGTGTTGTTTTTCGACAAGCCGCCGGAGCGGACTTGGGCGTTGCCGTGGCACAAAGATTTGACGATCGCCGTGAAACCGCACTCAAGTGAGAGCACGGTCTTCAGCAAGCCAACGCTGAAAGCTGGATTGCCCCATGTCGAAGCGAGCCGCGAGGTGCTTGAAGCGATGCTCACGCTGCGGATTCATCTCGACGACATGACGGAAGAGAACGGTCCGTTGCTGGTCGTACCCGGTTCGCATCGGCTCGGCAAAGTTCCGGTCGCGAGCTACGAAACAGCTCGGACAATTCTTGGATCGCGTGGCGATGTCTTGGCGATGCGGCCGCTGCTGGCTCATCGCAGCATTTCGTCGCGTGAAGGCACGACGCTCCATCGACGCATCCTGCATTTGGAATTCACCGGCCTGCCGCACTTGCCCGACGGCTTCGAGTGGCACGATTTCATCGCTGCGTGACTCAATCGACGAATGCAAACTCGTTCGCCAGTAGCAGCGATTGAACGAAGGCCGTCCAGCGTTCGGTCGTCGGTGTGTCGCTGAGAAACTCGCGAGCGGCTTGTTGCTCCGCATCGGTCGGTTCACGCTGGAAGCAGATCAGAAAGAGTTGTCGCACGCGCGACGGTGGATCGACCGCAGCCACGACCTCCGGCCGGAATTCCAGCCTTCTGGAGACCTCATACGACAGCTCGCCATTCATCAGGAAGAGTGCCTGCGGAGCGACGGTCGTTGAGTCACGTTGTGGATTCGTCGCGGCGGGAGTCGGGAAATCGAACGTCGTCAGCAGATTCGGAACGTCCAGCCGATCGAGCGTGCCGTATAGCGTCCGACGAGGGTTGAACCCGCCGAGGAGTTCGACCGACTCGCCACCAACGTGACGTCGCATCTCGCCAGAGACCGCCAGCAAACTATCGCGCAACGATTCCCATTCGAGTCGCCGCCGATTCATCCGCGACAACCAGCGGTTGTCCGGATCGGCCGTTGGCTGATGGCTGTCGGCTGATGGCTGTTGTTTCAAATCCCAATGGCTCGATTGCTGCCACGTCGCCGACAACAGAATCTGCCGATGCAGCCACTTCACCGACCAACCGGACTGGATGAAGTTCGCCGCCAGCCAATCGAGCAACTCCGGATGCGACGGCGGATCACTGCGCAGGCCGAAGTCGCTGGGGGTCTTCACGAGGCCGCTGCCGAAGTGGTGCATCCACACGCGGTTGACGAACACACGCGCGGTCAGCGGATTGCGTCGATCGACAATCGACCGCGCGAGTTCCAATCGGCCGCTGCCAGACGTGAATGGTTTGCGATCGGGTGTCGCGATGCCGGGACTTTGCCTCGGAACGAACGAGCCCAGCCGATTCGGATTGCCGCGCTGAAACACACGCGGCTCGAACGGCACCGCATCATCGACTAGGACCATCGCCCGCGCCGGTGCGCCGGCAGTCGTCATGCTCCACTGCTCGACTTCCTTGATGAGCTTTTGATATTCGCCCTGCGTCGGCCGGTCGGGGAACAGCGACAGGAAACCCCAACCCATCGCCAGCGGGACGTCGGGCGGAGCGTCGGGACCATAGAGCACTCGGCGGATTTCTTCCTCGTGCGGATCGGACAGCGAAGTCGGTTTCGACTCTTGCCACTTCGCGTCGATGCGTTTGAGGAGTTCGCCGTACCGTGTCGCGATTTCAGCCAGCGACTTCGGCGAGGGGTCGCACACGGTGGCGATCACGAGCGGATTCAGGGGTTGGGAAAACGGCTTTCGGCCATCGGCCATCGGCTCTCGGCCGGACTTCAAGCGGTCGCACACCTCGACGGCTTTGGCCGAAAATTGGTCTGTGGGCAATGCAGCAAACTCGGTCCACGGTTGCCACACTGGATGCGGCTTCTTGCGAGCGGCTTCGAGCGCGACTTGCCAGCGCAGCGTCATCGTGGGATTGATGTCGTTCGTGTCGGCCAGCAGCATGAAGTCGTCGGTCGGAGGTTTCTCCATCTGAGCTTGAGCCGCCAACAAATACTCCGCCGCGCGGGTACGAGCCGAAGTCACCAAGGCGGAATGCTTGCCGGCCACGAAGTCGGTCAGCTTCTTTTGTCGAGCAGTCATCTCCGTCGAAAACTTCGCGTACTCCTCGGTCTGCGGTGGCGGCAGGAATTCCGGCGGCAATGGCGGTTCGATGGAACTGCGAAACACGCCATACAGCGAGTAGTAATCCGCTTGCGGAATCGGATCGAACTTGTGGTCGTGACAGCGAGCACACGTCGCCGTCAGTCCCAGCAGTCCGCGCGAGACAACGTCGATTCGATCGTCCAGCACGTCATGCAGGTTGTTCATGAACCGCCCGCCGAGCGTCAAGAAGCCCATCGCCGTGAGCGGTCGCTTGTCGTCGCCCAGCTCAAGCTGATCGGCTGCGAGTTGCTCGACCACGAAGCGGTCAAACGGCAGATCGTCGTTCAACGAGCGAATGACGTAATCGCGGTACGTCCAAGCCCACGGGAATTTCTTTTCCTCGAAGAAGACATACCCCTTCGTGTCGGCGTACCGAGCCACATCCAGCCAATGCCGCCCCCACCGCTCGCCGTAATGCGGCGATGACAACAAGCGATCCACGACTCGTTCAAACGCATCGGGACGATCATCGGCGAGAAACTCCGTCATCTCGTCGGGTGTCGGCGGTAGGCCGATCAAATCGAACGTGACTCGCCGCAGCAGCGTACGCCGATCGGCCATTGGTGACGGAGACAAACCGGCCTCGCGCACCTTTGCGTGTACGAACCGATCAAGCGGCGTTCGCGACCATTCGTCGTTTGGCAAGCGAGGCACCGGCGGCGATTGCAGGGGTTGAAACGCCCAATGCTTTTCGGCGGCCTCGCGGATCGAATCATTCGCCGGCAATGTCGTCTCCGCAGGCCAGAATGCTCCCCGACGGACCCATTCGACGAGCGTGTCAACTTCCTCGGCCGGCAGCGGTTTGTCGGGGGGCATCTTGCGTCCCCCTTCGCGGCGAATCGCCAGGACCAACTCACTCTGGTCCGATTGCTTCGCATCGATGACCACCCCGTTGTCGCCCCCTTTGAGAAGGCCCGCTTTTGTATCGAGCCGAAAATTCGACTCTTGCTTCTTCGCCCCATGACAGCCGTGACATCGCGCCGCGAGGATCGGCCGCACTTTCGACTCGAAGAACACGGATCGCTCGTCCGCCGCGCGAGCGTTGCCAATGCTCAGCAGCACGATGCTCGCAATCAGGAATCGCGTGAGTTGCATGATTGGGGAAGTCTAATGGATCAAAGTGCCCGCAACGCCGCCGCCAGACGATCCACATCGTCGTTCGTTGTCGATGGTCCGAAGCTCGCTCGCACGGTTCCGCCATCGGACAGCGTCCCTTGGTGGCGATGTGCTCCGGGAGCGCAATGCAAACCGGAGCGAACTTGAATCTGAAAGTCGTGATCGAGGATCGCGGCCACTTCCTGCGGATCAAAGCCGTCGATCACGAAGTTGAGCACGCCCACCACGAACTCATCGGGCAAATCGGCCGCGAAGAGTCGCACGGATGAGACTCCGCCCAGCGCGTCGATCAGGCGATGACGCAGAGTCAACTCGTGTGATCGCAGTTCGCCGGCGTTGTGTTGCTCCCACCATTCCAGCGCGGCCTCCAGGCCGAACAGGCCGGGAGCGTTGTGGTTGCCGGACTCGTACTTGTCCGGCAAGCGGTCGGGTTGATGATCGTCTTCACTGAGTGATCCAGTGCCCCCTTGTCGCAGGCTGGCGACGCTTTGTTCGATGCCCGGCCGGAGATACAGCAGTCCGGTCCCCAGCGGGCCGAGCAGACCTTTGTGCCCCGGACAAGCCAGCAAGTCGATGAAACTGTTCCGCACGTCGATCGGTAAATGCCCGGCTGTCTGCGCGGCATCGACCAGCATCAACACTCCCGCTTGCCGAGCGATTGCGCTGACGTCTTCGATCGGCTGAACAATTCCCGTCACGTTGGAAGCATGCAGCAGCGCGATCAGCTTCGTGTTCGGTCGCAGAGCGTCACGGAATTTCGTCGGCTCGACGCGGCCGTTGGCTTCCGGTTCGATGAACGTCGTCTCAATCCCGATGCGCTGTCGCAGGTCGCTCAGCGGGCGCAGGACCGAGTTGTGCTCGAGCGTCGAAGCGACGACGTGATCGCCGGGCCGGAGGACTCCGTGAATCGCCACGTTCAAGCTGTCGGTGCCGTTGAACGTGAACACGATCCGGTCGGACGATTCGGCATTGAAGAATTGAGCCGCTCGCAACCGGCAGCGAGCGATGGTCGCATCGACTTCGGAAGCGGCTCGCGTCGCGCCGCGACCGGCGGCGACACCGAGTTCTCGGTGATAGCGGTCCATCGCCGCCAAGACCCCTTCCGGCTTTGGCCAACTGGTTGCGGCGTTGTCGAGATAGCAGCGATCGGACATGACGGGGTCGGGAGTCTTTTTCATGCCGCGTGAAGTCGATCAGTGAATGAGGGTCGAACGACGCGGCATGAAAAAGACTCCCGACCCCTTCGCGTTCATCAGCCCAACGTCCACGGAGCGCGGTACGGTCGCGAGACCCATTTCGCCGCGTCGTCGTCACCGACGATTTGCTCGGTGGCCGGGTTCCACTGGATGCGTCGGCCGAGCCTCAACGCGATGTTGCCAAGATGGCAAATCGTCGCGGCGCGGTGACCGATTTCGACATCGCAGATCGGCAGCTTGCGGCTCTTGAGACAGTCCATAAAGTTCTGATGGTGATTCGTGCTCACATAGAGCCGCTCGTCACTGTCCGTCATCGGCTGCTTAACGATGTCTTCGGGCGTGCTCGTGATCTTGCCGCGATCGACGAAGATCGTTCCTTCGCTGCCGACAAATGTCACTCCGCCGGGACAATCCTTCTCACCTTGGCCGACGACCAGGATGACTCCGTTGGCGTAGGTGTGAGTCACTCGGCACGACTGCGTGACTTCGTAGTGCTTCTCCGGATGGAATGTGGCAGTTCCTTCGGTGGCGACGGGGCCGGAGTCGTCCATGCCGAGTCCCCATTGCGCGATGTCGATGTGATGCGCACCGAAGTTCGTCATCTGTCCGCCGGAGTAATCCCAGAAGAAGCGAAACTTGTAATGCACTCGATTGACGTTGTACGGCCGCTGCGGCGCGGGGCCGAGCCACATGTCGTAATCAAGCTCCTCCGGCGGATCGCTGTCCGGCACCGGCTTCGCGTTGAAGTTCGAGCCAGGAAGTCCCACCATCACCCGCTCCAATTTTCCGAGCCGGCCGTTGCGGACAAGTTCGCACGCCTGGCGAAACCGATTGTCCGACCGCTGCTGCGAACCGGTCTGCACGATCCGTTTATTCTTGCGAGCAGCCTCGACCATCTTGCGGCCTTCAACGATCGTCAGGCTGAGCGGCTTCTCGCAGTACACGTCCTTGCCCGCTTGGCAGGCGTGGATCATGGTCAGCGCGTGCCAATGATCCGGCGTCGAAATCACGACCACGTCGATGTCTTTCCGATCGAGCAGCTTGCGATAATCACCGAAGCCTTCGCATTTTTTTTGCGTATCCTTTTCGACTCGCTCAACCGCCTTCGCCAGATGTGTCTTGTCGACATCGCACACCGCGGCCGGCGACGCGAGTTTCAGAAACGCTCCAAGATTGCTGCCCCCCTGCCCTCCGACGCCGATGTGTCCGGTGACGACTCGCTCGTTCGCACCGAAGCAAGAAGATGGAATGATCCACGGAGCGGCAAACGCCGTCGCGGCCCCGACTGCTGTTTGACTGAGAAACTGACGCCGAGTGGTGCGTGACATGAGAGGCTCCCTGATAATCGCGAAGTTGTTTTTTAGGGGATGATCCAAAACTATCGGACCTGCAATTCAAAGTCGGGGTGACCGAGATGATTCTTGATTGCGACCAGTTGGAATGACGTCCGGAAGACTGCCGACTTGATCCAACCACCGACCGCGCGGATTGGCGAATATCCTTTGCTGGTGTGCTTGAGAATCTGGAAGTCGAGTTTTTCGCCGCGAGCGTCCACCAGCCAATACTCGCGGATGCCGGCTTTCCAATACGCATTGCGAAGCAGTTCGTAATCCTTCTTCACCGAACTGTCACTCACGACCTCGAGCACGACATCGGGCGAGCCTTCCAGTTCAATGAAGCCTTGCTTAGCCCCTTCGACCAATCGCACGGTTCCGTCCTCGAAGCTGGCGTTGGCGACAAACACGCCATCCGGATTGTTCGAGACTTCCGCGCCGAGGTGGCTGATCAGCAAACCATCACCGAAGAAGACTCCGTTCAATTCTCTCTTGGCAAGATTCGCCAAGACGCGACCGATTTCCGTCTTCATTCGGACGTGTGAAAAGATCTGTTCTCGGCTCATGTCAAACATCACCTCGCCATTGAGAAAGCTGACGCGGCCCTCTTCCGGAAACTCGTCCGACTGAAACCAGCGGCGGAACGATGCGTGATCAACGACCCAGCCGGGAATGCCGATCGACACGTCATCAACGGTGAAGCGATGCATCGCTCGCGCGGCGACAGCAGTCGGCTTGGCGGCGCGGGGCTTGGCCGGCATCACGACCGCGCGTTGTCCGTTGCCGCCGCGAGCGGCAGTTCGGCGAGTGGCGACAGCTTGAGACATGAGCAACCTCCGCGAATCACTGTACCAAACAAAACCCCGCTTGAAAGGCGGGGTCTGTTTGGAGATCAAAACGGCCGATCGTGACGGCATCAGCCGGCGTTGGCTGATTCCTGACCGGCATCAATGTGGACCGGTTTGTAGCCGCCGATCGACTTGAAGTAGATCAACAGCAACAAGTAGATCGCGGCCATCGTTGCCGGGATCGCGGAGTCGGCGACCAGCGTGCGGCGGTCCCCGTCGATGCTGGCTTCTTGGACGGCTCGTTCTTCGACGCTCAACTTCTCCAACGCGGCGAGCGGAGCCTTGTTGCCCGCGGCATCCAGTACCTTTTGCGCTTCGGCGAGCTTTGTCTGCACATCACCGAGTTTCTTGCCATCCAGGCCGGTCGCATCGGCGAAGATCAGGAATTTACTTGGATTGCCCGCCTTGTAGTTCTCGAAGGCGGCGGCATTCGCGGTCTTCAACGAATCGCCAGCGAAACGATCCTTGGCATAGCCCAATCCAGGAGCTCCGATCAATCCGGCGGACATCATGCCGACGCCGCCCATGATCGAGATGGCCAACGCACCGGTTCGCGGGAACCGATCGGAGGCGACCGCCAGCATCGTCGGCCAGAAGAATGTCTTGCCGATGCCGTACACCGTCAGCGCCAAGAGAGCGCCGCCGAATGTCTCAATCTTGGCCGACAGATTCAAACCCGCGCAGGCCAACATGGCACACACCAGCAGAATTCCGACCGGCGACAAGCCGAGTTTCTTTTCGATGAACTCCGCACAGAATCGCAAGCCGAACATCAACATCGACGTGAACACGAACAGCCACTTGCCTTCTTGCGAAGTCAGAATGTTGCCCGTGATGTTCTGAATCCAACTGTCCGTTCCAAGTTCAACGGCTCCCACCAACGCATGCGTCACGAACAACGTGAACAGCAGGAAGGAACCGACCGAGAACCGCGTCAACACGCCCACTCCAATCAAACACGCACCTCCAACGGCATAGCCGATGTAGGAAGCCGTCTGACCCGCAGCGGCCGCCTGATCCGCCGTCGCTCCAGCCGGAGTCAAGAACGGCGTCAGCACGCTGCTGAAGAACAGGGCCAAGAGCAAACTCACCACGAGTGCTCCCAAGACTCCCACATCCTTGAACATCTCGCCGAAGCTCAATCCCTTCTTGGACGCTTCCGATTTCGGGAAGCTCTGGCCGAGAAACATCAGTCCGTAGAGCACCGTCGGAATCAAGAACAGAGCGAACTGCATCTTCCAATGCACATGAAAGATGTCGTCCAACACCCAACCCGATGCGCTCCCCAGAACCAGACCGGCCGGCCAACTCGCGTGGAGGATGTTGAGGTAGTGGGTTCTGTTTCTAAAGAAGAGCGTGGCCACCAACGGATTGGCGACGGCTTCCAGAACACCGTTGGCCAGCGCGAACAAAAACGAGCCCGCAGTCAGCAGTTGGCCGACCGTCTCTTTGCTCATCTCCGACGTCGGAGCGAACGTGATGATCGCCGACAGAGCGTGCAGACCGAACGCCGCGATCACCAGTTTTCCGTAGCCGATTTTGTCGCAAATGATCCCGCCGATAATGATGCCGAAACAAAACCCCGTGAAGCCGATGCCGTTGATGTCACCGACTTCCTTGGCGGTGAAGCCGTATTCGGCCTGCCAGTTGTCGAGGAAGCCGCCACGAATCGAGAACCCGATTCCGGCCGCCAGAATTGCCATGAAACCCGCCCACAACAACCGTTTGGCGTTGGAAGCCTCTGCCTGCCCTTGTGCTGTGTCGCTCATGATGCCCTTTTCGTTGCGTGCCAATGAAGAACCAGACTTTCAAAGAGGCGGGCATCCTATCGGCGTGTTTTTGACTCGACAACGAAGTCGCATCAACGAAAGCAGCCTGATCACCCAGAGGCGATCAGGCTGTTGATCCTACGTCCGCCGCGGCGGATCATCGCTCCGCGTGATGAGCCGAATTACCAAACCGCGCCGATGAAGCATTCGGCTCGTCACGCGGAGCGTTGACGGCTACGTACTTGCGGCTTCGCCGCCCTATTGATTGGCGGGCGCGTCCGGCATCGGCACTGGAGGAGTCGGTTCGTCCGGTTCGACGTCAGGAACGATTGGTGCGCGGTCCGGGTATTTGTGGAAGTGAGCGAACTCCGAGCCTTGTTCGCGCAGACACACGACCAAGCCAGATGGCGTCGCCAGGAACAGCCGGTCGGTCCGGTCGTTTGCGAGTCGCACGCTGAACGGTCGCAGCGGCAGAGTCCCCAGCGGTTGCCCGGTGCTGCGTTGCAACAACACGATGTTGCCGGTCACGTCCGAGGTAAACAGTCGGCTCTTTGTGGCACCCAGGAAATCGGAGATGCCAGCTCGTTCCCACTTTTCGAATCCGGTACGGACCGTCAAGTTAAAGATGCCACCACGATCAGGCATGATATAGAGGTCTTCTTCAATCACGACGGGAGCTTTGCGAATGGGATAGCCCGATGCGAACTCCCAGCGAGCCAGGCCATTGTTGCGGTCCAGGCAGTAGACGAAGTTGTCTTCGGAGGCCAGGATCAGCGAGTCCTCGGTCGTGGCCAGCGGCGCGGTGATCGGCGCGTTGGTTTCGAATTGCCAGTTCAGGTCTCGCTCCAAAGCACCGACGGCGTACAGCGAACCGTCGCGGCTGGCGAAGTTCACCAGGCGGCC
>CAMDDX010000290.1 GCA_945893075.1 Planctomyces sp. SH-PL62 | reverse complement strand
GACTACACGCTGGGCGTGAGCGCGTCGATCCCGCTGTGGAATAAGAACCAAGGCAACATCCGCGCGGCTGAAGCGGAACTCTGCGCCGCGATGCAGGAAGTCGGCCGCATCGAAAACGACCTGACGGATCGCGTCGCCACCGCACTGCGCGAATTCGCCTCCGCTCGCAAGCGTGCGGAAAAGTACCAAGCCGTCGTGAGCAAGGCCGAACAAGCTCAAACCATCGCCACCGAAGATCAACGACGAAACCTTTCGCCGCTAATGGTCCTGGAACTGCAACGCTCGGCTCGGCAGGCCCGCCTGGAACGCCTCAAATCCATCGGCGACGCCTGGAAGGCTGCGGCCACGATCTCCGGCTTGACGATCGAAGACAACTGGCCGCCCGCTCCGACAAAACCGACCGACGTGCCACCCGCTCCGGCGGCTGTTCCGCAATGATTCTTGGATCGCGACGCGGAGCGTCGCGCCACATTGCGGCTTCGCCGCGCTCTACTCTTGACTGACCGCGCTTGTGAACGAGGGCTGGCAAGAGTGCCCCTCTTACTGTCCAGTCATCTTGAGATAGTCCTTGTCGCGGCAAACCCACAGCGGATCTTTGCCGAACACGACGTATTCGGCCTCTTCGCTGGCTGGGTCACCGCTGTCGAAGGTGAGTTTGACTTTGAATCGTGTCGGACCTTCGGTCGAGGGTGTCTCGTCGCCGATCTGAAACTCTTTCAGCTTGCGGCCGGAATCCCAGACTTGGTCTTGCACCTGCACGACCGGCTTCGAGGACTCGATGGCTCCCGGCTTGTCACGGCCCGACTTCCAGGCGTCCAACGCGGTCGTCAGTGCGGCCTTCGCGCCCGTTCCGGTCGGATGGTAACTGGAGGCCGAACCGCCGCCGCCACCGCAACCTGTCAAACTCAACGCCAGCAGTCCCAGCGGTAGGCACCAAACGAATTTCAATTTGCGGAGCATGTTTCGAGTTTCCTTTCGGGAAGTGGTGGGCTGAGTTTCATCAAATCGTCGCTGGTTGTGGAAGCCGTCTGTTGCGTCGCTTGCCAGCGTCGGCGACGAACCCAATAGAACAGCACGGGCAAGAACAGGTCGATGACTTCGTCGGCGATCAGAATGCCGCCCAGCACCGGAGCGGCCATCGGCCGGATGACTTCAGCTCCGACACCGCTGGCCCACAGCATGGGGGCGAGACCGAGGATTGTCGTTCCTTCGGTCAACAGCTTCGGACGCAGGCGATGCACGGCTCCTTCGATGACCGCGGCTCGCAAGTCCGCTTCGGTCAGCGATGCCAGTGGGCCGCGCTTCTCCAACGCTTCACGCAGATAGACCAGCATGATGATGCCGGTCGAGGTCGCCATACCGAAGCACGCGAGATACCCAACCGCCACCGGCACTGACCAGCGATAGCCGAACAGCCATTGAAAGAAGACGCCACCCGCGATCGCTCCCGGCACCGCCAGCAGCATCAGGCAGGTGTCGGCCCAATCGCGGTACGTCAGCCACAGAATCAACAGGATCAGCCCAATGACCACCGGCGTGATGAACAGCAACGTGCGAGCGGTCTGCTCGGCATGTTCAAACTGCCCGGTCCATTCGAGGAACGTCCCTTCGGGGAGTTCGACGTTCTCCGCGACCGCTGTTTTCGCTTCAGCGAGAAACTCGAATGTCCCGCGACCGCGCACGTTCAGTCGGACGTAATTCCGCAGCAGTCCGTTTTCGCTCTTGATCGACGCCGGGCCTTCGGTGATGCGGACGTCCGCGACATCACCGAGCGTGACAAAGGTGTCGCTCGCCCAGCGGCACGGCACCGGCAACAGCCGCACCGCGAGTTCATCACGAGCCGCATCGCGCGTCGCCCGCACGCGAACGTCGTGACGCTCGCGGCCCGACAGCACCGTCGCCACCTGCTTGCCGCCGAGCGCCGTCTCGATGACGTACCACAAGTCGCGTGGGTCGATTCCATGTTCCACCGCCCGTTCGCGGTTCGGGAGGATTTCCAAATAGCCTTTGCCGCGAATCGGATCGGCAATGACGTCCGCCGCTCCTGGCACCTCGCGCAGCACGGCGGCGATTTCTTCCGAAGCCGCGACCACCTCATCGAGATTGCCACCGAGCACACGCACGCCGATCTCGGTGTTGATCCCGGTTGCCAGCATGTCGACTCGATTCTGAATCGGCCGAGTCCACACGTTCGTCCAACCCGGCATTTGCAACGCGCGATCCAATTCCCCGCCGAAGCCGGTGAGTTCGTCTCGCTCGAACGGCCACAGAAACGCCCAGCGAGCGAATTGTTTGCTGTGCTCGGCGATGACAGCATCCAACTCCGGCACCGGATCAATTACCGGCAACGGCGGCAGTTGCCGTCCGCTGTGATGATGCTCGGCTTGTTGTTTCAGCTCCAGGCGATTTCCTTCCGATTGGCCGCCTGAAGGCGCGATGACGAGCGGCGTGCGTGCCGCCGCAATTTGATCGAGCCACGCATCGACACGCGGATCGACTTCGTCCGCGCGGCCCAACAGTTCTTCCGCGACGAACTGCGTGAACGATCGCAAGCCGCGATCGAACAGGTCGCGATTGAGCGTCTCGGTGTGTTCCACCCACGCCGCACGTTGGACACGCTGCAACTCGGATCGCAATTGCGCGAACTCGGAGGGCGTTTCGCGGCCGAGCAGTTCATTGGCCGACTGTCGCAGTCGGCTGAGCCACGACACCGTTCGTGGCGAGGCGTCCGCCAGCAATTTGTCTTCGGCCAAATGTGCGAGCGCATGTTCGGCGATCGAGCGGAGGTCATCCTCCTCCAGGGACATCGCCAAGTGCGTGCCCAGATGCGGCGATAACGACTCCTGCAACCACGCAAGGTCTCCCGATTGCAGTTCGCGAGTCAATCGCCCGTCGTCCTGCCAGCGTTTCGCCAACCGCGACAACGCTTCCTGAATCAGCACGCGACCAAGCCGGCGCTGAAACTCCTCGTTGCGAGCGTGCGCGACTTCGCGCAGACCCAACTCGCACCGCGCATGCGCGGCGGCGACTGACTCGACGAAGTCCGTCGTCGCGATCGTTCTGGCAATCAGCTTCGCCGAGAGTAGTGCTTGGACAACCTCGTGCCCCTGTCGTTCGACGTCCGCTCGACGCAGCTTGCGTTTGGGCCAGAACTCGGTTGGCCGGAAATCGACCATCGTTTCGATCATGTCCAGCGGAGCTGGATCGAACGGCGTTTCCGCTCGGCCCGCTTTGCCGACGACCATGTCGACTTCGGGAAACCGGCACAGCAGCATGTTGCGAGCCTTGAGATCATCTCCGGCCTGCGTCACCGAAATTCGCGGCACGGTGATCGGCATGTCCATGACCATGCCCTCGTCGAGCGGCACTCGCAGATCAATGCCCAGCGGCTGCATCGTCTGCTGGGCCACGAGAGCAATCACAATCAGCGAACCACACCAGCCCGACGCGCGTGCGAGGGATCGCAGTGAATGACCTCTCGCTGGCGCGGCGGGCTGATGTGCGGCGAGTGAAATCCAACCGACCGAGACCAATGCTGCGAACAGAACCGCGCGGAACACGCCGTCATGTCCGACCGGAGTCACGCCCAGTAGAAACGTCACGCAGATGATCCACGCCATCACGACCGGATGATCGAGCAGATAATTCAGCACCGGCCGATAGACCTCCATCACCCCGCGCACCAGCCAGCTTTCGGTTTCGGCTCGCATCCGGCCGCGCAGGAACAGCGTGCAGAGCGCGGGGACCAGCGTGATCGACAAGATCGCAACCGCGATCAGCGCGAACGTCTTTGTGAACGCCAACGGCCGGAACAATTGGCCGTCGATTCCGCCCAGCGCGAACACCGGCAGGAACGAGATCAACATGATGAGCACCGAAAAGAAAATCGGCCGGCCAACCGTGCGGCAGGCGGCCAGGACGGTCGGTCGCACGTCACCGGTCACGGGCTGATCGCCAAATTGGCGATGCAAGTGCGTCATCGCGTTCTCGGCCATGACGATCGAAGAATCGACCAGCACTCCGATCGAGATTGCGATCCCGGACAGCGACATGATGTTGGTCTGAATGTCGACAACGCCGAGCGTTCGCAGCACCGCCATCAACACGAACGACGCGAGGGCCGCCAACGGCAGAGTGATCGCGATCACGAAGCTGGACCTCAGATGCCTCAGTACCAGCAACACACACAGCGTTGCTCCGAACATTGCTTCGAGCACCGTGCCCGTCACCGTCGCGACCGCCCCTTCGATCAGCGGAGTACGGTCGTAACACGGGATGACTCGGACACCGTGCGGCAATCCAGTTCGCAGCTCGGTCAGCTTGCGGCGGATCGCGCGAGTGACTTCCAGCGGGTTGTGCCCGTATCGCATCGCGATGACGCCGCCGACCACTTCGTTGCCGTCTTTTTCAAAGACACCGCGTCGCGGCTTCGGCCCCATCGTGACGCGGGCGATGTCTCGCAGCCGTAGCGCACGCGGCTCGCGTGCGTCGGTCTCGGACGGCTGTTCCTGACGCACGCGAGCCGCGCGCGCCACAGGCACCAGCACCGCTTCGAGGTCGCGGAGTGTTTGCCGGTCAACATCTTCCGAACTGTTCGCGGACGCGCCGAAGTTGCCAGGGGCGTGGACGAGGAACTCGGCGTTGCCTTTGTGGATGACGTTGCCGCCGAGAATTGCTTGCGAGTGCTCGACCGCGTCGCAAATGTCGCGTGGTGTGAGGCCGACTTTCGCGAGTTTGACGAGATCAAGTTCGATGACGAACTCGCGCACATGACCGCCGACGCTGGCGACTTCGGCGACGCCCGGCACGCCGCTGAGTTGCGGACGCAAGTACCAATCCTGAATGTCACGCAGCCGTCCGAGGTCGAGGCCCGGACCTTCCAGCGTGTACCAGAAGATTTGTCCGGTCGGCACCGCATCGGCCGACAGTCGCGGCGTCACGCCCGTCGGCAGAGCGTCGCCGAGCAGCGTCAATCGTGCTTGCACACGCGAGCGAGCGGTCTCAAATCGGACAGTCTCATCGAAGATCAAATGCAGCAGCGCGTATCCCGCTTCGCTCGCACCGCGCACGACACGCACGCCCTCGATCCCTTGTAAGTGTCGCGAGAGTGTCGAGGTGACTTGCTCGTCAAGTTCGCGCGGGTTGTGTCCCGGCCAATCGGCGAAGACGAGGACTTGGTTCTCCGAGAGATCGGGAATCGCATCCATCGGCGTTCGACTGACGGCGATCACGCCACACACCGCCAGTACGCACGCGGTGACGATCGTCACCGCGCGATGCCGGATTGAAAGTTCGATGAGGCGTTCGATCATGGCGCGAGCTTCTTCAAATGCTTCTCCGGGTCTTTGCGAAGCGCGGTCTCGCAGCCGGCGCAGCAGATGAAGACTCGGCGGCCGGCAAGTTCCACCGGCAACGCGCCGCCCATCGAGTTCAGATCGGCTCCGGTCACCGGGCAAATCTTTTGAGCGGCGACGAGCTTCTGGTCTGCTGGCGAAAGCTTGGATTTCTTGGCTCGTCGCCGCGTGACGGTTTGCGGTGCGGAAATGGTTGCCCGATTTCCCGCCGCTCCGAAGTAGCCGACGGCGAGACTGGGATTGAGCCGCGTTTCGGCGTCGATCAAGAACGCGCCGCTGGTCGCAACTCGCTGGCTGGCTTTCAGTCCTTCGCGGATCGGCAGCAGGTCACCGATTCGCGGGCCAACTTTCACGGCGATGCCGTCAAACATGCCGGGCATCGACTCGACGTAGACCACCTGCATCGAGCCGCTGTCGATGACCGCCGATTCGGGAAGTGCCAGACATTCGCCGATGCCGTCCAGCGTTTGCGGCTGAAGTTCGGTCGTGTGGATACCGGCCTGTTGAATGCGATACGGAGCCAGTTGCATCCGCGCGAGCGTTCCATCGGGAAGCACGATCGGCTCGCCGCGCCGCCGCGTGACCAAGTCCATGTGACAGACCGGGCAAATTGCCGGCCAGTCGGAGAGGACTCCGGGACACATCGGGCAGAAGAACTCGGTATCGGTCGAAACGCTTCCGGCGTGAGCCGCTCCGCCGAACAGCGGCCGAGTCCACTTGTTCCAATAGTTTTGCCACGTCTCCCAGCGGCCGACGACCACAAAGGCGACGAGCAACACGATCACAAACCGCAGCCGGACTTCGATCAGCTTCGCGGTCCAGAGCAGTCGCTTGAATAGGGGTGAGGGGCGAGGGGTGAGAGGCGAGGTGTCGGACAGAGGTTCGCTCATGGCTGTCCCTCGGCAGACTTTTCGATGGCGGGAGGCTCAGGCATCTTGTGCTCCCAATGCGCGAGCAGTTCGAGATCCTCATGCCGGTAGACCCACAGCGGGTCGATGCCCAGCACCGCGAACCGCACCTTCTCTTCCGCAGCGGGTTTCGCGAAGGACAATTTGCACAAGTAGGTTCTCTGAGTCAGTCCGGCGACCTCGCCGAGAATCTCGAAGCGTTCGAGTGTCTGTCCTTCACGGCGAAACGAATCGACAAGGAACACCGGCGGCTTCGTGCCATGTACTTCACCGACCGGCTCGCCTCGCCGCCACGCTTCCAGAGCGGCCTGAATGGTCGATGTGGCCTGTGCCGGTTCGGGGATGTAACGCGCATGGCTGCTGCCGGACGATGAGCCGCAACCGGCACAACATCCGCACAGCAGCCAAACCGCGACGAGACACGACCCACGAAATGGAATCATCGTTTGGCTTCCCACCGTTCAACCGCCTTACGGTGCCACGGTCTCTTTGCCGGCGCGCGTGCCGATTGATCGCCACGCCGTCAGATCAATGTTGTTGTTGGAGAAGTTCACGGCACCGTCGCCCATCAGCACATGGACTCCACCCGTATGAAAGCTCGACGCCGAGACCTGCATCGCCATGTTGGCCATCGTGCCGGTAAAGCCGGTTCCCGCGCACGAAGTGGTATTCGGCACCGCAACGTGGTTGTATTGCGCGCAGCAATTCTCACCCATAACCCAACTGTAGCCCCATTTGCTGGTCAGCGGCGTCGCGGTCAAAGTGTTGAGACCCATGCAGGTCGAATACGTCCCGGCCAGCGTGGTCTGTGCCGGAATCACGAACAAATCGCTCTTGGGATTCAGGCTGCCGTTGCCACGCACATGCTCGCTGAAGAACGCCGTCTGGCTCAATCCGTCACGAACAGCGGCTGAGTTCACTCGGCTGAGGAAGTAGAACACTCCGGTCTGCACTTCGGTAGGACTGACCGTGGAGGCTCCCGCAGTGTCGCTCAAGTCGCAGAGCCAACCACCTTGGTTGCCGCAATAGTTGTTTTGCCCCGGTCCTGCCGTTTGGCCATCGGACGGACACAAGAACATCGGCACCGTTTTGGTCGAGGGGGTCGTATTGATTCCTCCCGGACTGGTGTAAGCGGGCATGAAGGCGATCACACCGCCCATGCCCGGCGTGTCGGGCGGCTGCGTGAAGGTGATGCTTTTGTAGAGCGGTGTCTGATCGAGAAACGGCAGCAGCATCGCGTGTTGCGACCACCGCGCGAAAACTGGAGCACCGGGGTAGCTCGGACCTTTCCCAAACGGGAACACTTTGTTGTTGTCGTGGTAGTTGTGAATCGCCAGACCAAACTGCTTGAGATTATTACGGCACTGGCTGCGTCGAGCCGCCTCACGCGCCTGCTGCACGGCCGGCAGCAGCAACGCGATCAACACGGCGATGATCGCGATCACCACCAACAATTCGATCAATGTAAATCCGCGACGGTTCATAATGAGCTGCTCCTGAAAAAACGAAACGAAAGAAATCCAGGCATCAGAAAAGAATAGAGGTCGTCCGAAGAAGAATGAGTCGTGACTTCATCCAGGCTGGCGATTCGCAGGCGGATGAATCCGGTCGAGATCAATTCCTGGCTGCGAAAGTTCACACGCAGCCCAAAGCAGGATCGACGACAGCCGCGTAGTCGCTCGCGAAGAAAGCACAAGTCAGAAGTTGGGAAGATTGTGTGGGTCGCAATTCCTATGCACCGAGAGAGCATCCCGGTCACCGAAACGACAGTCACAATCACAATTGCGCTCGCGAGCAATAGCCTTAAGCGGCTCGCGGCGGACGGTCCAGCCGACCTGCACGGCGTTCCGGCAAACGAAACCCATCATCGCACGTCGGCCTCACGAAATCAGAGGACCGAGCGGCGATTTCCGGCAGAGAGAGCCAGCAGTGCTGATCTTCCATTTGCACCCTGACGGGCAATGGAGCGGGAGCAACGGGAGTTCCCTTCGAGCAATGCAAACCGCGGCAAGGCGACTGTGGACGCGGTGCATCAGACGGTTGTTGCTGCGGCCCGGTTTCCGATCGCATGTGTGCCAGCAGCGACTCTCCGTGCGACTGCAAATGATCGCCACAAGTCGCGGAAGCGGTCGCCGTCCAAGCCAACTGCAAGGCCAAAAACGCGGCCACGCAGCCCAGCTTGCGAACAGTCCACTTCAAGCGTTCCGAGCACATTATTCACATCTCACGGCGACTGCCCTTCGCAGTCAGACTTTTAGGGAGACGGCATTCTGCTACTCGAATCTCGGTGTCGCAACCTATGTTTTGCCGAAAAGCCCCGGTTTCATGAAACCAAAGACCGCCCCTATCCTGGTCAGCACGAGACAGAATGGAGGTGGCAATTGCTTTTGGCAGGAGCAGTCAACGCCGACACTAACCCGAAGCGCGAGCGAGGGCGATCGCATCACGGATCACCGAATTCAGAATCGTTGTCATTGGGAGCGCCCGCCCTCGTTCGCGCTCTTGCGTTTCGGATTAGTCTGTCTCTGCCAACATTTATGGGCACACCAGCCCCGCAGTGATTCTTGGAACGAAGCTTCCGCTCCCATCAAGGTCATGGTACTTTCTGCCACGACTGATTTGAGGAACTCATGCGTTTGCTGGCCCGTAATTTGGTGACTCTGCTGCTGATCGCCGTAATGGCGATGCCAGCGGTGTCGTCTCCGGCGTTGCGGCACCGTCATGCGGACGGGGACAAGTCGCACCAGCATGGCGTCGCGACGGTCGAGCGTTCGCAGACGAGCGGCCCAAGACATTCGCATTCGTCGCAGCACAGTCACCGTGTCGAAACGGTGATGGCGAAGGAGTCGCATGACGACCGTGCGACTCCTTCCGCCAATTCGCCCGTTGAGCATCTGCATGTGTTCTGGTTTGGTTTCCAGTCTTCTTTGCCGGTGTCTGCGCCGGAGCGTTCAGATTCGCCTCGATCGTCGGCGAGCACGGAACAATGGGTGCCGCTGATTTCCGAAGTCACTCTGCCGGATGCTTCCCAAGGTGGGTCGCAGATTCCGGCGGTGGATCTTCTCACTCCGACGGAGTTGACGCCGCGATTGCCGGTTCGCTCCGAGGTACGCCCGCCGCACGAGTCGGTGGTGGCTTTGCTGTGTGACACTGCGCGCCGCGAGCGCTCTGGTGTCCTCGTCGTCTAATTTTCGATTGACGATTTTTGATTTTCGATTGAAGCGCAGGCGACGGCCTTGCAAGCCCATCGAAGATCGCAACCTGCCGCTTGCAGCTTGCAGACCAATCAAAAATCGTCGCTGGCCGCTTTGTCGCCCAATCAAAAATCAAAAATCGAAAATCAAAAGGTGTCCGATGAAGACTCGACGATTGCTCTTTGGCGTTATTGGTTTCGCGCTGGTCGCTGGACTGGCGACAAGCGCATGGTTCTCGCGCGAACAACTGAGTCGATGGCTGACGG